>JBOHJJ010000058.1:0-14867 GCA_050728495.1 Methylovirgula sp.
CCTGCTCGACCACGTCGCCCGGCAGGGCGGCGCCGATTTCGAGTGTCGCCTGCTGCGCCCCAACGGAAGCACGGTCTGGGTACACGTCCGCATGTTTGCGATCGCCGCTTTGCGCAAACGCCCGCTCTGCGCCGGGATGATGGAAGATATCACTGCGTCGAGGACCGAAATTGATGAGGGCGAGCGGCGTGCGACCGCTGTCTCCACCGTCAGCCACGAATTGCGCACGCCCTTGACTTCAATCGCAGCTTCGCTCGCGCTTCTTTCCGGCAATCCCGCCTGGGAACTGCCGCCCGCCGCGCGGCGGCTTCTTGTCATCGCTCACGCCAACAGCGAGCGGCTCGTCCGTCTCGTCGACGATCTTCTCGACATTGGGAAGATCGAGCGGAGCGGCGTCGCCTTCGATCTGAAGCGCGTCAACGTCTACGCGCTCGTCGAACAGGCAATCGACGTCAATCGCGGCTTTGCCGACACGTTCGACGTGCGCATCCGATTGGCTGCAGCAAGCGATTGCGAGGTCGACGTCGATCCGGATCGGTTTGCGCAGGTTATGACCAATCTCCTATCGAATGCGGTGAAGTTCTCCCCGCCCGGCACAGAGGTGGACGTCGCGATCGCGGTGCAGCCGGCGACGGTGAGCATCGCAATTCGCGATCGCGGACCGGGTATTCCCGAAGAATTCAAGCCGCGTGTTTTCGAACGATTCGCGCGCGCCGAAACCGCCGAGCCGCGTCACCAGAGCGGCAGCGGCCTCGGCTTAAGCATCGCTAAGGAGATCGTCGCGCGGCTCGGCGGCACGCTGAGTTTCGCCGACGCGCCGGGCGGCGGCACCTTATTTCGCGTTGGACTACCCATACCTGCTCGGGCAAACGAGCGAGCGGGCAGCGCCGGCGAAAAGGAAGTCGCATGAGCCCGACCCGCATCCTCCACGTCGATGATGAACCCGACATTCGGGCGGTCGTCGAAGCTTCGCTCGCGCTGGATCCCGAGTTCGCGGTGCAGAGCTGCGGCTCTGGCAGTGCAGCGATCGCAGTTGCCGCCGATTGGCAGCCCAACCTGATCCTGCTCGACGTCGTGATGCCAACGATGGATGGTCCCACCACGCTCGCACATCTGCACGAGAACCCGCGCACCTCCTATATCCCCGTGGTCTTTATGACCGCCCGGGCGCAGACCAAGGAACTCGAGAAGTTTCGTTCGCTCGGCGCCGAGGGGGTCATCGCCAAACCATTCGACCCGATGACGTTCGTCGCATCGGTGCGCAGCTATCTCCCGACGGAGACCAACGAAGCGGTGCATAAATCCTTCGTGCGGCGCGAACTGTGCAAATCCTTTGTATGCCGCGCCAAAATGGACGCCGCGGCGCTCATCCCCTATGGCTCGGCCCTCGACGAGCGTCTCCATTCGCCGGTCGCGCTGCGGCGCATCCGCGATATCGCGCATGGCTTGGCAGGTGCCGGCGGCGTGTTTGGTTTCGAGCAGTTGAGCAGCGAAGCCGAGGCGTTGGAAGACGCCATCATCGCGCAGCTCAACGGCCAGGGCGCGCTCGGAGACGTCAGGAACGCCATTGGCGCCGTGCTCGCCGAGATCGATGCCATGCCCCTGCCCTGAACATTCGAACTTCGATGGGCCAAATTGCCGCGCAAACTTCTCACTAGAATAGAATGTCGTAACCGCTGCCATGAGAAACGTATAGCAAGTACTTTGTATGTTGTGCCGAGTGACCATCAGTCTCGCATGAGCATCACATCCGCTTTAGGCAGATATACGTAGCAACTTATACTCATTATGCCTTTCGACGTGGCGGAACCCGCGGCCTGGGAAATGGATCAGTCTGTTTGAGATTCCGCGTTTCGATACGCGCGCAGGAAAATGTTGATGCAGCGCCACACTCAGCGTGAATCTGGGCAAGTCGGTTTATGACAGTGCGATGAAAAAGCTTTGTTATCATTGGCTTGAGCCCATCCATGCCATTTTATGAAATAATTTTTATAAAGCCCGAAACGGACTGTCACAAAACTCCGGATGGGCGCCCTTATGACTTCGCTTGGATAACAAAGAGGCCGTGCAGGACCTTCCATCCGAATTTCAGGGGGCTCCAAGTGAAAGTAACATCGAAGTTCAGTCGCAGCGCGTCTGCGGAGCTGCGCAGCGGTCTAACGCTCGCTGGGCGTCGATGCGGCCGCGTATCCAGATCTCTCATCAGCGGCGTGGCGCTCGCAGCGCTGCTCACGGGAACCGTAGCCGCCAAGGCCGACGATTCCGACATAGCCACGCAGATCAAAGAGCTGAAGGCGCAAATCAGGGCGCTGGAAAAGCGCGTCGACCGGCAACAGCGCGCGGTGTCGCGCGTGGTAATCCGGCAAGCGCAAGCGCCGGCCTATGAACCGCCGCACCCTTGGGACAAGAAGTTCTACCTCAACGGAATCACGATCACGCCCGGTGGCTTCCTGGCAATGGAAGGCGTGTACCGTACGCGCGATCAAGGCGCCGATATCGGCGACACGCCGTTCGGCGGCATTCCGCTCCTGAACAACCCGCTCGCGCATATGAACGAATTGCGCCTCACCGCCCGCCAAAGCCGCATCTCGACTTTGATCCAGGGTAACGTCAATCCGAGCACGGTCGTGTCCGGCTATTACGAGATGGACTTCCTCGGCTCCGCCAATTCGGCGAACTCGAACGAGAGCAATTCCTATAATCCGCGCATCCGCCACATCTATGCGACGGTGGATTGGAACGACATCGGGTTCCACATCCTCGCCGGTCAGACCTGGTCGCTCGCCACCTTGCAGGGCAAGGGCATCACGCCGCGCAACGAAATCACACCGCTGACGATCGACGCGCAATACGTCGCGGGCTTTACCTGGGCACGTCAGCCGGGCGTTCGCCTGACCAAGAATTTCGGCAACGACGTCTGGCTCGCCGCTTCTGCCGAAATGCCGCAGACTCCTGGCTGCGCGTCGGGAACAGCGACCTCAACGACCTCCGGGTTTGTTGCGCCCTCACCGGCAATTCCAGGGATCTCTTCGATCACTTGTAAGCAGACCCCCATCGGAGGCGGCCTATTGGACAGCGATACGACCTATTCGATCAATCACGTCCCCGACATCATCGCAAAGGCCGTATGGGAACCGACTGTCGCCGACCGCAGGCTGCATCTCGGTGTCTTCGGTCTCTATCGGGACTTTTATGACCGCGTCACCTATACCAGTGGCGCGACCACGAATACGGATACGGCCGGCTGGGGCGTCGGTGGCGATGTTATCGTCCCGATAATGCCGAAGCTTGTCGATCTTACCGGTTCGGCTCTTTGGGGCCGCGGTATCGGGCGCTATGGCGCGGGCGGCCTAGCGGATGTGACTTTCAACCCCGACGGAACCTTCCGGGCGCTCCCCGAAGCCATGTTCCTGGCCGGCATCACGGTGCATGCGACGCCGCAACTTGAACTTTATGCCAATGGCGGCGGCGAGAAGATACTCTCTCCCCAATACTTCCCCGGTTACGCCGGCTATGGCAACCCAGCGGATATTGACAACGTCGGCTGCTTCACCGAATTCGGGACCTGCACCGGCGTCACCAAAGACGTGTGGGAGATCACCGGCGGCTTCTGGGACAAAATCTACCAGGGCTCCTTCGGTTCGGTTCGGTTCGGCATGCAATACGCCTATATCAAGCGTGATCTGGAGCCTGGTACGCTGGGCCTGCCTGCGGGTTCCCCCGCGCTCGGTGGCAGCACGGACGAAAATGCGGTCTATGCTTCATTCCGCTATTATCCGTTCGATACGGCGCCGCCGGCCCCGTCGCTGGTGGCGAAATACTGAGCGGCGCGCTCGGCGCAAGTTCTTGCAAGCGGGCTCCGGCCCGCTTGCTTTTTTGGCTTCTTTCGCGGCCGCCAAAGGCGACGTTTTCATCCGCTCGATGATCTTTTTTGCCAAGTTTTGATGTATCCTGTCGGCCAAGATGATCGGCCGGTCCGCAACGCACATTGCCTGAATGCGCCGGGCGCGTATTCGGATCGGATTGGCAGTGGCGCATGCCGCGCTGCTTTTCGGCCCGAAGATTGGGAATGTCGTGGCTGGTAACACATCGCATCCGCCGATTCTCCTCGTCGAAGACGAATTCGACATGGCTCAGGAGATCTCGCTCGCCCTGGAGCGCCACGGTTATGCGGTGCGCATCGCCGAGACCGAAGCGGACGTACTCGTCGCCGCCCGCGCCCATCCGCCAGCGGTGATGATCGTCGATCGCATGCTGCGCGGCACTGACAGTCTGTCGATGATCGAGATGCTTCGGGGCGAGGGCAACCGGGTTCCGATGCTCGTCATCAGCGCGCTCTCCTCCGTCGATGAGCGCATCCACGGACTTAAGGCGGGCGGCGACGATTATCTCGTCAAGCCTTTCGTCATGGACGAACTTGTCGCGCGCGTTGAAGCCTTGCGGCGCCGCGCCAGCGATGCCCGCGCCACGAGCTTGAAAGTCGGCCCACTCACCATGGATTTCATCGATCGTAGCGTGCGGCGCGGCGACCGGCTCCTCAGCCTCCTGCCGCGCGAATTCAATCTCCTGGAATACTTTATGCGGCATCCGAACCAGATCATCACCCGCGCGATGCTGCTGGAAGACGTTTGGCACTATCGCACCCTGCCGCAGACCAACGTAGTCGATGTGCACATCGGCAAGCTGCGGCGCAAAATCGACGTTCCCAGTGAACCCCCGCTCATCGAAACGGTTCGCGCCGCCGGATTCATGCTGCATGGCGATTAACGATATTTTCCGCTCCGCTGCCTTCCGCGTGGCCGTGGTCTTCGCGCTGGTCGTCACCGCGTCGACGTCGGCCGTATTCGGTTTCGTTTATTGGCAGGTCGCAGCGTCCGACACGACGCGGCTGCGGGCCATTCTGGTGGACGAAGCGACGAAAGCCGCGCAGGAACCGACCGCGCAGCTGGAACGCGAGCTAGCACGCCGCCTGACAAGGGATTTGCGGCAGATGGAATTTGTCGGGCTCTTCGACGCCGCGCACCGGCATATTTACGGCAATGTCACCGCGATGCCGCCAATCCCTGCCGACGGCGCGGCGCATCTCATCGAGATGCGCAGGCCCGATGCCGGCCCCGAGACGGAACCCATTATCCTCGTCGCCCAGCGTCGCCCCGACGGCGGCATCCTACTGCTCGGCCGCAGCCTTTACGAAATTTACGCGCTGCGCCGCTGGGTGCTGCAGGCGCTGGCGATCGGCATCGTGCCGGCGATCCTCCTGGCGCTGCTGGGCGGTGCCGTGCTGAGCCTGCGCGCCTCGCGCCGCTTGCAGTCCATCCGCTACGCAATCGATCGCGTCATCCGCGGCAATTTGCAGGAACGCCTTCCGATCCACCGCAGACCCGATGACATCGACGACGTTGTGCGCGGCGTCAATCTGATGCTGGACGAAATCGTCCGGCTGATGAATCAGGTGAAAACGGTCGGCGACGACATCGCGCATGATCTGCGCACGCCGCTTTCCATCATGCGTGCCAGGCTTGAGCGCGGGCTTGCGAGCGCAGAGGAGAAAGAACTGCGCACCGCCACCCAGCAGGCGCTTGCGGACCTCGACCGGGCGCTGGCGACGGTCACCGCCCTGTTGCGCATCTCCGAGATCGAGAGCGGGCTACGGCGCAGCGCTTTCCAGCGCGTCGATTTGGCCGAAGTCTGCCGCGAAGTGTTCGAGCTTTACGAGCCGGTTGCCGAAGCCAAATCGATTGCCATCAGCATCGATGCGCCCGAACCGGTTCCCGTGACCGGCGATGCCGACCTTCTGCGGGAAGCGCTCGCTAATCTTGTGGACAACGCGATCAAGTTCACCTCGCAGGGGGGCGCCGTGTCCATCACCGCCAGGCCGGATGGTCGTTTGGTGCGCGTCGCCGACACCGGACCGGGCATCGCGGTAAGCGAGCGCGAGAAGATCTTCCAGCGTTTTTACCGGTCGGTCGAACACGGCGGGATGCCGGGCCATGGTTTGGGCCTCAGCATGGCCGCGACCATCGCCGAACTCCACGGTTTCGCCTTGCGGCTCGACGAAACTGCCCCGGGCGCGGCCTTCGAAATGGCCGCAAAGCGTATGGGAGCCGAACCGAGGCCGCAGGCGGCGGAGAAACATGCCACGGTGCGGACGATGACCCCTGTCTAGAGCATCCCCGGCAAAGTAGATCCACAAATGGCCCAAATAAGGACCAAAGTGGGCCTTACTCTCCGGCGTATTCGGTAACATTAACATTGCGTAGGAATCGGACAAGACTTTGCCGGCACTTGGAGCGAGTCGCTCAACGAGGAAAATCGAAATTTTAATTTAGTATCTTCACTCCTCGGCCTCGGTTTATTTTTGCGCCGACCTTGGATTGCGGCGGCGCACGCGCGATTCGTGCATGCCCGCCGGCGTGCGTTGCCCGGCGGCAATGTGCCTCGATCCGCAAGTCTCCTCGGTGAGCGTAGTCCCCGCGCGGCTTGCGACGGAGCGGCAGCGCAAGGAGTTCTGCACGTCGATGATCGGCATCGTCAGGATCGCGTTGCAGCGTCCCTACACGTTCGTCGTGATGGCGATGCTCATCCTCATCTTTGGCGTAATGGCCTGGGTGAAGACGCCGATCGACGTTTTTCCGAACATCGGCATCCCGGTCGTCAGCGTCGTGTGGACCTATGACGGCCTGCCGCCCGATGAAATGTCGGGCCGCATCGTCTATTACTACGAGCGCACGCTCAGCGCGCAGGTCAACGACATCCAACACATCGAGTCGCAGTCGCTCACGCGCTATGGCATCGTCAAAGTCTTCTTTCAGCCGAACGTGAACATCAATGCGGCGCTCGCCCAGATCAGCGCGGCCTCGCAGACGGTGCTCAAGCTGCTGCCGCCGGGAATCACCCCGCCCTATGTCCTAAAATTCAACGCCTCAACCGTGCCGGTCCTGCAGCTCGCTTTGTCGAGCGATAAGCTGTCGCAGGCGCAACTTTTCGACTACGCGCAGAACTTCATCCGGCCACGGCTTGCCACGGTCGCCGGCGCCGCCGTGCCGTCGCCCTATGGCGGCAAACTGCTGCAGGTTCAGATCGACATCAATCAGCAGAAGCTGCAATCCTACGGGCTCTCCGCGCAGGACGTGGTCAATGCGCTTGCCGCGCAATATCTCATCACCCCGATGGGAACCGAGAAGATCGGCCGGTTCGAATATCTCATTTCCCTGAATAACGCGCCGACGAGCGTCGCCGCGTTGAACAATCTGCCGATCAAGGCGGTCGGCAACTCCGTTGTCTATATTCGCGACGTAGGCTTCGCGCATCGTGGCGCGCCGCCCCAGCAAAACTTGGTCCGCGTCGACGGCAAGCACGCGGTGCTGATGACTATCCAGAAGGCCGGCTCGGCTTCGACGCTCCAGGTGATCAATGGCGTCAAGGCGCTTTTGCCGAAGATCCGTGAATCGCTCCCGCCCGACATCAAGATCAAGGCGATCGCCGATCAATCGTCTTTCGTTAACGCCTCCGTCGATAGCGTTCTCCGGGAGGGTGCGATCGCGGCGGCGCTGACCGGGTTGATGATTCTCATTTTTCTCGGCAGTTGGCGCTCGACGCTGATCATAACCATCTCGATTCCGCTCGCCGTGCTCGGCTCCATCGCAATGCTCTCGGCCACCGGCGAAACGATCAATATGATGACTTTGGGTGGTTTGGCGTTGGCCGTCGGCATCCTCGTGGATGATGCGACGGTGACGATAGAAAACATCAATTGGCATCTCGAAAAAGGCAAGGAGATCGAGCTTGCGATCATGGACGGCGCGCGCCAGATCGTCATTCCGGCCACGGTGTCTTTACTCTGCATCTGCGTCGTCTTCGTCCCCATGCTCGGCCTCGGCGGCGTCTCGGGCTTTCTGTTCCGGCCGATGGCCAAGGCGGTGGTTTTCGCGCTTGTCTTCTCCTATATATTGTCGCGCACGCTTGTCGCCACGCTGGCTCGTTATCTGCTCGCCGAGCGGGCCGCGCATGCCAGGGATGCGCACGGCGAAAGCCTGCCGCCAAGCCGCAATCCTCTGTTGCGTTTCCAACGCGGATTTGAGCATCGCTTCGAGGCGATCCGCGGCACCTATCGCGACGTGCTACGGCTCGCATTGGCGCGCCGGTGGACATTCATTATCGGATTCCTGGCCGTGGTCCTTGCCTCCTTCAGCCTGACGCCTTTTCTCGGCCGGAACTTTTTTCCCTCGGTTGAAGCCGAGCAAATCAAGCTGCACATCCGCGCTCAGACCGGAACCCGGATCGAAGAGACAGCGCGTCTGTGCGATCGGATCGAGGCTATGATCCGGCAGATCATCCCGCCGCCGGCGCTAGACAATATCGTCGACAACATCGGCTTGCCAATCAGCGGAATCAACATCGCCTACGCCAATTCAGGCAGCGTAGGCCCCGCCGACGCGGACATCCTGATTTCCTTGAAATCGGGCCACGCCCGGAACTCCGAAGGCTATATCCAAACGCTGCGCGAACAGCTGCCGCGTTCATTCCCCGGCACGACATTCGCCTTTCTGCCGGCGGACATGGTGTCCCAGATCCTCAATTTCGGCCTGCCGGCACCGATCGATGTGCAGGTGACGGGCCGCGACATCGACGCAGATCGCGCCTATGCGGATAAGATCATCACGCGGATCGCCGATGTCCCAGGGATCGTCGACCCGCGCATCCAACAGGCGTTCAACGTCCCGACTTTGTATGTCAACGTCAACCGCTCTCTCGCCAGCGACGTCGGCCTCTCCGAGCGGGACGTCGCGGATTCCCTGGAGGACACGCTCGCCGGCAGCCTACGGACGGCGCCGACCTTCTGGCTGAACCAAAAGACCGGTGTGTCCTATCCGATTGTCATTCAGAGCCCCCAGTATTGGATGGATTCGCTCGGCACGCTCAGAAACCTTCCGGTAACCGGGACCGACGCGACGCAGCTGCTCGGAGGTCTTGCGACGATCACCCGCGGCACGAGCGATGCCGTCGTCTCGCACTACGACGTTCAGCCGGTCATCGACATCTACGCCGGCACGCATGGACGCGATCTCGGCGCCGTCGCCGGCGACATCCAAAACATTCTGCACGCGACCGCCAAACAAGCGCCGCGCGGGTCGACCGTGATCTTGCGCGGTCAGGTGACGACCATGAACGCAGCCTACAGCCAGCTTTATGCGGGATTGGCCCTGGCCATCGTGTTGATCTATCTTTTGATCGTCGTCAACTTCCAGTCATGGCTCGATCCTTTCGTGATCATCAGCGCCCTGCCGACCGCATTGGCGGGCATCGTCTGGATATTGTTTACCACCCATACGACATTGTCGGTTCCGGCCTTGACCGGCGCGATCATGTGTATGGGCGTTGCCACCGCTAACAGCATCCTCGTCATCAGTTTTGCGCGCGAGAAATTGGCGGAAGGCGCCGATGCCGCCGCGGCGGCGCTCGATGCCGGCGTCACGCGGTTCCGTCCGGTGCTGATGACGGCGCTTGCCATGATCCTCGGCATGCTGCCGATGGCGCTCAGCGGCGAACAGAACGCGCCGCTCGGCCGCGCCGTCATAGGCGGCCTGCTGTGCGCAACCTGTGCAACCCTGTTGTTCGTGCCCGCATTGTTCGCGCTGCTGCATTCTCGCGGCCGGCGAACCAATGTGGAGACGGACTCGTCGAGGTAACCCGGCCGATATGGAAAACAACGCGAAAATGTCTTCAGGCGACTCGAAAAGGCTAGGCCGAAAAATCATGGCGCGCCTGATACTTGCCGGTCTCGTAGTGGTCGCCGTCGCCTTCTTCGGCGTCACCAGCCGCGAAAGGAGCGAGACGAGCCTGGCGCGGTGGACACATGCGCAGGCCATTCCGACGGTCGACATCGTGAGGCCAGAACACGGCGTGGGCGATCAGCAATTGGTACTGCCGGGTGAAGTTGAAGCCTGGTATCAGGCACCAATCTATGCGCGCGTCACCGGCTACGTGAAGATGTGGTACAAGGACATCGGCGCGAAAGTGAATGCCGGCGACCTGCTCGCGGAGATCGATACGCCGGATCTCGACCAGCGATATGAACAGGCGAAAGGCGAGCTTGGCAAGGCCGAGGCCAATGCCGCGCTGGCCGCGCTCACCGCGAAGCGCTGGGAGGCGATGCGGGACTCGGAGGCCGTCTCCCAGCAGAATGCCGACGAGAAAGTCGGGGAATACAATGCGAGCAAGGCCGAAGTCGTGGCGGCGAAAGCCAATGTGGCGCGGCTCGAGGCGCTCGAGGGATTCAAAAAGATCGTCGCGCCGTTCGACGGCGTGGTCACGGCCCGCAACATTAACGTCGGCGCGCTCGTCAATTCGACCCCGACGAGCCCTGTCGCGCTGTTCAAGGTCGCCGATGTCCACGAGATGCGCATTTACGTCTCCGTGCCGCAATCCTTCAGCGCTCAGATTCATCCGGGGATGAAGGCAGCGCTCAAGCTCCCCCAATATCCCCATCGCAGCTTCGATGCCGCGATAGCGACGACTTCCGACGCGATCTCGCAAAAATCGCGCTCTCTGCTGGTTGAGCTCCGCCGCGATAATAAGGACGGGCTGTTGCAGCCGGGCTCTTTCGTCGAAGTACATTTTGAGCTACCGGCAAACAAGGAGGTGTTACGATTGCCGGCGAGCGCGCTCATATTCCGAAGAAACCAGGCGAAGGTCGCAACGGTCAGCGCGAGCGACAAAGTTGTTCTGAAGCCAATCGAAGTCGGGCGCGATCTTGGTACCGAGATCGAGGTGCTCTCCGGACTGACTACCAGCGATCGCGTGATCAGAAGCCCGTGGGATTCGATATCCGACGGCGACGAGGTAAAAATCGCGGGCCAGCAAGGGACCGCACCCGAAGTCAGCACACGCTAGGCTTCGGGAATCGGGGGATGTTGGATGAGAGTTCCGATTGGGCTGGCGGTGACGCCGGCGCTTTTGCTCGCTGCGTGTGACTTAGCCCCCGCCTATCATCCCCCCGTCGTCGAAGTGCCGGCGCATTTCAAGGAAGCCGGAAGCTGGAAGTTGGCGCAACCGCTCGACGGCCAGCCGCACGGCGAATGGTGGCGCAGCTTCCACGATCCGCTATTGGACAAGCTCGAACCGCAGGTCGAAGCCGCCAATCCGGATCTCGCCGCGGCGCTCGCCAATTATTTGCAGGCACGCGATTACGTCGCGCAGGCGCAAGCCGCCTTTTATCCGGCGATCAATCACCAGACGGACCTTTCCTACAACAAACAGTCTGCGAACCGCCCGCTGCGCTCGGCCAACGAACCCACCTATTACGGCGCGAATACGATCGATATTCAGGCGAGCTACGAGGTGGATCTGTGGGGCCGCGTCCGCGATCTCGTCAAGGCGGCGCAAGCGCAAGCGCAAGCCAGCAAGGCCGATCTCGAATCGGTGCGAATCAGCCTGCAGGCCGAATTGGCGCGCGACTATGTGAGCTTGTGCGGTCTTGATCGCGAAACGAAGCTTTTGCGGGACACCGTGAAGGCCTATCAAGAGGCGCTCGATCTCACGCGCGAGCGCTTAACGGGCAAGATCGGCGCGCCGATCGACGTCGCACGCGCGGAAGTGCAGCTTGAAAGCGCCAAAGCTTTGCTCGCCGACGTCATCGGGCCGCGCGCCGCGTATGAACACGCGATCGCCACGCTCATCGGCCAGCCGGCGTCGACGTTTTCGATTCCCGTTACCACCAAACCGATCGTGGTCCCGACCTTTCCTCCGGGCCTTCCGTCAACCTTGCTCGAACGCCGCCCGGATATCGCCGCTGCGGAGCGCGAGACCGCGGCGGCCAACGAGTCTATCGGCGTGGCGCGCGCCGCATTCTTCCCGACGCTGACGCTGAACGGCATGGCAGGCGGCCAGGACACGGCGCTTAATCTGCTCTCGCTTTCCAATAGCCTCTGGTCGGTCGGACCGACCGTCTATCTGCCGTTGTTTGATGCCGGGTTGCGGCGCGCCCAGCTTGCCGCAACGGAAGCGGCCTATCTACAAACCGTCGCCCATTACCGCAGCGTAGTCTTGCATGCGATCCAGGAGGTCGAGGACGATCTCGCAAACCTCCGTTCCTTGAAGAGCGAGGGGAACGACGTTGCCGCCGCGGCCCTCTCTGCGCAGCGCGCCTCCGACCTGGCGCTTACCGCGTATCGCGAAGGCGCCACCAATTATCTCGACGTAGTGACGGCGCAGACCGCGGCGCTCGACGCGGAGCGCACCGCGCTCGCCGTCGAGACGCGTCGCTTGCAGACGAGCGTCGCCTTGATCCTGGCGCTCGGCGGCGATTGGTCGGCGGCCGAACTGGCGGTGGTCAACGCCGATCCGTAACTGCGCATCGCGCCAACAGGAGGGAAGAAGATGCAAGAAGGAATTTGCCATTGCGCCGATTGTATCTATTGGGATCACGGCGAGGCGGCGGAGGGCCTTTGCCGCCGCCATGCCCCCGCAGCAAGCCCGAGCATGGATGAGGTGGCGCATTGGCCGGAGACGCGTGCCGCGGACGGTTGCGGAGAAGGCGCGCGAGGACCGGAGCGCCCGATAACCTGTACGCTCTGCAGGTATTGGAGCCGACCTGATAGCGGGCTCGATCCCGAGCGTCGCCACGATCAGCCGGCGGCGTGGTGGCGCCACGCGGGCCGTTGCCGTAAATCGGCGCCGTTTCCTGCTCCGGAGCCCGGCGCCCGCGGCTTCTGGCGCGTCACCGCCGCGCAGGATGGCTGCGGGGACGGCGAGGCGCCGGGTGCAAGTTGACGAGCATGATGAGCCCAGTTTCCACTTTCGCACCGGAACTTTTGGAGTGCGCCGAACGCCTCGTCGCGCTCTACCGGGCACGCCGTCTCGCGCTGGTCACGGCGGAATCCTGCACCGGCGGCCTTGTCGCCGGCCTAATCACGGAAATCCCCGGCGCATCCTATGTGCTGGAGCGCGGGTTTGTGACCTACTCCAACCGCGCCAAGGAGGAAGACCTTGGAGTATCGCCCGCCCTTCTCGACAGGTTCGGCGCAGTGAGCCCAGAGGTCGCGCAAGCCATGGCGGAGGGGGCGCTCGCCCGTTCCGCCGCCATGATCGCGCTGGCTGTGACCGGCATCGCCGGGCCGGACGGCGGCTCGGCCGAAAAGCCGGTTGGGCTGGTGCATTTCGGCTGCGGCCGCGCCGGGGCCATCAAGCTGGTGGAGAAGCGGTACGGCAACCTCGGCCGCCGCGCGATCCGTCTGGCGGCGGTCGCAACCGCGCTCGACCTTCTCTTTGCGGCGGCTTAGCCGGCGCCGTAGACCAGATCGGCCCGGCTTTCGAAGGCTTCGGCAAACCTGCGAAACGCCGCTTCGAACAGCCCGCCGACCAGCAAAGCAAAGGCGCGGCTCTTGAACTCGTAGGCGATGTCGAACTCGACATCGCTGGAATCTGGCCCTACTTCGTTGAATTGCCAGTTGTTTTCGAGGTGGCGAAAGGGCCCGCTGATATATTCGACGAGAATTTCGCGTCTCTCGCGGTCTAAGGTCACGCGGCTCGTAAAACACTCGCGGATGGCCTTGTAGCCGACCTCCATGTCGGCAATGAGAACTTCGCGCCCGTCCGCCAGCAGGCTGCGCCGGCGTACCTTGAGGTCGCGGCAGAGCGGCAGGAATTTCGGATAGGACTCCACGTCCGCGACGAGATTGAACATCGCGCCCGCGGGATGCGAAACAATGCGGCTCGTGTGAAACCTGGGCATGATTCGTTAGATAGAATATCCGGCCTCTGGTTAAAACAGGATGCAAATTCAATTCCGCGATTTGCGAAACCATGTCGCAGCGCGGCATCAGGAAACACGCCGCACCGCCCGCTCTGCCTTTAGCTTCACGAAATCGTCGGCCGCATGGTAGGACGAACGCGTCAGCGGCGAGGCGGAGACGAGCAGAAACCCCTTGGCGAGCGCGATCTTCTCCAATGCCTTGAATTCATCCGGCGCCAGGAACGACACCACGGGATGGTGTTTCCTGGTCGGCTGAAGATATTGGCCGATCGTAAGAAAATCCACGTCCGCACTGCGCAGATCGTCCATCAGCTGCAGCACCTCGTGATGCTGCTCTCCAAGCCCTACCATGATCCCGGATTTGGTAAACGTGAGAGGGTCGAGCTCCTTGGCGCGTTGCAACAGCCGCAGCGAATGGAAATAACGCGCCCCCGGCCGCACGCTCGGATAAAGCGAGGCGACGGTTTCGAGATTGTGGTTGAAAACGTCGGGCTCGGCGGCGATGACTTTTTCAAGCGCCCCGTCTTTGCGCAGGAAATCGGGCGTGAGAACCTCAATGGTCGTCGCCGGGCTTTGCGCCCGAATGGCGCCGATCACGCGGACGAAATGTTCGGCCCCGCCGTCGTCGAGATCGTCGCGGTCGACCGACGTGACGACCACATGCGCAAGCCCGAGTTGGGCGACGGCGGCGGCGATATGTCCCGGCTCGCCGGGGTCGAGCCCGCCGGGCACGCCCGTCTTCACGTTGCAGAAGGCGCAGGCGCGCGTGCAGGTATCGCCGAGGATCATGAAGGTCGCGTGTTTCTTTTCCCAGCATTCGCCGACGTTAGGGCAGCCCGCCTCCTCGCAGACGGTGACGAGTCCGTGGTCGCGCACGATGTTTCGCGTCGCCGCCCATTGGGCCGAGCCCGGCGCCTTGACGCGGATCCAGTCGGGCTTCGGCGCGCCGATCTGGTCGGGCCGATGCGCCTTTTCGGGATGGCGAAGCGCCCTGCCCTCGCCGGCGCGTAGATCGAAAACCATTCTCATCTCCGCAACGCGCGCCTCAAATGTGAATCGCTCTGCCGTAGGCGTCGAGTACGCTCTGGTGCATTGTCTCCGACAGGGTGGGATG
>JBOHJJ010000059.1:0-22457 GCA_050728495.1 Methylovirgula sp.
GAGATTGTCGAGGGACAGCACGCTTCCCTCGCGGGGGATCGCATAGCCAATATCGATGCCGTTATCCGCCTCGCGGGCACGATCGCGCGCTAAGGCGGCATCGCCCGACCAGCCTGCCGCGAGACAAATGTCGCCATTGGCGAGCGCATTGATATATTCCGAGGAATGGAATTTTTTCACGTTCCGCCTGAGCCCCCTCAAAAGATCCGCGGCACGCCGCAGATCGTTCCAATTGCGCGTATTGGGATCGAGCTTCAGAGAGATGAGGGCGATCGCGAAGAGGTCTTGCGCGTCGTCGAGCACTTCAACGCCGCAGTCGGCAAATTTCTTCAAGATCTCCGGTTTGAAGATGATGTTCCAGGAATCCGGCAATTCGCCGCCGAGCCTGGCGCGGGCTTTGTCCGTGTCGAAAGCGATTCCGGCGGTAAACCACGCGTAGTTGACGGCATAGCGGTTTCCGGGATCGTCGACGGCGAGCCGTGCCATGATCTGCGGCGAGAGGTTGCCGGCATTGGGCAATTGCCGCCTATCGAGCTTTTGCAGCAGGCCGGCGGCAATCGCTTTCTGCAGGACGGAACCGGAAGCAATGACGACATCGTAGTCGCCCTTGGCGAGCATCAAATGCGTCGCAAGCGCCGCATCCGAGTCGTAGGTGTCGTAGACGACCTTGATGCCGGTTTTGCTAGTGAAATCCTCGAGCACCAACGGATCGATGTAATCGCTCCAACCGAAGACATTCACGACCCGCTCGTCGGCGGCCGCCGCGAACGCGTAGGTGAAAACCATGAACGAGAGAACCAGCTGGGCGAAACGTCGCATCTTCGGGATCTTTGCGGAACGCGGATAATCTGGTCTCGCGGTCCGGCGCGGCGGTTGTCAAGCCTTACGGTGCCGGCGGCTTCGCGGCGGGGAAGATTCTATGGATGAATTCCCCGAGTTTCGCAGCCTTTTGGTGATCGGCGGCGCACGCTCCGGGAAAAGCCGCTATGGGCAGAAATGTGCCGAACGATCCGGCAAAGCCCGGGTGCTGATCGCAACAGCCGAAGCGGGCGATGCCGAGATGGCGGCGCGAATTTCGGCGCACCGGCAGACGCGCGGCGGCGGCTGGCGCGTCATCGAGGAACCCCTGGCGCTCGTGCATACCGTGCAGCGCGAGGCGGCGGCGGACACAATTCTGCTCATCGATTGCCTGACGCTTTGGCTCAGCAATGTCATGCACCATGGGGATGATCCCGAAGCGCAAGGCGAGCGGCTCGCCGCGGCGATCGAGAACCTTGCCGGACCCGCCATCTTCATCTCGAACGAAGTCGGGCTCGGAATCGTTCCCGACACGGAACTCGGGCGCCAGTTTCGCGACGCGCAGGGCCGCCTTAACCAAAGCGTCGCGATGGTCTGCGACGCCGTGGTGCTCGTCGTCGCCGGTCTGCCTTTGCTGCTGAAGCCGGCCGCACGGAAAGCCCAGACGTGATAGGGCCGCGAATGCGCATTGCGCCCACAAAGGCCAGCGGATAAGAGCAGTCGCGATGTAAAATCAGAATTCAACCGGAAAATTTCTGTGAATAGCCGCCTCTCTGCGCATCTTCGCCAGCTCGAAGCCGAGGCCATTTTCGTCATCCGCGAGGTTGCGGCCGAATTCGCCCGTCCGGTGCTCCTCTATTCGATCGGCAAGGATTCGGGTGTGATGCTGCACCTCGCCCGGAAGGCGTTTTTTCCAGGAAAGCTGCCGTTCCCCTTGTTGCATGTCGATACAACCTGGAAATTCAAAGAGATGATTGCCTTCCGCGATGCCACGGCGGCGCGCCTTGGGCTCAATCTCATCGTCTACACCAATGAAGAGGGGCTGAAACGCGGCATTTCCCCCGTCGCCTCGGGATCGGCGCTGCACACGCAGGTGATGAAGACCGAGGCTTTGCGTCAGGCGCTCGACAAATATCGGTTCGACGCGGCGTTCGGCGGCGCGCGTCGCGACGAAGAAAAGAGCCGCGCCAAGGAGCGGATCTTCTCGCATCGCTCCGCGGCGCACGTCTGGGATCCGCGTAACCAGCGCCCGGAACTCTGGCGGCTATTCAACACCAGGATCAAACCCGGCGAATCGATGCGCGTCTTTCCCCTCTCCAATTGGACCGAGTACGACGTGTGGGAATATACGGCGGCCGAGTCGATCCCCGTCGTACCGCTCTACTTCGCCGAGGAGCGGCCGGTGGTCGAGCGCGACGGAACGCTGATCATGGTCGACGACGAACGCCTGCCCCTCAAGCCAGGCGAAAAGCCGCGCATGGAGCGCGTTCGCTTCCGTACGCTTGGCTGCTATCCGCTCTCCGGCGCGATCCGCTCCGACGCCGTTACGCTCGACGACATCCTGGCGGAGATGCGCAACGCAAACACCTCGGAGCGACAGGGGCGGCTGATCGACCATGACGAAACGGGATCGATGGAGAAGAAAAAGCGCGAGGGCTATTTTTAATGAACGAAGCCGTCGAAACCCGAATGCTGGAGAAGCGCGCCGCGCCACAACGCGGGGCAACGCTTCCGACCTTGCGCTTTCTGACCTGCGGCTCGGTGGACGACGGCAAATCGACCTTGATCGGCCGGCTCCTCTACGAACAGCAGCTCATTCACGCAGATCTACTCGCCGCGCTTGAACGCGATTCGAAGAAACATGGGACTGTAGGCGCCGACATCGACTTCGCTCTGCTCGTCGACGGGCTCGAAGCCGAACGCGAGCAGGGCATCACCATCGACGTCGCCTATCGCGCCTTCTCGACCGCCGCGCGCGCCTTCATCGTCGCCGATACGCCCGGCCACGAACAATATACCCGCAACATGGCGACCGGCGCCTCGAATTGTGATCTCGCCGTGCTGCTCGTCGATGGCCGCAAGGGACTGCTCGCCCAAACACATCGGCATGCGGCGATCGTCTCGCTGCTTGGCATTCCTCATGTCGTGCTCGCCGTCAATAAGATCGATCTTGTCGGTTACGATCAGATGGCTTTTGAAAAGATTGCCGCTGATTTTGCCTCCTTCGCGGCGCCGCTTAAATTTGCGACCTGCGTCGCCATCCCCATATCGGCTCGTTTCGGCGACAACGTTTCGCAAAGAAGCAAGCGAACGCCCTGGTATCTGGGGCCCAGTCTCCTTTCCTATCTCGAAACGATCAGCGTCGAGGAAGATCGCAGCTCGCTGCCGTTTCGTATGCCGGTGCAATGGGTGAACCGGCCGCATCTCGATTTCCGCGGGTTTTGCGGAACGATTGCATCGGGAGAAATCAGGCCTGGCGATGAGGTTGTGGTCGCCCTCTCCGGCAAGTTGACCCGCGTCGAGCGCATCGTCACGGCCGACGGCGATCTCGATGTCGGGTATGCCGGCGACTCCGTCACTTTGACCCTCGCTGATACCGTAGACATTGGGCGCGGCGATGTACTGGCCGCACCCCACGCGCGCCCTGAAGTCGCCGACCAATTCGCCGCCAATCTCATCTGGATGGGCGACGAAAAGCTGCTGGCCGGCCGTTCCTACCTGATGAAGATCGGCACCCGCACGATTCCGGTCAGCGTGACCGAGGTCAAATATCGCCTCGACGTCACCACGCTCGCCCAACATCCGGCCAAGACCTTGAGCCTGAACGAAGTGGGCTTTGGCGATCTCGCCACCACCGCGCCGGTCGCCTTCGATCCCTATACCGAAAATCGTGTGACGGGTGCGTTCGTTCTCATTGATCGCTTTTCCAACGCGACGGCGGCCGCCGGCATGATCGCCTTCGGCCTACGGCGGGCGACGAACATTCATCCGCAGGACCTCACGATCGTCAAAGAGGCGCGGGCGCGGATGAAGCACCAGCGCTCGGCCGTTCTTTGGTTCACCGGCCTGCCCGGTTCCGGCAAATCGACCGTCGCTAATCTCGTCGAGCAGCAATTGCACGCGCGCGGCGTACACACGATCCTGCTCGACGGCGACAATATCCGGCATGGCTTGAATAAGGACCTCGGCTTTTCCACCGCCGACCGCCTCGAAAACATCCGCCGTGTCGGCGAAGTCGCGAAACTGATGAGCGACGCCGGCCTTATCGTTCTCTGCGCTTTCATTTCGCCGTTTGCGGTCGAACGACAGATGGTGCGCGATATTCTCGCGCCGGGCGAATTCATCGAGATTTTCGTGGATACGCCGCTCGAGCAATGCATGGCGCGCGACCCCAAGGGTCTCTACAAAAAAGCGCTTGCCGGCGAGATCAAAAATTTCACCGGCGTCGATCAGGCCTACGAAACCCCCGCTGCGCCTGAGCTCGTGCTCGGGCAAGGCGACACCACGGCCCAGCAGTCGAGCGCCAGAGTAATCGCCTACCTCGTCGAGCGCTTCTATATCGAGCGTTTCGACGATTCCGGCGACTGGTCAATTTGAGCAGGGCCGCTGCATTATGCGGCAGCGCTTATCCACTGTTTTCCCCGGCGCGCCTGCGCGATCCACGAGTCTTCTCCGCGCGTCCTCTGGACGATCTCTTCCGGTTGTGAAGGAATCGGCGCCAAGCGACGAGCCGCGTCGACAAACAGTTTGCGTGCGCAACGCGTTTTGATGTCGTCGAGCTGTTGCAGAATCACCTCACGATGTGATTCTGTATCTTCGACGTGAGTCGCGACGAATAACTTGCGCCTTGGCAGGTGACAGCCGCACTATTCATTCCGGTCATGCGCGTGGAGGCCGCACGGCTCGCTTGCGGGCCGGTCGTTGGCTTGGCCCGAAGCGGTCGAATGCCGGCGTATCGGGCCAGTTTGGTCGGCGGTCGAATCATCATTCTCAGGACATCGGCATGCTTTCGCAAATTGAACTTACGCAAACCGAAAATCCCGTCGATCAGATCGAACGGATCGCGTCTCACAATCAGTGGTCGTTCGACCGCGACGAAGAGGATGAAATATCGATCGCCGTGGCCGGCGCCTTCACAGAATACAATATCGCTTTCACCTGGCTCGTGGACATGGAGGCGCTGCATGTCGCCTGCGCCTTCGACCTCAGAGTGCCGCAGACGCGACGCAGCGAGATGCTCGCCTTGATTGCGCTCATCAACGAGCAGCTCTGGATCGGCCATTTCGATATTTGGCCGCAGGACGGGGTGATCATGTTTCGCCATGCGATGCTCCTGACCGGCGGCGCGGCGCTCAACGCGCGGCAATGCGAGGCGGCCTTGACCAGTGCGGTCGCCGCCTGCGAGCGCTATTATCAGGCCTTTCAATTCGTGGTCTGGGCCGGCAAGAGCGGCCGTGAAGCGCTCGACACGGCCATGTTGGAGACGAAAGGCGAAGCGTAAATGGCTACCGGCGGGGAAATCGCCTCGCTGTTGCTCGTCGGCGCCGGCAAGATGGGCGGCGCCTTGCTGCAGGCCTGGCTCGATCGCGGTTTCAACGCGGCGTGCATTCGCGTGCTCGAGCCCCAACTTGCCCCGCCGATCGCGGCGCTCTGCACGGCGCGTGGCGTCGCGCTAGGGCTGCCGGCGACGCCTCCTTCGGTCCTTGTCCTCGCCGTCAAACCACAGGTGTTGGACGAGGTTGCCGCGTCGCTCGCTCCGCTTACGCGCCAAGATACGCTCATCATCTCCATTCTGGCCGGCAAGACGATCCGGGACCTTGCGCAGCGCCTGCCGGGCGCGATCGTGCGCGCCATGCCCAACCTCGCCGCCGCGATCGGCAGCGGGATCACTGCGGCAGTGGCTTCCGCCAGCGTGACGGCGGCGCAGAAACAGACTGCCGACGCGCTTCTTGCCGCCGTTGGGCGCGTCGAATGGCTGTCCGACGAAGGTTTGATCGACGCGGTCACCGCCATCTCCGGATCCGGGCCGGCCTACGTGTTCTATTTCGCCGAATGTCTGGCGACGGCGGGGGTCGCCGCCGGCTTGCCGCGCGATCTCGCGGCGCGGCTTGCCCGGGCGACCATCGAAGGCGCCGGCGCTTTGCTGGCGCGCCAACCGGAAGTTTCGCCAGCCGAGCTACGCGCCAGCGTCACTTCACCCGGTGGCACGACCGCCGCCGCGCTCGCCATCCTCAGCGGCGAAGCTGGATTGGAAAAGCTGATTGCAGACGCGGTCACGGCGGCCAAACGGCGCGCCCAAGAGCTTTCGGGCTAAACCGCGGCGAACGCCCGCTTTTCCGACGCGGCGCACAAGCTTGACTGTCGTCGCCGGCGCTCTAGTCTTCCCCGCAAGTCCCATGTGGACACTAGGGAGGCGAACGTGCCAGCACGCGAACCAAGCGCCGCACCGCCACCCGCGGATCCGAAGGACGCGATTATCGGCGCCCTGATCGAACTCGCCGGGGAGCGGCACTGGGAGGACATTCCGCTCGCCGACGTTGCGACGCGAGCCAATGTGTCGCTCTCGACCTTCCGCGACCTGTTTCCGTCGAAGGGCGCCGTGCTGGCGGCCTTTTTGCGCAAGATCGACAAGATCGTCCTCGACGACGCGCCCGCCGCGCCGGCCGACGAGCCTGCCAAGGAAAGGCTCATCGCGGTCTTGCGGCGCCGCCTCGATGCGCTGGCGCCTTACAAAGTCGGGCTCGAAGGGATTCATGAATGGGCAGGGCGCGATCCGTTTGCCGCCCTGGCGCTGAACAAGCTGATGATCAACTCGATGCGCTTCATGCTCGAGGCGGCGGGGATCGATTCTGAAGGGCCCGTCGGTGCGCTCAAGCTGCAGGGCCTCGTGATCGCCTGGCGGCGCCTCATGCGCACCTGGTTTTCCGACGACGACCCGGAGCTGGCGCCGACTCTGAGCGTGCTCGATCGCGAACTGACTCGCGGCGGCCGCTTTATCGCCCACGCCGAGGATCTGAACCGTCTGACGGCGCCGCTTTTCTCGATCGCCCGCGCTCTCTTCGAGCGCCGCCACGGCGGTAGCCGCACCCACGAGGATTCCCCGCCGCCGCCGTGATCCGATAGCCCTCTCTTCCCGGAGTCATACCGGTACGCGCACCGTCGCCCGCAACCCTCCCAGCGGACTGGTGCCAAGTGTGATGTCGCCGCCGTGCGAGCGGGCGATGTCGAGGGCGATTGCAAGCCCGAGGCCAGTGCCTCCGGCGTCCTGGTTGCGCGCCGCGTCCAGCCGGAAGAACGGTCGGAAGACGTCCTCGCGGCGATCGGCCGGAATGCCCGGCCCGTCGTCGTCGACATGGATGGTGAGAAAGCGCTGATCGCGCTGCGCTTCGATTTGCACGTTCTGCGCATGCGCAAGAGCGTTGCTGATCAGATTGAAGAGGCAACGTTTGAAAGCGGCCGGGCGTATCATGACGAACGGGTCGCCGGAATAGGCAACCGTCACATCCGCGCCGTGCCGCTCGGCTTCGCCGCGCAGGCCGTCGAGAAATTTACGCATGTCGACGCGCGCCGTGGCTTCACCGGAGTCGCCGCGGGCGAAGGCGAGATAGGCTTCGAGCATGCGCTGCATCTCCTCGATGTCCTTTTGCATCTCGAGCGCCTCGGGATCATCGCCGATCAGCGCCAGCGACAGCTTGAAGCGGGTAAGAATCGTGCGTAGGTCGTGACTGACGCCGGTCAACATCGCGGTGCGCTGCTCGATGGCGCGCTCGATGCGGCGTTTCATCTCGATGAAGGCGTAGCCGGCCCGCCGCACTTCGCGGGCGCCACGCGGCTTTAATTCCGCGTCGCGGCCCATCCCGAACGCCTCGGCCGCGGTGACGAGCCGCAAGATGGGCCGGATCTGACTGCGCAGGAAAACAAGCGCCACGATGATCAGCACGCACGACGTCCCCAACATCCACAGTAGGAAGATGTAGGAGTTCGAGGCATAGGCGGCGCTGCGATAGGCGACTACCCGCAAAATGGAATTGTCGAGCAGGATCCTGATCTCAATGAGATTCGAACGGCCGACGGTATCGAGCCAGAACGGCCGGCCGATCTGCCGGCGGATCTCGTTCGAGAGCGCAACGTCGACGATCGAGAAGAACGGCTTCGGCAAGGGCGGCGGCAACGGCCCTTTCGGCATGAATTCGATGTCGATGTTCATCCGTTCCTGAGCAATGCGCGTCAGGATCTTGTCGCCCGCGTCCTGCGGATAGGAGTTGTGGACGTCGATGACGGAGGCAATGTCTTGCACGAGCGCCTTCGAGAGCTGGTGCGTGACCAGTTGCCAATGCCGTTCCATGAAGACGTAGGTGATGACCACCTGCAAGATGATCATTGGCAAGATGACGATCAGCAGCGAACGGACATAGAGGCCCTTCGGCATGATCGCCGCCAACCGACGCGTGAAGCTGCGCCAGACCGCGCGCGGTTTGGCGATATAGTCGGGGAGCGACAAGCTGGTGAGAAGATTTGCCATCAGCGATCGATGATAAGCCGGTAGCCCGCGCCGCGCACGGTCTGCAGATACAGCGGGTTGGCTGGATCGCGCTCGATCTTGTGCCGCAGCCTGTTGACCTGCACGTCGATGGTACGCTCGTTGCCGGCGATGCACGGACCGGCGAGAGCCTCACGCGTCACCGTCTCGCCGGCCCGTTCGGCGAGCAGTCGCAGCATATCGCGCTCACGCTCGGTCAACCGGACTACCTCGTCGCCACGGCGCAGCTCGCCACGTTGTAGATCGAAGCTGAACCCACCGAATTGCACGCGGCTGAACTGTCCCGGTACGGGATGCGGCTGGGCACGGCGCAGAATCGAGGCGATGCGCAACGAAAGCTCGCGCGGCTCGAAGGGCTTGGCGAGAAAATCGTCGACTCCGTTCTCGAATCCGGTGATCCGATCGACGGTTTCGGCGCGCGCCGTCAGCATCAGAATCGGCACCTGCCCGACCTCGGACGGATCGGCGCGCACGCGAGCCGCGAAATCGAAGCCGTTCTCGCCCTGCATCATCACGTCGAGTACGATGAGATCGAACGAGAAGTTCTTCAGACACGCCATCGCCTCTTCGACGTTACCGGCAAGCGTGACGCGATAGCCGCGATCGGCGAGGTAGCGCTGTAGCAGCGCGCGAATGCGGCGATCGTCGTCGACGATGAGAAGATGCGCGGCGTCGTCCGCGGGCGGCACCGCTTCCTTCGCGGCTTCGTTCACGGCTCACGCCCCGAGGATTTCAGGCGCACGCTGGACGCCACAAGGGCTGCGACCTTATCGCGTTCGGCCGGGTCGATCATCGCCAGCAAAAAGGCGATGGCATCGGCGCGCGCGCTCTTCTGCAATTGTCCGAAGACGCGGCGGAAGCGCTGCGATTGCAAGCGGGCGATGCTCAGCGCCAGGGCGACGCCAGTCTTCGTTGGAAAGAGCCGACGCTGCCGGCGATCGATCGCGCCGGCGCGGACCTCGACATACCCTTTGTCGCGCAATTCCTTGAGCACCCGATTGAGACTCTGTTTGGTGATCTTCAGGATGTCGAGCAATTCGGCGATGGTGAGGCCGGGACGCCGGCTGACGAAATGCAAAACCCGGTGATGGGCGCGCCCGAACCCGTAATTCTCAAGAAGCCGGTCGGCGTCGCCGACAAAATCGCGGTAAGCGAAAAACAGAAGCTCGATGAGATCGAACATCGGTTCGGGTTCGGCAGCGTCGGGAACGGTAACCCGAGACGCCGGCGGATGCGGTTCGGAGGCTTTTCGGCGCGGCACGGAGTCCATGATCGCCTCAACTCTAGACCAAGATCGCCAACATCAATCCAAGTTTCTGCGCGCCTCAGGATCTCGTTGCAAATCAGGTCTCACGATCTGCCACGCGGACCCGCGTGCCGGGAATTTAAGTCAGTGATATTGACATATTTCAGCAAGATTGCTACCCGTCAAGTTCTCCGCGGATCGGCGTTTCGCCACCCTACGATCTCCGCGGCGTCAAACCTAAAGTCTGCGGCGGGGGCGAACCAAGGAGTGCGGCTCGATGTCCGTCCTGCCCTTCGACCAGCGTGACGGTCTCATCTGGATGAACGGCAAGCTCGTCGCGTGGCGTGACGCCAAGCTGCACGTGCTCTCGCATGGGCTGCATTATGCATCCTGCGTTTTCGAAGGCGAGCGCGCTTACGGCGGCAAGATTTTCAAATCGACCGAGCATTCCGAACGCTTCAAACGCTCCGCCAACGCGCTCGATTTCGAGATCCCCTATTCGGTCGCCGAACTCGATGCGGCCAAGCAGCTCGTCGTTGAGAAGAATAATATAAGCGATTGCTACGTGCGTCCGATCGCCTGGCGCGGTAGCGAGATGATGGCGGTGGCGGCGCAGAATTCGACTATCCATACGGCGATTGCCGTCTGGCCCTGGCCGAGCATGTTCAACGTCGCAGAGAAGATGAAAGGCATTCGCCTCGACATCGCCGAATATCGCCGGCCGGATCCGCGGACCGCGCCGTGTCTCGCCAAGGCGGCGGGGCTTTATATGATCTGCACGATCTCGAAGCACCGGGCCGAGCGGCGCGGCTACGCCGACGCCATGATGCTCGATTGGCAAGGTCGCGTCGCCGAATGCACCGGCGCCAATATTTTCTTCGTCGCCGCCGGCGCGCTGCACACTCCCATCGCCGACTGTTTCCTCGACGGCATCACCCGCCGCACCGTGATCGATCTCGCCCGGCGGCGCGGCATCGAAGTCGTCGAACGACGCATCTTGCCCGACGAGCTCGACAAGTTCGAGGAATGTTTCATCACCGGCACCGGCGCGGAAGTCACGCCGGTGTCCGAAATCGGACCTTATAAATTCACGCCGGGCAACCTGTCGCGCACCTTCGTCGAGGATTACGCTACAGAAGTTCGGCCGCAACAAAAGGCGGCGTAAGCGCCCAGCCGCTCGTTCTCCCTGACCGCCGAGGCGGCTTCCTAGATGGCTTTGCGTACCCGCGTCACGGAGCGCTTTAGGATCGAGCACCCGATCATTTCGGCGCCGATGGGCTTCGTCGCCGGCGGCAGGCTGGCAGCGGCAGTGACAAGCGCCGGGGGGCTTGGCTTGATCGGCGCTGGCTATGGCGACGCCGAATGGCTGGCGCGCGAATTCGCGGCGGCCGGCAATGCCCGCGTCGGATGTGGCTTTATCACGTGGTCGCTAGCTCGCAAGCCGGACCTGCTCGATCTCGTGCTGGCGCGCGCGCCTGCGGCGTTGATGTTGTCGTTCGCAGAGCCGGAGCCATTCGCCGCAAAGATCAAACGTGCCGGCGTCGCTCTCCTCTGCCAAGTCCAGACACTGGCGCATGCCAGGAAAGCCGTGGCGGCCGGCGCCGATGCGATCGTTGCCCAAGGCGGAGAGGCGGGCGGCCACGGCGGCACGCGCGCTACCCTGACGCTGACGCCGGAAATCGCCGATTATCTTGCCGGCGCCGCGCCCGACTGTTTGCTGCTTGCCGCAGGTGGAATTGCCGATGGGCGCGGCCTTGCCGCGGCTCTTCTACTCGGCGCCGATGGCGTACTCATCGGCTCGCGGCTCATGGCAAGCGCCGAGGCGCTCGCGCCGCCGGGCTTTATCAAAGCTATGCTCGCTGCCGACGGCGATGCGACGGTCAAGACCAAAGTCATCGATTTGGTCCGCGGCTATGATTGGCCGTCCGGCTTCAGCGGGCGCGCGCTGAAGACGCATTTCGTTGCCGATTGGCATGGACGCGAGGACGGGCTGCTCGATCCGCCGACGAAGACCGCGCAAGCCGAACGCTATTGGCAGGCCTTCCGCTCCGGCAACGCCGAGGAAACAGGCGTATTTGCGGGCGAGGCCGTGGGACTGATCCACGATGCACCGCCCGCCGCCCGCACGATTGCGAAAATGGTAGCGCAAGCCGAACATTTGCTTTCCGGCGCGTCAAACTTCGTCGCGCCGAATTAAACCGCTCCCGCAACCCCTGTAAAATCATTGCGCGAGATCGCCGCTCGCGGCGCCACCCAAAACGTCTTGAATCCTGGGAGCACGGGTGCTCCACTGCACGGTCGCCGAAATCTCGTCCCCGCCTGAAATTTTCACCGGTTCGCGGTGCGGTCGACATGATGAGCGCCGGCGCCGCGATCGAATTCGCGACCTGAGCCTTTGTTTTGGCCGACGGTCCTGTCGCGTCGGCGGGTCGGGATCACGCGCGGCCGTGTTGGATGATCGGCATGGAGTACGGATGCGTCGGACCCGCGACATCTCGTGCCGGTTTGATCTCGACCCGCGGGACTGCGCTTGGTTGCAGGAGACTTTCACCCGATTTGGCGCGAAACCGGCCGAAGAAACACGGGATTTCGCTCTTTATATCGACACGCAACGAGCCGAGATCGGCAACCGCGGCCTAGCCTTTTCCATCCGCCGCGGCGGCGAAATTACCTCCGAGGATGTGAAATCGGCGGTAGGCAGTACAGCCGCCGGCCTGCCGGCGCCGCAGGGCTGGGAGTACTGCGTCGAGCCGCTGTCCGCAGCGACCCCGGCCGCGGCGTGCCATTGGTTCGCCGCTTTGCTGCGCGACCGCGACGCGCTGCAGAGCCTGCGCATTCTCTTTCAGATCGAGACCCAGGCAACCCCGTGGGATGCGCGTATCGGCCGTACGACCGTCGCAATTCGCCTCGAATGCGCCCGTATTACCGCAAGCCGCAGCCAGGCATCGTATGCGACCGCCGCGTTCCGCTGCAAAGGCGAACCGACGGAGTTCTTTCAACTGCTGACGGAGATCTCGGCTAAGCTGCGGATGAGCGCCGAAGAGATCGCGCTACGCGGTTATCGCTTTTGCGCGGTTTTGCGCGAATCGCATATCACGGCCGTTGCGCCGAAACTCTCCGCGAGCACGGATGCCGCAACGGCATTTCGGACCATTGCGCGCGCCTGTGTGGACCATTTCCTGGCTAATGAGGCCGCGGTCCGCGGGAAACGCGATCGGGAAGCGGTGCATCAATGCCGCGTCGCCCTGCGCCGGCTATCGACGAGCCTGCGGTTGTTTTCCTCGCTTGTGTCTGGTAGCGGGCGCGAGGAGCTGCGGCCCGCTCTCAAACTGCTCACGGCGTGTTTGCAGAAAGCGCGTGATCTTGATGTCTTGATCGCCGACGTGATCGTGCCGACGATCGGTCGTGATCCACCGGCTGCAACCGGACGCTTGCTGCGTAGCATCGAGGCGCGCCGCGATTCAGCCTATGACGAGCTCGTTGCGGCGCTTTCGGCGGCTTCGACCGCGGCGTTGTTCTTGCGCATCGTCGGATGGATTGAAGCCGGCGATTGGAGTCTCGATCCCAAGCGCAAAATCCGGCGGCGCGAGAAAATTGTCCGGTTCGCGAAACGCAAGCTCGCCAAAGCCGCACACAAGTTCAAGGAGCGTTGCACGCAACTGGAGGAGGCGAACCAGGAGCAGCGGCACCATATCCGAATCCGGGCCAAGAACCTGCGCTATAGCAGCGAATTCTTCGAGGCGTTGGTTAAAGCGCCGGGTGGCAAGCGGGCACACCGGAAGACCGCGCAGAAGAGATTTCGAGTTTTTATCGCCGCCCTTAAGGATCTGCAGACGGTCTTGGGCAAGCAGAACGACGTGCGCACGGCGCAGCGCTTCCTCGCGTGTCTTCGGCAGGAGGTCGGCACCGACCGGGCGGCCGAGCTTGCGGCGATTGAAACGCTTGCCGCCAGCGTTGATGCTTCGGAAACGGAATTCCTACGCAAAGCCGGGAAAGCGCGGCGCGCTTTGGCTAAAGTCAAGCCGTTTTGGAGCAAACTCTAAAGGGTCATGCAAAAGGCGGCGCTTCAATTGAAGATTAAGTTCGTTGCTATTCGTGAAACGGGTGACCTGTTCAGAAGCCCCGCAAGCGGTTAGTATAGCGCGAAGCTCTAAAGAGCGAGCCGCCAAGCCGGCGCAAATTCATCGCGACTGGGCAAAGTATTGCGAATCCTTCCGATCGTCATGTGCGGTGGTTCCGGCACGCGAGTCTGGCCAGAATCGCGCGAGAGCCTTCCCAAGCAATTCATTCCGCTTCTCGGCACGCGTTCGACCTTTCAGATGGCGATTGAGAATTTGGCCGATCCGCTGTTCGAGACGCCGATCGTTATTTCCAACCAGGATTACCGATTTCTGCTCACCGAGCAGTTAAAGGAGATCGATCGCGAAGTCCGCATCGTGCTGGAACCGGTACGCCGCGACTCCGGGCCTGCCGTTGCGGTCGGCACCGAACTCGCGGTGGAGGCTGATCCCGCAACGATCGTCGCGGTACTCGCCGCCGATCACATGGTGAGGGACCGCGAAGGCTTCGTCGAATCATGCCGGCAAGCGGTGGAGGCTGCGGCGCGCGGCTATATTGTGACGCTCGGAATCAAACCCAGCGAGGCGGCGACCTGCTATGGCTACATCAAGACCGGCAAAGCGGTGGTGGAGAACGGTACGGTTCTCAAAGTCGAAGCCTTCGTCGAAAAGCCCGACGCGGCAACCGCGGCGAGCTATCTTGCCGCGGGATGTTTGTGGAACGCCGGGAATTTTTTCTTCCGCGCCGATGTAATGCGGGAGGAACTGAGTCGCTATTCGCCGGCGATCCTTAAGGCCGCCTGCGAATCGCTGGCGAAGGCGCGCCACGATGTTGGATTTCTCCTTCTCGATCGCGAATCCTTCGCATGCGCCCCAAAAATATCGATCGATTACGCCGTCATGGAGCAAACCGAGAAAGCTGCGGTCGTCCCGGCCGACATCGGCTGGTCGGATGTCGGAACCTGGGCCGCCGTTTGCGAACTGGCGCAATGCGACAGCAATGGCAATTCGATCCGCGGCCAAGGCATCATCATGGACGCGACGAACGTCCACGTTCGCTCCGACGAGCAGCTGACGAGCGTTATCGGCGTCGACAACGTCGTGGTCGTCACGACGCAAGACGCAGTGCTCGTTCTCGATCGGGCGCACGGCGACAAGGTCAAACAGCTCGTCGACCGGTTGAAGGCCGAGAACCGCCGCGAAGCATTGGAACACAAGAGGCGCTATCGGCCCTGGGGCTATTTCCAAGCGGTCGATCAAGGCGCCCGCTATCAGGTGAAGCGCATCGTTGTAAAGCCGGGCGGGAGATTGTCATTGCAGAAGCACTTCCATCGCGCCGAACATTGGATCGTCGTACGTGGCACGGCGGAGGTTACGCGCAACAACGAAGTCGTTCTCGTTCACGAGAACGAGTCGATCTATCTGCCGATCGGAACGATTCACCGCATGGCCAACCCCGGCAAGATCGACCTCGAGCTGATCGAAGTGCAGACGGGCTCCTATCTCGGCGAAGACGACATTGTCCGTATCGAGGACGTCTACAACCGCGTATGAAGCTCGGTGCGTTCGCAGTGGCGTTTACTATTCATTCACCGAAGAAATTAAGATTATTACTTTACTTACCACAAACGATAGTTGTTAAGACTTGCCCGGCGTTTTCGCTTACCATGTAATCCTTCGGATTCATGGCAGTTTCGCGCAATGGCCAAGCGTTTTGTCCTTCTGATCGGCTTCCTTGTCTTAGGGCCACATGCCGCCCTGGCCGGTAGCTACGGCGGCGGCTTTCTCGAATTTCTGCTCACCGGCAGTGATCCGCAGAGCCCGGCCGCGGCGGTCGATACCGTTAGGCAGGCGGCCAAAGAAGCGCAGGTGCCGTCGGCCGGCTCGGCAGCGGCGACGGAAGCGGAATCGCCGGTGCCGCCATCCTCCTATAGTGCGTTGGCCGAGCCCGGCGCGTCGCAGCCGCAGCCAGCCATCAATCCGATCTACTTTCGCCAGGAAGTCGATTACCGCGGGCCGGAGAAGCCCGGGACGATCATCATCGATACCCCGAACCGATTCCTGTTTCTCGTCGAGAAAGGCGACAAGGCGCTACGCTACGGCATCGGCGTCGGCCGTCCCGGATTCGAATGGGCAGGCGTCAAGACGATCAGCCGTAAGGCTGAGTGGCCGGCGTGGACCCCGCCGTCGGACATGCTGAAGCGGCGCCCCGATCTGCCGAGGCATATGGCCGGCGGACCCGATAATCCGCTCGGCGCGCGTGCGCTCTATCTCGGTTCTTCGCTTTACCGCATCCACGGAACGAACCAGCCGTGGACGATCGGCGCCAACGTGTCTTCGGGTTGTATTCGCATGATGAACGACGATGTGATCGATCTCTACAATCACGTTCGCGTCGGCACCAAAGTCGTCGTCATGTAACCTGCCCGCCGCCGTTCGGAGTTGCCGACAGCGCGGCGATGAAGTCGCGGCAATAGCTCGCCGCCGTGGTCTGGCAGATCCTCTCGAACAGTTTTTCGTAACGGGCCTTGCGCTCGTCGAGTGGCATGGTGAGCGCCTGATGCATGGCTTCGGTGATTTCGTCGGGGTCGTGCGGATTGATGATGATCGCTTCGGTCATTTCCTCGGCGGCGCCGGCAAAGCGCGACAGAACGAGCACCCCGGGATCTTCCGGATCTTGCGCGGCAACGTATTCCTTGGCGACGAGGTTCATGCCGTCGCGTAGCGGTGTGACGAGCCCGACGCGCGCCTGACGGTGGAATCCGGCGAGACTCGAGCGGGTGACGGCGCGCGTCATATAGCGCAGCGGCACCCAGTCGAATTCGGCATGCCGGCCGTTGATTTCGCCCGCCAGGCGGTCGAGCTCGCGCTTCAGGCGCTGATACTCGGTTACATCTTCGCGCGAACGCGCCGCGACCTGAAGATAGGTGACCTTCAGCCGGTGCTCGGGAAAGCGATCGAGCAGGCGTCCGAACGCCTCGAAACGGTTGGGCAGACCTTTCGAGTAATCCAAGCGATCGACGCCGATCATAAGGGCGCGGCCTTGGATGCTTTCATCGAGGCGATGCGCGGCGCGGCCCTGCATCGCCTTTTTGGCCTGGCGCGCGAAGGAGCGCGTGTCGATGCCGATCGGTATCGCCGCCAATACGACCGAATGGCCGTCGACGATGATCGGCGAGCCCTGCTGATGCGCGACGTTCAAGAAACTCAGCAGGCAATCCTCGAAATCGTGGAGATGCTGGTGGGCCTGAAAGCCGACCACATCGTAGGTGCAGAGCATGCGCAGCAAAGCTTCGGCGGTCGGCAGGACCGCAAACAGGCTGGCCGGCACGAACGGTACGTGAAGGAAGAAACCGATACGGTTTTTGACGCCGAGCGCGCGCAACGCCATGCCCAGCGGGATGAGATGATAATCATGCACCCAGATGAGGTCGGTCGGTTTGAGCAGCGGAACCAACGCTTTCGCATAGGTGCGGTTGACGTCGAGATAGGCTTCGAAGTCCTCTCGGTCGAATTCGAGCAGACCCGGTTGGAAATGCAACAGCGGCCAAAGCACGGAATTGGCGAACCCGACGTAGAAGCGCTTGTAGTCGTCCTCCGAGAGATCGATGGTCGCGAAATCGAACCTGCCGGCCGGCGTGATCTTCGCCGTCGTCTCCGTCTCGGCGGCGGTTTCGCCGCTCCAGCCGAGCCATAAGGCGCCGTTTTTAAAGACGTCGCGCAGCGCCACCGTGAGCCCGCCGGCGCGCGCGCCTCGGAAGGAAGGTACCGGGACGCGATTCGATACGATCACGACGCGCGCCATAGCGCCTCCTCCCAGCCGCGCGATAGTCGCGCCGCCGAGTGAATAAGGCCGACATGCGAATAGGCCTGCGGGAAATTTCCCCAAAGCGCACGCGACTGCGGCAGCACGTCTTCGGACAGTAACCCCACTGCATTGCGGACGGAAAGCACGTTCTTGAAGATCTCGCGCGCTTCCTCGCGCCGTCCGGCGAGCGCCAAAGCATCGACGTACCAGAATGTGCAGACGAGGAATGCCGTCTCCGGATGTCCGAAATCGTCAGCCTCGTCGTAGCGCATCACGAAACCGTCGCGCACCAGCCGCTTGCCTACGACGTCCAGCGTCTTTGCGACGCGCGGATCTTTGGCCGGCAAGAGGCCGATCTCTGGCAGCAGCAGGCAGGTGGCGTCGACGATTTCCGCGTCGAGCACGCCCGAAAGCCAGCCGCCCGGAGTCGTGGCGCGCATAATGATCTCCTTGCGCAGCTTCAGGGCGAGCGCCCTCCACTCGGCTGCGTCGGCGCTCTCCCCGACGCGCTCGGCGATCAACGCCAGGCGGTGCAGCGCTGCCCAGCACATCGCCGCCGAGTAGGTGTGCACGCTGACGCGGCTGCGGTATTCCCAAGGTCCGGCGTCGGGCGTCACGACGCAACGCGCCGCGAGTCTTCCCATGCCGCGCAGTTGCCGATACAGCGTCGCGTCGCCCGTATGTGTCAAGCGTTCGTCCCAGAACATCTGCGCCGCAGTCAGGATGATTGATCCATAGACGTCGTTTTGCACCTGCGATGCTGCGGCATTGCCGATGCGCACTGGCCCCATTTCCCGATAGCCGCGCAGCGCCGGCGCGGTATGCTCGGCGGAACTTATCGCCGCCGAAATCGGATAGAGCGGCGCGATCAGAACGTCGTCTTCGCGCAACACGGCATCGATTACGAAGCGGATGAAACCCTCCATGGTTCGGGTAGCGCCGAGACGGTTCAACGCGCCGACCGTGAAAAAGGCATCCCGCAGCCAACAAAAGCGATAATCCCAGTTGCGCGACGAGTTGGGCGCCTCGGGAATTGAGGTCGTCAGCGCCGCAACGATCGCGCCCGTATCCTCGCAACTGCAGAGCTTGAGCGTGATCGCCGAGCGGATGACCTCGCTTTGCCACTCGAACGGAACCGACAGGCCGCGCACCCAGGTGCGCCAATCTTCGATCGTTTGGGCGAGAAAGCTTTGAGCGAGCCCGTCAGGGTTCTCGGGCACGGATTCGTCCGATCCGACGAACAAATTGACCGGCCGATCGAGCGCGAACTCGGATTCCTCAAGAATATAGGCGGTGGCCATGTCGGCGGTCACCCGCAACGTGGTCTGCGGCCCGCTGTAGCGCAGGTGATTGCTGCCGACGCTCACCGACGGTTTTTCGGCGCCGTAGTTGAAGACCGGGCGGATGCGCACCGCGAGCCGTACGCGCTTGGCGAGCGGCTCGATGCGCCGTACCAGCATGGGTGGGCGAAAGCTGCGCCCATAGCGCTTAAACCGCGGGGCGAAATCGATGATGCGCACTTGCCCGCCGTTGCGGTCGGTAATCGTGGTTTCGAGTACCGCCGTGTTGGGCAGATAGCGCTGGGTCGATTCGACGGCGTCGCGCACCACGACATCCATGAAGCCGTGGGTCGGATCGTTGCCGTCGACGAGCGCGCAGAACACCGGGTCGTCGTCGATCCGCGGAAAGCAGAACCAATTGTGTCGCGCCTTGCGGTCGACGAGACTCGCAATCGCGCAATTGCCGATCGCCGCCAGGTCGAGCGTGGTCATGGCGCCGCCGCCTCCGCGACGCGCTTGAGCCAGGCGCGCACTTGGTTGGGGCGTCCAGCGAACGTATGGGCGACGTCGAGCGCAATTCCGCCGTGCTCGATCGCGGCGCCGAAACCGTCATAATCGGTCGCATCGTCGCCGACAAACACCGGCACACGGCCGACGAAAGGCTCGACCTTCATCAAGCACTGGACGGCGCGCGCTTTGGTCACCGCGCGCAGGCGGATTTCGACCGCCATCTTGGCTTCGAGCAATTCGAACGACCCCGGATCGCGGGAGACGAGCTCGGAAGCGACACGCCGCACGATCGCCTCATGCGCCGATGCATTACGAAAATGCGCGACGACGTTGTGGGCTTTCGGTTCCGCCAGCACGCCGGGGCAGGTCTCCTGCAGCCGCAGCAGCGCCTCGATCCAATCGTCGGGAACCTTGATCGCCACCTCGTCGTACCCGCCGCCGGGCAGGCGCACGACGGCACCGTGTTCGCCGGCGGCCGGAAGCTGCAAAGGAGCAAGCAATTGATCGATGTCCTGAAGATCGCGGCCGCTCACGATGGCGAGTGCGCCATCGAGGGCTGCGGCGGCAGCCTCAAGATCTGCGACGAGATCGCGCGGCACGACCACGGCGGCGGGGGTCGCGGCGATGTCGAGCAACGTGCCGTCGAGATCGAGAAAAAGCGCCCAATCTCGTTGCGGCACAGGCGCCACCGCCGTGCCGCGTCCTGGCAGGAACGCCGCATCCACCATTACCAATCTCCAGAGATCTGCAACCGCATCGAAGCGCCGTCGGTAACGCCGACATACATCGATCAGATGTTAAAAGCCAATCCCGATCAAGTTGTTAGGATTAAGGACGCCGCCGGGGCGCAGGCATGGCAGCGTTGGAGACAACAGAATTGCGCTTGAACCGTTCCGATCAAGTTCGCAAAGATGATGGGCTTGCGGCAATTCTTGGGAATTTCGGCGATTCGCGGGGATAAAGAAACATTAGCCGCTCGGCTCCCGTATAGATGAGCAAGTTCCGCAGGAGACCGGAATGTCGGAGATCGCTCTCGAAAGCCCCCGTAGTGCCGAGCGCGTCGCGGTGCGCAGGCACGGACTGATCGTGCGGATCACCCATTGGGTGAACGTGCTCGTCTGGGTGTTTTTGCTGCTAAGCGGTCTGCAGATCTTTAATGCCCATCCGGCGCTATATTTCGGCCAGCAGTCGAATTTTTCGCATCCCTTCCTGGTGATGGGGGCAGCGAACGACAATCCCGCCCGCGGCATGACCTGGATCGCCGGTCACCCCTTCGACACCACGGGTTGGCTCGGCGTCTCCAATGACGAGAACGGCAAGCCCACCGAGCGCGGCTTTCCGCGGTTTTTGACCTGGCCGAGCGAGCAAGATCTCGCGACCGGCCGGAGCTGGCATTTCTTCTTTGCGTGGCTGTTCGTGATCAATGGCACGATCTATTTTCTGTCCGGAGTGCTCAGCCGGCACTTCGCGCGCGATCTTCTCCCGTCGTGGTCGGACATTCGCCACCTTCCGCGCTCGGTATTCGACCACGTACGGTTCAAGTTTCCGCGCGAGCGCCGCTACAATGTTCTGCAAAAACTCGCCTACGTTTCGGCCGCGCTGATCGCCTTGCCGCTGATGGTGCTCACGGGGCTCACCATGTCACCGGCCATGGACGCCGCATTTCCGTGGCTCCTCGAAATTTTCGGAGGGCGGCAATCGGCGCGTTCGATCCATTTCATCACCGCGATGTTCCTTGTTCTCTTCGTCTTCGTGCACATCGTCATGGTGCTTATTTCCGGCATCTTCAACAATCTGCGTTCGATGATCACCGGGCGCTACGTCATCGAGGAGAAGGCGCATGATGCCCCCCGTTGAGCGCAAGCTTCTCATCTCGCGCCGTTCGCTGCTGCGGCTTAGTGCAATCGGGGCGGGTTCGCTGCTGGTGGCCGGATGCGATGACTCGATCTCCGAGAATCCGCAGGTTCTCTCGATCATCGACAAAGCATCTGCCCTCACCTATCGCGCCCAGCGCCTCATTCTGCCGCGCGACAAGCTTGCGCCGGAGTATCCGGAAAGCGACATCGCCCCGCAGTTTCGCGCCAACGGCTCGACGAGCCCGTCCGATCCGACCTATCGGGCGCTGGCCGCCGCCAATTTCGTCGACTGGCGGCTTGCGGTCGATGGCCTCGTCGAGAAACCGCTGAAGCTTTCGCTCGCCGATCTACGCGCCCTCCCGGCGAGTACCCAGATCACCCGTCACGATTGCGTCGAGGGCTGGAGCTGCATCGGCAAGTGGACCGGCACGCCGCTTTCCGAAGTGCTCAACCGCGCCGGTGTGAAGCCGCAGGCGAGGTTCGTCGTCTTTCACTGCGCCGATAAGTTTCAGGATGGCGGCTATCCGGACGATTTCGAGCCGGGCGAATCCGATTCCAGCAATTCGGGCGGCGTGCCCTATTACGAGAGCATCGACTTCGTCGATGCCTACCATCCGCAGACACTGCTTGCCTATGAACTCAACGGCCAGACGCTGCCGATCGCCTACGGCGCGCCGCTGCGGCTGCGGCTCGGACGCCAGCTCGGCTACAAAATGGCGAAATACGTCATGCGGATCGAGCTCGTTTCCTCGTTCGCCCAAATGGGCGGCGGCAATGGCGGCTATTGGGAAGACCTCGGCTACCAATGGTATGCCGGGATTTAGACGTCGTGGACTGGCGCCGGGGATATGGGTGCGGAATGCGGCGGCTCCAGGGGCCGGCCCTTGCCCCATTCGCGCGCCGCCCTTAGAAGCGGCGGAATAGGAATTTTCGATGAGCGAATCGAAAAAGGCGCCGCGGGCCAAGCTGCCGCGCGGCCTCGTCGATCTCGGGCCGGCCGACATCGCTGCGACCGAGAAGATGCTTGCCGAGATCAAGAAGTCTTATGAGCTTTACGGGTTCGAGGCGGTCGAGACGCCGCTCATCGAATATACCGAGGCGCTCGGGAAATTCCTCCCCGACCAGGATCGTCCCAATGAAGGCGTGTTTTCGTTCCAGGACGACGACGAGTGGCTGTCGCTGCGCTACGATCTCACCGCACCGCTCGCCCGCTATGTGGCGGAGAATTTCGACCGCCTGCCGAAGCCCTATCGCAGCTATCGCGTGGGTCCGGTGTTTCGCAACGAGAAGCCGGGGCCGGGACGCTATCGGCAGTTCATGCAGTTCGACGCGGATACGGTCGGCACGCGCTCGATCGCCGC
>JBOHJJ010000060.1:0-1833 GCA_050728495.1 Methylovirgula sp.
TCGATTCTGTTCTGCGGATAGAAGCCGTGGCCGCGCAGCAGAACGCCGTCCTCCGCCGTGGCGCGTTTCAGGAAGGCTTTGGAGAGCGGCGGGCGCTGATAGGGAAGATCCTTCTCGTCGCCGATGAGGACGATCTTTTCGGCAAATCCTTCCTCGCGCAGCGAGGCGGCGAGCTGCACGCCGCCGTGCCCCGCCCCGACAATGACGATCTGTTTCGAATTCATTCCGCCGTCCTTAGCACGCGAACCTCAAAGCAGAAGCGGAGGCATCGCGCAATCTTTGCCGGCGCAGGAGAAGCGTCGCCCAGCCGTCGATATCAAGGCGCCGTACGAGGCGGATCTTTTGCGCGCCATAGGCGCTCACCACGCCGGGAACATCGCTCGGCAATAGTCCGGAGAGAATCGCCTCGCCGCCCGGCGCCAATACGCGGCGGAGTGCGGGCGCGAGCTTTTGCAGCGGCACGACCAGGATATTGGCGAGGACAAGATCGTAAGGCGCGCCGCTTTGCAGCTCCGGGTGGGCGACACCGCGCGCCACGACCGGCCATACAAGCGCCGCGGCGCGATTGTGCTTTGCGTTGGCTTTGGCGGCAGCTACTGCGACCGCATCGATATCGCCGGCCGTGACCATTACACGCAACATCCGCGCAGCGGCGATGGCAAGCACCCCGGTGCCGGTGCCGACATCAAGGATCTTGCGCGGCCGCCGCCGCTTGGCGATTTCTTCGATAAAGAACAGGCAGCCGCGCGTCGATCCGTGATGCCCGGTACCGAAGACCAGCGACGCCTCGATTTCGATGCCGATTTCCCGCGTGCCCACGGCAGCACGGTCGTAGCTGCCGTGAATGCAAAAGCGCCCGACGCGCACCGGCGCCAGTCCGGCAAGCGAATGCGCGACCCAATCGCGCGACTCGACGCGGCCGAACGATGCCGCCTCGGCGGCCTTCGCGCCGGCGGCGGTGGCGACCAGCGCGCGCACCCGCGTTTCTTCCGGCGGCGCCCCGAAATAGGCCTCGACGCCCCAGGACGTGCCCCTTACCTCGAACGCCGCTGCCGCCGTCTCGGCGGGATCGAAAGTCTCCACAATGATGTCGACGATGCGCAGCGCCGCTGCCGACTCGCAGGTAACACGCATGACGAATGCGGCGTTGTCCGGACCTTCGAGCATGGCGGCGGGTAGCACGCCGCGCCAGGAACGGCAATGAAGGCATGGAGGCTTGCGCACGGTGGATTCATGGCCGGCCGGTCGTACGGTTACGAATATTTGACGTTATCAGAGGAAGATTAGGCAAATTTTACTTAACGTTTCGCTTACCAACCGGGCACGCAATGCGCCAGCAACGAAGAATGGGAGGGCAGATGTTCCAACTGGTCCGAGGGAATTCGGCTGCCGCGCCAGCCGCGGCCAAAGAGGACGTCGAACGCCCATTTGCCGACGCCCTCGAGGCATTCACGGCGACGCATTCGGCCTCGGCGAACCCCATCGGGCGTTTCGGCCGGGCGCTTGCCGCCCTGGCGCGATCGATCGAGATGCGCATTCTCGAGGACTCGGCTCTGGTTGCGACCCTTTCCGCCGAGGCGTCCGAGACGGCCATCAACGTCAACTGGATCTCGCACGATATCCACGAGATGACGCATTCGGCAAAGTCGATCTCCGGAGCCGTCGAAGAGTTGGCGATTTCGATCAACGCGCTGGCGTCAAATTCCGTCGAAAGCGCCGAAGGCGCCGACCGCACCCGCCACACGTTGGAGGATTGCGTCGCCGATGGACGTGCTGCGACAAGCGCGATGACCGTGATCGACAGCCGCGTGAGTTATATCGGCGACCGGCTGA
>JBOHJJ010000061.1:0-1961 GCA_050728495.1 Methylovirgula sp.
GAAGTGGCGCCGTCTGCGCGTCCGTCGGCGAAATGCAGGAACGGCCGGCCGCAGTCGGGCCCCGACGTGCGCCCGCAATGCATCTCGTAGCCGGTGAAGGCAATGCCGTCGGGCGTCGCTCCCGAGAAGGGAGCGAGGATCTTCTCGGCCGTCATCTCGGGCTCGACGTCGAGGAGCCCAAGTCCAGGCGACTCGCCGGCCGGTCCTTCGATCCCGAGCGGATCGGCGACCTTCTTGCCGAGCATCTGATAGCCGCCGCAGAGGCCGAAGACGCGTCCGCCGCGCCGCAGATGCGCTGCAAGGTCAATATCCCAGCCTTCGGCCCGGAAGGCGGCGAGATCGGCGATCGTCGTTTTCGAGCCGATGAGCAGGACGAGATCGGCGTCGGCTGGCAGCGGTTCGCCGCTGCGCACCAGAACGAGCGCGATGGAGCGCTCCATGCGCAACGAATCGAGATCGTCGAAATTGGCAATGCCCGGCAGGACTGGGACGGCGATCTTGATGGCACCGTTCGTCTCGCCCTGTCCCATTCGGCCGGCAAGCGCCATCGAATCTTCAGCGGGTAAAACGCCGGCTTCGGCGAGAAACGGAATGAGCCCGAGCGCCGGCCAGCCGGTGCGGCGTTCGATGAACTCCATGCCTTCGGTAAAGAGGTTAGGATCGCCGCGGAACTTATTGATAAGAAAGCCTTGGATCATGGTCGCGTCCTCGGGGACGATGACCTCCTTCGTCCCGACGATCTGGGCGATGACGCCGCCCCGGTCGATATCGCCGATGAGGATCACCGGCACCCCGGCCACCCGCGCAAATCCCATATTGGCGAGATCGCCGGCGCGCAGGTTCACTTCGGCGGCGCTGCCGGCGCCTTCGACCAGCACCAGATCGGCTGCGGCCTTGAGGCGTCCGAAGCTATCGAGGACCGCAGCCAGAAGTTTCGGCTTGTAACCTTGGAAATCGGCCGCGCCCGCTTGTCCCCACACACGGCCCTTGACGACGATCTGCGCGCTGCCGCCCTGCGGCTTCAAGAGCACCGGATTCATATCGGAGGTCGGCGCGACGCCGCAGGCCTGCGCCTGCAGCGCCTGGGCGCGGCCGATTTCGCCGTCTCCCGTTACCGCCGCATTGTTCGACATGTTCTGCGGCTTGAACGGGCGCACGTTAAGCCCGCGCCGCGTGAACGCGCGGCAAAGTCCCGCAACGATCAGCGATTTTCCGACGTCCGAGCCGGTGCCTTGAAACATCAGCGCCCTAGCGCTCAAAACTCAATTCCCGCCTGAGCCCGCACGCCGGCTTGATAGGGATGTTTGACAAGGGTCATCTCGGTCACGAGGTCGGCGGCTTCAATGAGCTCGGGCTTCGCGTTGCGGCCGGTGACTACGATGTGAAGATCGGGACGGCGGGCGCGGAGCGTCGCGACGACCTTGTCGAGCGGCAGATAGTCATAGCGCAGGGCAATGTTCAATTCGTCGAGGAGCAATAGGCGGATCTTCGGATCGTCCATCAGCTCGCATGCCTTGGCCCAGCCGGCCTCCGTCGCCCTGATGTCGCGGGCGCGATCCTGCGTTTCCCAGGTGAATCCTTCGCCCATCACATGCCAGGAGACGAGATCGCCGAATCGCGCGATCGCGGCGCGTTCGCCGGTTTCCCAGGTGCCTTTGATGAACTGCACGACGCCGACATGCCAGCCATGGCCGAGCGCTCGCATGAGCAGCCCGAAACCCGCCGTCGATTTGCCTTTGCCGGCGCCGGTGTGGACGATGAGCAGGCCTTTCTCAGCGATCGTCCGGCTGGCGACCGCCGCGTCTTGCAACGCCTTGCGTTTTGCCATTTTGGCGCGATAGCGCGCCGCTTCGTCGATTGTATCGGTCATGGCCGCTCGGGCTTGGGACAGCGCGGAAGAGTTGCCTAATCTCGGTGTCCGGTCAGATGATACCAAGCCGATTGCAGTGCCGCTTCTATTT
>JBOHJJ010000062.1:0-9226 GCA_050728495.1 Methylovirgula sp.
CGGGCGCTGCGGCTCAACCTATCGAGATTTTGCTGTCGGAGATGAACTCGTAGGACGGGAGAACACGGTTATAGGGCGCAGGCCCTTGGCGAATGCGGGCGACGAGGTCGTAAACCGAGCCATGGCAAGGACAGAACCAGCCGTCGTAGGGTCCTCGATGGCCGAGTGGCACGGCGCGGGATTTGGCAATCTCTTTCGCGATTCTGTGACGCACGAATGCCGGTTTACCGCGCCATTTGACGGCGACGATCTGGGCTTCGGCGATATGGCTTAGATCGACTTCGGTCGAGGCGGCGGCGAGAATCGAGGCAGCGGGGTTCATCCGGTCGATCAGCGGCCAAACCGCGCTGGGGGCGGCGACGACGCCCGTGGCGCCGGTGGCAATGAAGCGGGAATCCCGGCGTGAGGGAGCCCCCATGCTGGCGCTATCGGCCACGTCTTTCCTCCACGCCCAAGCTCTATCAGCCTTTGCTATGGAGTTATTCGCAAGCCCAATGCCGCGGCAATGCGGCCTTTCGCCACTTCGCGGCTTGCGCCCGAAAGCGCCTCGCCGGGATCGCAGGTTACATTTTGGCCGATAGCGGCTAGACCGGCGCAAACCGCCGCGTTTGGGTGAGGCAATGAGTGAGACGAAGGACGTCGAAATCCGCCAGGCCGAAGCACGCGCCGCCTTCGAAACGCTGCAATCCAAGGCGCTCGCCGTCCTTGAAACATTGGAAGGAGAGTGCCCGCCGCCCTATGCCGAGAAAATCCTGCAGCCCGGCCGGTTCGCGGCGACGGAATGGGTGCGTAGCGATCACGCCGGCGGCGACGGCGGCGGCGGCAAGATGGCGCTTCTCCACGGCCGCCTCTTCGAAAAGGCCGGCGTTCACTCTTCGACCGTCTACGGCACGTTTCCACCCGAACTTGCCGCGCAGATTCCCGGCGCCGCTACCGATCCGCGGTTCTGGGCCTCCGGCATTTCGCTGATCGTGCACCCGTATAATCCGCACGTGCCGGTCGTGCACATGAATTGCCGCTATGTGGTGACCCGCAAGGCTTGGTTCGGCGGCGGCACCGATCTCACTCCGGTGCTCGATCGCCGCCGCAGCCAGGAAGAGGAGGATTCGATCGCCTTTCATGCGGCGATGCAAGGCGTCTGCATGCGCCATCCCGGGGTCGCGGACTACGACCGGTTCAAGCAATGGTGCGACGAATATTTCTTTCTGAAGCACCGCAACGAACCGCGCGGGATCGGCGGCATCTTCTTCGATTACCTGGAAACGGAATCCGGCTTCGATGCCGATCTCGCTTTCGTCCGCGACCTCGGCGAGACCTTTCTTCGGATCTATCCGGAAATCGTGCGGCGCAATTTTGCCAAGCCTTGGAGCGAGGCCGACCGCGACGAGCAGCTCGTGCGCCGCGGCCGGTATGTCGAATTTAATCTGCTCTATGATCGCGGCACGATTTTTGGGCTCAAGACCGGCGGCAATGTCGATTCGATCCTTTCGTCGATGCCGCCGCTGGTCAAATGGCCGTGAAGCAGCGATGCCAGGGCGCCGCCGTTGGCGCGCCAGCTGCACAAGCGGCACAATCCGCAAACAAGCTTGCACAGTGTAACCGGCTATGCCACAGCAAGCCGAGCGTTGGCTCCACTGTCGCTAAACGCATAAAATTGGTTCAGAGAGGAGACGATCCATGGCTCTTCCGCGGCGTTTACTCCTACCGGCGGCGTGCGCCCTTTTGGCGCCGCTCTGGCTCGGCTCGGCCGAAACTGCGCGGGCGGCGCAAGTCGGCATCCTGCATTGCAATGTTTCTCCCTCGGTCGGCTTCATCCTCACTTCCTCGAAGTCGCTCGCCTGCCGTTTCAGCCGCCACCATTTCCCACCGGAATTTTATGTCGGCAGCATCAGCAATTTCGGCGTCGCGCTCGGGGTGACGGGACCGGGCCATCTCGTTTGGGCCGTGTTTGCTGCGACCCCAAGGTTGAATCCCTATGCGCTTGCCGGATCGTATGGCGGCGCGACGGCGAACGTCTCCTTCGGACCTGGCGTCGGCGCCAATGCGCTGATCGGGGGCAGCCGCGATTCGGTCGCCCTCCAGCCGCTCTCGGTCAATGCGCAGACCGGCGTCGCGGTCAACGCCGGGTTCGGCAGCCTCGTCCTGCGACCGGCGCCGCGCTAGCCCGACGCCTGGACGACCGGAGCGGCGTAGCCGCATTGCCGCCGTAGTGCGGCCCGATCATCGCGTGAAGAAGATCGGAGGGGATGGTTCATGGGGTTTCGCCTAGTTCTGGCGGTGGTCTGTGGTTGCGCCGTTCCCCTCTGGGTTGGCTCGGCCAATGTGGCTAGTGCGGACCAAATCGGCATCCTCACGTGCAACGTTTCCCCCGGCGTCGGCCTCGTGATCACGTCGCGGCAAGCGCTTTCCTGCCGCTTCAGCCGCTCCTATGGGCCGCCGGAATATTACGTCGGCACGATCACCAAGTTCGGATTGGCGCTCGGGGCGGTCGGACCCGGGAGGCTCGTTTGGGAGGTCTTCTCCGCGACTCCGGAACCGGGGCGGTTCGCGCTCGCCGGCGAATTTACCGGCGCGACGGCAGAATTGACCCTGGGGGTGGGACTGGGCGCCAATGCGCTGGTCGGCGGCAACGCCCATTCCATCGCTTTGCAGCCGCTTTCCGTGAATGCGCAAACTGGCGTCAATGTCGCGGCGGGCGTGGGCGCGCTCGCATTGGAGCCCGCCCGGTACCGATATTACCGCCATCGTCATCACCATCGCTATCACTTCTAGGTCCTTGCCATAGAAGAGCCGATGCGGCGTGTCGCGATACCAAGCTCGCAGCGGCTCGCGCAGGTATTCGGCTAGGCCGTCGTGACGGCCAGCCTTGCGAGCGGCCGCTGCTGCGGTGGGCATGGGTTGCGAGCAAGGCGCCGCGCCCATAAATTGCTGGCAGCGCCGGGATTCGTGCGGGCACTGCGCGCCGGCTTGCGGCGAGAAAGGCGGAACAGGTGAGCAGCGCAGCCGGCAAGACTCCGCTTCATTCCAAGCTCATCGTCATCGGATCGGGGCCGGCCGGCTACACGGCGGCGATCTACGCGGCGCGGGCGCTTCTCGAGCCGATCTTGATCACCGGGGTAGATGCCGGCGGCCAGCTGATGATCACCACCGACGTCGAAAATTATCCGGGCTTTGCCGAACCGATCCAAGGCCCTTGGCTGATGGAGCAGATGCGCCTTCAGGCCGAACACGTGGGCACGCGGCTTATCGCCGATCACATCGTCAGGGTGGAGCTCGATCGCAGCCCCTTCCTCCTCCATGGCGATTGCGAACAGATCTATTCCTGCGACACGCTGGTGATCGCCACCGGCGCCAAGGCGAAATGGCTCGATCTTCCCTCCGAGGCAAAGTTCAAAGGTTCTGGCGTCTCGGCTTGCGCCACCTGCGACGGGTTCTTCTATCGCGGCATGCCGGTGGTCGTCGTCGGTGGCGGCAACACGGCGGTCGAAGAGGCGCTTTACTTGAGTCATCTCGCCAGCAAAGTCACGCTCGTGCACCGGCGCGCGGCCTTGCGCGCCGAAAAGATCCTGCAAGACCGGCTGTTCAAGACGCCCAACATCGAGGTGATCTGGGACAACGTCGTCGAGGAGATTTGCGGCACTGAGGACAGCCGCGCCCGCGTCACCCATGTCCGGCTGAGAAATGTGAAGACGGGCGGTTTCACCGAGCTTCCCGCCGACGGGGTGTTTGTGGCGATCGGCCATGCGCCGGCGACCGAACTTTTTCTCGGCCAGATTGATGCGAAGCCGAACGGCTACTTGAAAACCGCCCCCTTCTCGACGGCGACGAACGTGCCGGGCGTCTTTGCTGCCGGCGACGTAACCGACGACATCTATCGCCAGGCGGTGACCGCGGCGGGCCTCGGCTGCATGGCGGCGATCGAAGCGGAGCGTTGGCTGGCGGCGAAAGCCCATCATCGCGCCGCGGCGGAGTAGAGCGGGCGCCAAAGCCGGCTATAATCTCGCCTCATCCGGCACCCTGGTAACCCTCACCGGCTTGCTCCGCAGGCCGCCCCGCTGCAGGAGCGGATTCGCACATGGTGCGGAGGACTCATGGATTGGGACAAGCTGCGGATCTTCCATGCGGCGGCCGAGGCGGGGTCCTTTACCCGCGCCGGCGCCGCCCTGGCGCTCAGCCAATCCGCCGTTAGCCGGCAGGTAAGCGCGCTCGAACAGGAACTCGCGGTTCCGCTCTTTCATCGCCATGCGCGCGGCCTGATTCTCACGGAACAAGGCGAACTTCTGTTCCGCACCGTGCGCGAGGTGATGGCCAAGCTCGAAACGGCGCAGACGAGCCTCATCGACAGCCGCGAAAAGCCGCACGGAGAATTGCGCATCACCACGACCTTTGGGATCGGTACCAATTGGCTGGCGCCGCGGCTCGGCCAATTTCTTGAGCTCTACCCCGACGTCAAATTGAAGGTGATCCTCTCCGACGACGAGCTCAATCTCGCCATGCGCGAAGCGGACGTGGCCTTGCGGCTACGCGAGCCCATGCAGCCCGATCTCATCCGCCGCCGTCTATTCACGGTCCACTATCACCTTTACGCTTCGGTCGATTATCTGAAACGCCATGGCCACCCGCAGACGCTCGAGGACTTGGACCGGCATCGGCTACTGAGCTACGCCGCGCCGGGCTTCCTCGATGACCTCAACGCGCTCCTCTATCTTGGTCGCGACGCCAAGAATCCTCGCGAACCTGTGATGTCGGTCAACAACATCACGGCGCTGTGGCGGGCCACCGAAAATGGGGTAGGCATCGCGATTCTGCCCGAATATTTGGACAAACCGAACCTTGTCCAGCTCCTGCCGCAAGCGCCGATGCCGGAATTGGAATGCTATCTCGTCTATGCAGAGGAGATGAAGAACGTCGCCCGGGTGCGGGTCTTTAGAGATTTTCTTGTCGCCAGTGCGCAGCGGTGGCGCTATTAGGGCAGCGTCAGTGCTCGGCTGCGGTGGCTGAATGAAGCGAATTTTCTTGGGTTTCCTGACCGTCGCGGCGGTGATCGCGGGGGGCGCCTTCGCCTTTGCCGAGCCGTTCTCGGTTCTCGGCTATCATGGCGGTCCCGACCGAAGCGGGCATTTCATCGTCCCCAATCTGAGCTGGAGCCGCGCCCGATCGCTGCATTTCGATCCCGCCTTCCATGCCGAGCTTTCCGGGCAGGTTTATGCGCAGCCGCTCTATTGGCGGCCGGCGGACTCGCGCCCGGCGATGCTCATCGCCGTCACCGAAAACAACGTCGTGCATGCGCTCGATGCGCGCACCGGCCACGAACTTTGGAGGCGGGAACTTGGAGCTCCCGTGCAGCGCGAAGCGCTGCCTTGCGGCGACATCGCACCGCTCGGCGTAACCGGCACGCCGGTCATCGATGCGAAGAGCGAAACTCTGTATCTCGACGCGGCCGTCACCCTGCCTTCCGGGCCGAGCCATCTCGTGTTCGCGCTCTCCTTGAAGGACGGCTCCATTTTGCCGGGCTGGCCGGTCGACGTTCAGGGCGCGCTTGCCGGCCAAGATCCTCCGTTCATCGCGACCGGGCAAAATCAGCGCGGCGCATTGCTGGTCGTCAACAACACGGTCTACGTGCCGTTCGGCAGTTTTTTCGATTGCCGGCCTTACCACGGGACCGTTATTGGCGTTTCGCTGAGCGATCCGCACAAGGTTACGCGCTGGGCGACGCGCGCGGCGGGAGGCGGCGTCTGGGCGCCGGGCGGCGTCGCTTCCGACGGAATCTCGCTGTTTGTCGCGACCGGCAACACGTTCGACACGACCGATTGGGCGGACGGCGAAGCCGTCATCCGGTTGCCGCTCGATCTTCAAGACCCGACCGATCCGGATGACTATTTTACGCCCGCCAATTGGCACGATCTCGACGCCGCGGATTCGGATCTTGGCGGCATCGCGCCGCTCTTGATCGAACTTCCCGATGGCGACCACCAACGTCCCGTCGTTCTGGCGATCGGCAAGGACGGGAAGGCCTATCTCCTCGATCGCTCGAATCTTGGCGGCATCGGCGGCGAGCTTGCCGCCACCCAGGTCTCCACCCACGGCGCCTACGCGGGCGCGGCGGTCTATCCCGTCGCAGATTCCATCTATGTCGCGTTTCCGACCGAAGGAATTGGCTGCCCGCAGGACGAGTCGCAGCGTGGCCTCATCGTCTTGTCGATCCATGCCGGCAACCCGCCGAAGCTTACTACGGCCTGGTGCGCCGAAATGAAGGGTTTCGGCGCGCCGATCGTGACCACTACCGATGGCCATTCCAATCCGATCGTCTGGGCCGTCGGCGCGCAAGGCGACGGTTTTCTTCACGCCTTCAAAGGCGATACCGGCGAGGTCCTGTATAGCGGGCCGGTGCAAGGCCTGGCGGGCTTGCACCGCCTGCAAACGCTCATCGCGACCCAGGAGCGTCTCTATGTCGGCGCCGATGGAACGATCTATGCGTTCGAATTCTAGGCTCGATTTCTTCAAGCCCGATACAGGCCGATCGGCGCAGATCGCTACTGCGGGTTGCGCGGGCAGACAATCCAAAGCGCCCTTTGCGGCGGCGCGAAACAGAATGGTAGCGCGATGAAGCCTCTGCTTGTCCTTCTCACCGCGGTCGCGATCGCTTGGGGCCTGCCGGCCCGCGCCGGTCCTTCCATTCTGACCTATCACGGTGAAGCACAGCGCAGCGGGCATTTCGTCGTGCCTGGCCTAACTTGGGATCGGGCCCGATCTCTTCATCTCGATCCAACCTTCCATGCCGAGCTTTCCGGAAGGCTCTATGCGCAGCCACTCTATTGGCAGCCGTCGGACTCGGGCCCCGCGCTGCTCATCGCCGTCACCCAAAACAATGTCGTTTACGCGCTGGATGCGCACACGGGCCACATTCTCTGGCAACGCCAGCTGGGGACGCCCGTCCCGCTTTCTTCGGTGCCTTGCGGCAATATCCTGCCGCCTTTCGGGATAACCGGCACGCCGGTGATCGATGCGGAAAGCGAAACCCTCTTTGTCGATGCCGCCGTGACGGAGCCTTCCGGTCTTCACCATCTCGTCTTCGCGTTGGCGTTGAAGGACGGGACGATCCTGCCCAACTGGCCGGTCGACGTAGCAGGAGAACTCGCCGGCAAAGATCCGCCTTTCGTTGCAAGTCTCGAGAACCAACGCGGCGCTCTTTTGATCGCGGGAGGGACGCTCTACGTACCCTACGGCAGTTTTTTCGATTGTCGCCCCTACCACGGAACGGTCGTCGGCATTCCTCTCTCCGATCCGCATAAAGTCATGCGTTGGGCGACGCGTGCGATGGGCGGCGGCGTTTGGGCGCCGGGCGGCATCGCTTCGGATGGTACGTCGCTTTTCCTGGCGACCGGCAACACGTTCGACGCGACCGACTGGGCGGATGGCGAGGCGGTCATTCGCCTCCCCTTCGATCTGCAAGGCCCGCCCGATCAAGGCGACTTCTTCACGCCGACCGACTGGCGCGATCTCGACGCCCAGGATTCGGATCTTGGCGGAATCGCGCCGCTGCTGATCGACGTTCCCGACGGAAACGGCCGACGGCCTTTAGTCCTTGCACTCGGCAAGAATGGAAAGGCCTATCTGCTCGACCGGACCAACCTCGGCGGTGTCGGCGGCGCGTTGGCGGTCGCGCAGGTTTCGGCGCGCGGAATCTTTGCCGCCGCCGCGGTCTACCCGGCCGGCGATTCCGTCTATGTGGCGTTTCCGGGAACCGGCACCTCCTGTGCGAAAGGAGACAGCGGTCTTGTCGTAGTCGCAGTCCGGGGCGGCAAGCCGCCGACGCTCGCCACCGCTTGGTGTGCGTCGGTCGAGGGCTGGGGAGCACCGATCGCGACGACCACGGATGGCCACTCCAATCCGATCGTTTGGGCCCTCGGCGCCGAAGGCGACAACCGGCTGCATGCTTTCCGGGGCGATACCGGCGAAGTTCTGTTCAGCGGGCCGAGTCTCAATGGCTTGCGTCATTTCCAGACGCTTATCGCGACGCAGGATCGTCTCTACGTTGGCGCCGACGGAACGATCTACGCCTTCGCCTTCTGAGTTTTGAACTGGCGATATCTTGGTGCGTTACACGGTGAGCGTTGGCGGCGATCGGCGCATAGAACCAGTCTTCGAACTGCCGCTGCGCCCAAGGTTTCGAGCCGGTCGGATGAAACGTCTTGCCGGTTTGGCGTTGACGTTCAAAATCGCGGCGAGGGCAAGGCATTGCACCGCCGATCTTCCCATCCGTCAGGACCTGGATGCCTTTTGATCTTCCGACAATTTTTCCTCGCAACAGCGGCGTCCGCCTCTTGCGCAAAGCACCGCGCGCACCCACATTAAGACTTAACCGCGGAAAGGATTTCGAGCTGCGGTGGCTGCGCAACGCACGGCGATTTTTTGAAATCCGAGTTGACAGTCTGATCGGGCCGGACTTATAACCGACCCCCGCTGGCGACGCCGCTTCATGCGGCAGACGCGAACGTTTCTCTCGAGTTTCTCGGGCCAAAAGCCACCCGACTGAAAGGCCGGGGAGAGGAAATTTCGCCGTTTGAACGTCGCCATCGTGCTGTTTGACAATTGAATAGGAAGAAAGAGAAACGTGGACGGCGAAGTCCTTGCGCGGCGCATACTTGTATGCGCCGGAGAAAGACTTTGGCGGTCACGTTATCAAGTTCATCGCGTTTCCGGCCGCGAGGCCGGTAAACAAAGATGTGCTTGGGACTCGTCAAATGACGCATCGGGCAACCGATGCGGTTGTCAGACAAGTGACCAGCCAGCTTCAATTCTCATTCAACTTGAGAGTTTGATCCTGGCTCAGAACGAACGCTGGCGGCAGGCCTAACACATGCAAGTCGAACGCCCTAGCAATAGGGAGTGGCAGACGGGTGAGTAACGCGTGGGAACATGCCCTTCGGTTCGGAATAACTCAGGGAAACTTGAGCTAATACCGGATACGTCCAAGGTGTAAAAACTTTGGAGAAAGATTCATCGCCGAAGGATTGGCCCGCGTCTGATTAGCTAGTTGGTGAGGTAACGGCTCACCAAGGCGACGATCAGTAGCTGGTCTGAGAGGATGATCAGCCACACTGGGACTGAGACACGGCCCAGACTCCTACGGGAGGCAGCAGTGGGGAATATTGGACAATGGGCGCAAGCCTGATCCAGCCATGCCGCGTGAGTGATGAAGGCCTTAGGGTTGTAAAGCTCTTTT
>JBOHJJ010000063.1:0-16695 GCA_050728495.1 Methylovirgula sp.
CCCCGAACCATTTGGCTTTGAGCCGATAGTAGCGATGCGAGAGGCGCGGATAGGCGGCTTGCACGGTTGCAACCAGCGCATCGACCACTTCGCGCTCGACCCGGTTGGCGAGATGGCGCGAGTCGGCTACGTCGATAAAGCCGCGCCAGCGATCCGAGATCTCCTTGTCCTTGGCAAGCACGTTAGTGACGAGGCCGAACGTGCGCAGATTCTGCCTTAGCGTCGCGGCGATTGCTCCGCTGGCTTCCTTGCGCAGCGCGCCGTCCTTGTCCTGTAGCCGATTGAGGACTTCTTCGAGCCCCAGCTCTTTGGAGCCCAAGTCCGGGTCGCGAACTTTGAACCGCAACTCGGCAATCGTCTCGTCGAACAGCCGGCTGAAGGCGCTGCTGCTGGTGAGCACCTTCTCATGGAACAAACGTTCGGCCTCGTCGCTCAGTTCATGAGGCTTTTCCTTGCGGATATCTTCGAGCCAGGGCCGATATCGAGCGAGCGGAGGGTTCGCCGCGAGTTTGGCTAAAAGCGCATCGTCGAGGCGATTAAGTTCGAGCTGAAAGAAGAGGAGATGCGTCGAGGCTGCGGTGACCTTTTCCTGCGCATCGCCGAAGAATTTGGCGCGCGCGGGATCGGTGGTGTCGCCATAATAGACGAGCCCGGCGTAGGACGTGATCCGGCCGATGAGGTCTTCGAGCGCTTCGTAACGCTCGACCGCCCGCGCAAGCGAGGTCGCATCCTCGGCGGCCGCGAGCTCGCCGATTTTGCCGCGGTAGGCGGCGGCGAAAGCACCGCATTCGACCGCGACGCGCTCGAGGTCGCGCGCATAGAGTGGCGAATCCATCGAAGGATAGAGATCCGAGAGAACCCATTCCGGCAATGGCCCGAGCGGCGCGTCGCTCTGCGCCGCTGGGGCGGCCGCCGCGCGTGGAAGAAAACGCATCGATAAGGCCATCGCGAGATTAGCTATCGGAAAGCCGCAGGTTTGCGATAGCCGCATCTCATAGGGATGTATCGATCGACAATCAATCCTGCGCCGGCTCGGGCGGGGCAGCGAAGCCGCGGGCATTTGCCCCGCGGATCGCATGAGACCGTTTTCGCTACCTCGCAGGATTCATCGTCCGCGTTACGCGCCAATTGAAAACTTTCTCTCAACTTTTCTTGAGGCGCGCCTTCGGTAACGCGCCGTCCCGGTGTTCCGAAAAGCCCGGTGCACGTCCGGCGTCGCCGGTCTGTCGCGGGGCCTCTATCCGGTCTATCCGCGCTTCGAGCATTCTTCGAAAGGAACGACCGCCATGAATATCCGCACCAAATTCACCGCCGCTGCCGCGGCCACGACCTTCGCGCTCCTCGTCGCTTCGAGCGCCAACGCGACCATGGAGCATATGACGGCTATGCATCACATGGTCACCGTGATGAAAAGCACGATGGCAACCATGAAAGACGGCACCAAGCTCCATTTCGAAGTCGTAAAGATGAATGGCCGTACGATGGTGATGATCCCGGCGGAGGATCTGCCCGATTATCTGCACCAGCAGATCTTCAAGGTCATGAACTGAGCAGCCTATTTCAAGTCGAAATGTCGAGGGCAACAGCGTCACCCGGGGATGGCCGGGGCGACGTGAAGAGGGCGGCTCCAGCGCACATTTCCAGGTCCCTGGTATCAGGCGACACCGTGCCGGGGATTGAGCCATACCTGTGTGCCGTCGGTTATGGTCATGTCTTCCAGACTCGGTGCATCCGCACGAAACGCGAACTTGGTCGGTATTTCGCGTTCAAGAATCCATTTCTCATTGTGCAGAAGGACCAGCATCTCGCCATCAATTTGGCGAGAGTGCGTACCGACGACAATTCGACGAACGCGTCGATTGAGTTCGGACAGGCAGGATCGACAAATCGCGACCTCGTCTCCCTGGATGTCGATGTGCAGGAGATCCCACAACCGTTCCTTGCAAAGCAGCTTGGCCACGGAGTGAGATTTGATCGGGCGCAATTTTCCAGGAAACCCGCGGTAGGTCGCCCGGCTGCCAGCTCGCTCCGGCCGGTTCCCCCAATCCTCGCGGCTCTCGACGGGAGAGTCGGGCCAGTACGCGGTGCCATCCTCCACCCCGGCGACGCCTTCGTAAAGTTGATGTAAACTTGGGTCTATTCCGTTATCGGCGAAATGTTGCCGCATCGCTTGGAAATGTTCGGGGTCGGCCTCCACTCCGTACAACCGAATTGCACGAATACCTTGCCGTCTCGCGGCGATTGCCCCCGCGACAAGCCACGGCCCAATTCCGGCTCCGAGTTCCATCGCCACATATTGATTTTTGGCGCTCTTCACGCTCTTAAGCAGTCCGATCCATTCGATCGCTTCGGCGTGGAAATCCTCCGGGATCGGGATTCCGAGCACGCGCCCGTCGAGTTCGCGTGCCGACTTCCACAAATTCTCGACTCTTATTTTGATGCCCATGAAGTCCGTGATGAATCCCGGACTTCCACTTGTCGCCTGCATGGCGAAGCTTTCGATGAGGAGAACGTCCTCTTCGGAGTAGCCACGGAACGCGTGACGATATTCGTTGGCATCCATGGAAGTCTCTTTGGCGAGTCCGTCCGAGATGAAGTCTTATTATGGCTTCCCGCCGTCAATCCAAAATAACGGCCGATGAGTGTCGGGAGGCCGCGGACGCCCGATGCATCGGCAGGCCGTCCAAATCCTAGGCCGCGGCACCAGCTGAACTCGATGGGTGAGGATCATGCCAGAAGACGGCAAAGATGCCCCGCCATTAACATCGCATTTACTCTAATCGGCCAGCATGCGCCCAAGCGTGGATTGCCGCGCCGGGCCGGCGTGGTTCGCTTCGCAATTCGGATGACGAACGTGCTTTGCCGGAGGATCGGCGGCGCGTCGCCTCAAGAAAGGGCTCATGTCCTGTCTCGTGCTGATCGTCGACGACGATCCGGTGCAACGCCGGCTCCTCGAATCGCTCGTTCGCCGCTTCGGCTATGAGACCGAGACCGTTGAGAGCGGTGCGGCGGCGCTGGCGCGGCTGGAGGCGCCGGGCCGGGACGTCGATCTTCTCATTCTCGATCTCGTCATGCCGGAACTCGACGGCATGACGGTATTGGAGCGGCTGCGTGAACGCGAACGCAGCATTCCGACGATCGTCCAGACGGCGCACGGCTCGATTGAAACGGTGATCTCCGCCATGCGGGCCGGGGCGATCGATTTCGTCGTCAAGCCGGTCGGCGTCGAGCGACTGCAGATCTCGATCAAGAACGCGCTCAGAGTTGATGCGCTCGAGGAAGAAGTGCGGCGCTTAAACCGACAAACGTCGGGTATGCTTACCTTCAAAGATCTCGCCAGCAAAAGCGCCGACATGGAGCGCGTCATCAGGCTCGGCGAACGTGCCGCGAAATCGACTATTCCGGTGCTGCTCGAAGGTGAATCGGGAGTCGGTAAGGAAGTCGTCGCGCGCGCCGTCCAAGGCGCTTCCGATCGGCGCGGCAAGCCCTTCGTCACGGTGAATTGCGGCGCCTTGCCGGAAAACCTCGTCGAATCGATTCTCTTCGGCCACGAAAAGGGCGCGTTTACTGGCGCCAATGAAAAACACCTCGGCAAATTCGTCGAGGCGCATGGCGGAACGTTGTTTCTTGACGAGATCGGCGAATTGCCGTCCGAGGCGCAAGTCAAACTGCTGCGCGCTTTGCAGGATGGCGAGATCGATCCTGTAGGCAGCAAGCGCCCGGTGAGGGTGGATTTTCGTTTGATCTCGGCGACCAATCAGGACCTGATCGAGCTCGTCAAGCGCGGCGTATTCCGCGAAGATCTTTATTACCGTATCAACGTGTTCCCGATCGGCATTCCGGCGTTGCGCGCGCACCGCGAAGACATCGCCGAGCTCGCCCGCAGGTTTACGGCGCGGTTCGCGGCCGAGGAAGGCAAGCGGCTGCGCGGTCTCAGCGCCGAGGCGCTGGGCTTGCTCAGAAGCTACGATTGGCCCGGCAACATCCGGCAGTTGGAGAATGCGATCTTTCGCGCCGTGGTGCTCGCGGACGGCGACGAACTCACCGTGGCCGAATTCCCGCAGATCGCGGCGCAGGTAGAGGGTTTCGAGGTGCGCATTCCGGCCGCTCCGGCTTCGTTCGTCAAACAGCCGCGCCCGGAACGCGAGGTTGTGCGGGTCGAGGTGCGCGACCCCAACGTTCTGGCTCTTCTCGACGATTCCGGCAATCTGCGCCAACTCGACGCGGTGGAGGCGGAAACCATTCGCTTCGCGCTGGCTTATTATCGCGGTCAGATGTCGGCGGTGGCGCGTAAACTTGGCATCGGTCGCTCGACCCTCTATCGGAAGATGAAGGAATACGGATTCCAGCAGGCTTTCGAAGAAGGCGCCGCCGACGACCACAGCGACGCGGCTGCCTAAATCCCGCGGCCGGATCGGCCACCTGCGGCGCGGCATCGGCGCCCGCCCTTTAATTTTGCGAAACTGCGCGGTTTTCATCAAAATTGAAGGGATGCGGTGCAAATTCGGTTCGACAGTAGCCAGCGAGTGAAGTCCGGAGGTAAGCATGCCGCGCCGCGAGGGTTTTCGGTCAGTCCTTTCGGCGGCATTCTTGCTTGCCATCGCTTGCGGCTTCCACGCACTGCCCGTCTGCGCCCAAGACCAACTCACCCCGGCAAAGTCAGCAACTTTGCCAGGCGGGCCGCCGCCGACAACTCCCAGCCAATTCCTCGATCCAGTCAACGCGACGCCCAACTCGGGTGATGCGCAGCAAGCCGGACCGGCAACACCGGCAAATCCAGCCGCATCCTTCAGCGCAGCGCCCGCTGCCTCCGCAACGATCAAAAACGCGCCGCAGGACGCCGCGATTCCGGACGCCTCCAGGGGTGGCGTTCCCGCGACGGCCGCGTCGCCGGGGAATTCAGGCTCGCCCGATACCCTGTCGGCTCCCGAACCGAGTTCATTGGCAGAGCCAGTGGGGGCATCGCCAAGTCCCGCGCCGCCACCCACCGCCACCTCGGCCGGCCCCACGCCGGCGCCCGTGCTGGCCGCGCCGGCAACGAGCCCTGCGGCCGCTAGCGCCGATCTCATCAAGGCCGCGCTCGAGGCTCTCATCAATTCCGACGGCAAAGATGCGAAAGAGGAGCTACGCAAGGAACACACGGCGATCGCCGCCTATTACGCGGCGCGCGACGATGCGCCGCTGTGGATCGAGAACGGCGAGCCGAACGACGCGGTCGCGCCGGCCTTGGCGCGGCTCGCCCGCGCCGGCGACGACGGGCTCGATCTGTCCGGACTGCCGGTTCCGGCGTTTGTCGGCGGTCCCGACAAGCTCGCGGCGGCGGATGTCGCTTTATCGGCCGCGGTCGTCGCCTACGGCCGAGAAGCTTCGGGCAGCCGCGTCGATCCGCAGACGATCTCGGATTTGATCGGTACCAAGCCCGATCTTCTCGATCCCACCTTGATTCTTGCCGCGGTCGCGGCGACCGGCACCGATAGTGGTGCGATGCTGCAAAGCTTCAATCCCCAGCAAAAGTCCTACCGTGCCTTGCGCGAGAAGCTCATCGAACTGCGCAGCAGCGCTAAGTCGGGCAAAAGCGTCGCCATACCGCCAGGACGCTCGCTGCGTGTCGGGATGCGCGATCCGCGCGTGCCGCTGATCCGCGCGCGCTTCGGGCTCGAACTGGCTGGCGCGCACAACCTCGTCTATGACGGGCAGGTTGCGGCGGCGGTCGCGGACTTCCAAAGCGAAGCAGGGCTACGGCCTTCCGGCGTATTGACGAGGCGCACCGTTGCCGCGCTCGCCGATCCCGCGCGGCTCGAGAACGAGATCATCGCCAATATGGAGCTATGGCGCTGGATGCCGCGCCGGTTGGGCGCGAACCGAATCGAAGTGAACATCCCGGATTTCACCGCGGACGTCGTGGAGGACGGCAAAGTCGTCGAACGCCACAAGGTGATCGTCGGCAAGCCGGATACGCCGACTCCTGTCTTCTCCGACACCATAAAGTTTCTGATCGTCAATCCGTCTTGGAATGTGCCGGCCTCGATCGTCCGCAAGGAAATGTTGCCGCATCTGGCGACCGATCCGAATTATCTGACCGAGATGGGATACGAGGTCTTCATGCGGAACGGGCGGCTCGTCGTGCGCCAGCCGCCCGGCGAGCGGAACGCGCTCGGCCTGATCAAATTCATGTTCCCCAATCGATATTCGGTCTATCTGCACGATACGCCGATGCGCAATCTCTTCACTGCCGAGCGGCGCGACTTCAGCCATGGTTGCGTGCGCATCCAGCAGCCGTTCGAGTTGGCGCAAACGGTGCTCGGCCCCCATTGGCCCGAGGCGAAGATCAAAGGCCTAATCGGTAGCGAAGAGCGCTACGTCTATCTACCGAGGCCGCTGCCGATCTACATCGAGTATTTCACCACCTATGTGGATGACGCCGGCCATCTGCAAGTGCGCGACGACCTTTACGGCTATACGCGCAAAGTGGAACTCGCGCTGCGACTCGAGTCCAACGACTTGACCGCCAGTGCGCGCGATTAATGGTCAGGTAAATGATTTGTCGCTCGTCCGCAGCCTGACGGAATCGACCGAAACGGCCGAACTGCCAGACCATCTTCGTTCCGACGCCCGAGGCCGACGGTGGCCCCGCTCGATACGGAAAGGCAGCGCATGGTTTGCGCGGCGGATTTGGCGCCGCGGCCAAGCGGCGACTGAGCCGACCAGGTACTGCTCAGCAGAGCTTCAGTGGTGGAATTTACCGATGGCGCACGCCAAGTTTCGAGCCAGGTAGGGCTTTCCTCGAACTTACGCCCTGCAGCCGTTCAACCGCGGAGGAACTCCTTCAACTAGCATCGATTTTGCTAGAAACTCAGCGCGGCGGGGGAGTTACAGCGAGCCGGATAGGCGGAACATGCCGCAGTGCTTTGATGAAATGACGCTGGCCGACGGCCAGATCCGCGCCGTCTATGGCAAAGTCGCCCGCTGGCTCGCTGAAACGCCGGACGACCTCCTCGCCTCGCGCCGTGCCCAGGCCGAACTTCTGTTTCGCCGCATCGGCATTACCTTTGCCGTCCATGGCGACAAAGATGCGGGGGAGCGGCTGATCCCCTTCGACATTGTACCGCGCGTCATCGGCCGCTCCGAGTGGACGCGGCTCGAAGCCGGGTTGCGGCAGCGGGCCAAAGCCCTAAACATCTTCATTGCCGACGTTTATGGCGCGCAGGAGATCCTAAAAAGCGGCGCCATGCCGAGCGAGATCGTGCTGGCCAATCCCTATTACCAGCCGGAGATGGCAGGCCAACGCGTCCCCCACGACATTCACGTTCACATCGCCGGGATCGACATCGTGCGCATCGACGAAGGCGATTTCTATGTCCTCGAAGATAATCTGCGCACCCCGTCGGGCGTCTCTTACATGCTCGAGAACCGCGAGGTCATGATGCGGCTCGCGCCCGATCTCTTCGCCGAATGTCGGGTCGCGCCGGTCGAGAACTATCCCGATGCTTTGTTAGCCACGCTGCGCTCGGTCGTGCCGCGCGCGGCGCGGGGCGAGCCGACGATCGTGCTGCTCACGCCCGGGCAGTTTAATTCCGCCTATTACGAACATTCCTTTCTGGCCGACAAGCTGGGGGTCGAACTCGTCGAAGGCCGCGACCTGCTGGTGCGCGACGATATCGTCTATATGCGGACGACCGAAGGACCCAAACGCGTCGACGTGATCTACCGGCGGATCGATGACGCCTTCCTGGATCCACTCGCCTTCCGGCCGGATTCGGCGCTCGGGGTGCCGGGTCTGTTCAATGCCTATATTTCCGGCAATGTGACCCTCACCAACGCAGTCGGCACCGGAATCGGCGACGACAAGGCGATCTACAGCTATGTGCCCGAAATCATCGAGTTCTATCTCGGCGAGAAGCCGATTCTAAAAAACGTCCCGACCTGGCGCTGCCGCGAGCCCCAGGCGCTCGCCTATGTCCTCGACCATCTGCCGGAGCTCGTCGTCAAGGAGGTCAACGGTTCGGGCGGCTTTGGCATGTTGATCGGCCCGCATGCGACGCGCGAGGAGATCGCGCTGTTCCGCGAAAAGCTCTCCCGCAAGCCGGACAACTTCATCGCCCAGCCGACGCTTGCGCTTTCGACCTGCCCGACCTCCTTCGAGACGGGAGTTGCGCCACGCCACGTCGATCTGCGGCCGTTCGTTCTCTCCGGTTCCGACGGTATTCGTGTCGTGCCCGGCGGGCTCACGCGGGTGGCGCTCAAAGAAGGATCGCTGGTCGTCAATTCCTGCCAGGGCGGGGGAACGAAGGACACCTGGATCATCGACGACGCGCGCCTCGAAAATTTGCCGTGCGGCGCACTTGGCAAATCGCTGCGGACGCCGGAAGCTTTGGGCCAATAGTCTCGGTCGTCACGGATCGATCATGCTCTCACGCACCGCCGACAATCTCTATTGGCTCGCGCGCTACATGGAACGCGCCGATTTCCTCGCCCGCCTCATCGACGCGACGCGGCGGCTGACCGCGGTGCCGACTTCGCAGACGGGATCCGGAACCGAATGGGACAGCACGCTCGAAGCTTCCGGTGCGGCCGAAGGATTCCACGCGACGCACGCCGCCGCCGAGGAAGCCGGCGTCGTCGATTATCTGATGTTCTCGAAGGACAATTCGTCCTCGATCCGCAATTGCATCGAGAAGGCGCGCACCAATGGGCGTGCCGTGCGCACCGCGTTGACCGTCGAAATGTGGGATGCGATCAACGGCGCCTGGATCGAGCTCAGGCGGCACGTGATGAGCAACGCGCGCGGCTACGACCGCGAGCAATCGACCCGCTTTCTGGAATTCGTCAAAAAGGCCTCGCTCGACTACGACGGCGCCGCCCACCGCACCATGCTGCGCAACGACGCCTATTGGTTCTCGCGCCTCGGCCTCTACATCGAGCGCGCTGACAACACCGCCCGCATTCTCGACGTCAAATACAACATCCTGCTGCCGGAAACGGAGGCGGTCGGCGGTTCGGTCGATTATTTCCAGTGGGCGGCGATCTTGCGCGCCGTCTCGGCGCTCACCGCCTATCACTGGGTCTATCGCGCAAGCCTGAAGCCGTGGCTCATCGCCGATCTTTTGATCCTGCGCTCCGAGATGCCGCGTTCGCTCACCGCCTGCTACGAGAATATCGTGCGATTCCTGGACTCGATCGGCAAAGCCTATGGCCACAAAGGCGTCGCGCAGCGCCATGCCCACGCCGTCTTGGCACGGCTGATGGAATCGAGCACGAAAGAGATTTTCCAGTCCGGCCTGCACGAGTTCGTCACCGCCTTCGTCGAGGACAATACCCGCCTCGGCACGACGGTGGGCGAACAGTATTTGTTCAACTGACGATCGCAGGCATTCGAGAAAGCCGCCGCCCGATTTCAGCTATTTGGAGCGCCTCGCGAAACAGCTTATAGCTTTGCCGCGCAGGACGTGCTTGAAATCCGCGGGACGCGAAGCCATGCAGACACACGAAACGGTCCGGAGTTTTCGCGAAGCGGCCGCCGGGTCGGACCGCAAGTTCGGCGTCACGCTCGGCCTGATCCTGGCGTTCCTGGCCATCTGGCCGCTTGTCCACCACCACGCGCCGCGCTGGTGGCTGCTGGCCGCAGCGCTTTGCCTCCTCGCAGCCGGGCTCTTCTTTCCCGTCGTACTTGGCCCGGCGAACCGCGCCTGGTTCAAATTCGGCCTTGCTTTGAACACCATCGTGAGCCCAATCGTGATGGGCCTATTGTTCTTCGGCGCCGTCGTTCCGGTCGGCTTCATGCTGCGCAAGCGGGGCGAAGATTTGCTCGGCCTCAAACGCGCGCCGCAAGCCGCGACATATTGGGACGAGCGCACGCCGGGACCCGCGCCCGGAACGATGCGCAAACAATTCTAGGGGGAAGGAATGTCGGTTTTCGCGGAGCTTCTCGAATTCTTGGGCACCCGCAAGAAATTCTGGTTGGTGCCGCTGCTGGTTCTGTTCCTCATTTTCGGCGGATTGTTCGTGCTGAGCCAAGGATCGGTCGTGGCGCCGTTTATCTACACGTTGTTCTGATCCTTTCGAGATGCGCGTCCTCGGTATCTCGGCGTTCTATCACGACAGCGCCGCGGCGTTGATCGGCGACGGCCAGATCCTCGCCGCGGCCCAGGAAGAGCGCTTCACGCGCAAGAAACACGATCCGAGTTTCCCCGCCAACGCCGTCGCCTATTGCCTCGAAGAAGCCGAGGGCGGCTCGATCGACAAAGTTGTCTTCTACGAGAAGCCGTTCCTGAAGTTTGAGCGGCTGCTCGAGACCTACGTCGCTTTCGCGCCGCACGGCTTTGCATCGTTTCGCAAGGCGATGCCGCTATGGATCGGCGAAAAACTTTTCCAACGCGATCTTCTGTTGCGCGAGCTCGCCGCGATCGATCCGGCGCTCGGCGACAAGGGAAAGCTCAACTTCTGCGAACATCATTATTCACATGCCGCCTCGGCCTATTATCCGGCACCGTTTTCCTCGGCCCTGGTGCTCACCATGGACGGCGTCGGCGAATGGGCTACGACCACCGCCGCGATCGGGCAGGGCGACGATCTCAACATCGTCAAAGAAATCCGCTTTCCGCATTCGCTGGGCCTGCTCTATTCGGCCTTCACCTATTACACGGGGTTCAAAGTCAATTCCGGCGAATACAAGGTGATGGGGCTCGCGCCCTATGGCGAGCCGAAATACGTGCAAACGATCTTCGAGCATCTGCTCGATGTGAAGTCGGACGGTTCGTTCAAGCTCAACCTCGATTATTTCTCGTTTTGCACCGGCCTTACCATGACCGATCACCGCTTTGACGCTTTGTTCGGCGCTCCGCCGCGTCGGCCCGACGAATTGCTCGAGCAGCGCCACATGGATCTTGCCGCCTCGATCCAGGCAGCAACGGACGAGGTGGTGCTGCGGCTGACGCGGGCGCTTTCGGCCGAGACGGGGCTGAAGAAACTCTGCCTTGCCGGCGGCGTCGCCTTGAACTGCGTCGCCAACGGCAAAGTGCTGCGCGACGGGCGTTTCGACGAAATCTTCATCCAGCCGGCTGCGGGCGACGCCGGCGGCGCGCTCGGCGCCGCCTATGCCGGCTATTACGACGAGCGGCGCGACAAGACCCGCAAGCTCGCCGTGAAGCGCCCCGATTCCATGCAGGGCGCCTATCTCGGCCCCTGCTACGCGCAAGCCGACATCGAACGGCGGCTGCAGGCGGCGGGCGCGACCTACGAGGTGGTGAACGACGATGCGCTCATCGAGCGCACGGCCGCCGCGCTCGTCGCCGGTCAGGCGGTCGGCTGGCATCAAGGTCGCATGGAGTTCGGCCCGCGAGCGCTGGGCGCGCGTTCGATCCTCGGCGATCCACGCTCGCCGAGCATGCAAAAGGCGCTCAATCTGAAAGTGAAATATCGCGAGAGCTTCCGGCCCTTTGCGCCTTCGGTGCTGCGCGAGCGCATCGCCGACTGGTTCGAGCTCGACGCGGATTCCCCGTACATGCTGCTCGTCGCCGACATCAAAGCCTCGCACTGCCGCAAGATGACCGGCGCGGAACAGGCGCTCTTCGGCATCGACAAACTGAACGTGCTTCGTTCCGATATTCCGGCCGTCACCCACGTCGATTATTCGGCGCGCATCCAGACGGTGCACAAAGAAACAAACCCGCGCTACCACGCGCTCATCAGCCGGTTCGAGGAGTTGACCGGCTGCCCGGTGCTGGTCAATACAAGCTTCAACGTGCGCGGCGAGCCGATCGTCTGTACGCCGGAGGACGCCTTCGCCTGCTTCATGGGCACGGAGATCGAATTCCTCGCCATCGGCAACTGCATTCTACGCAAGGACCAGCAGAACCCGGTGCTGGCGCGCGACTACAAACATTCCTTTGATCCGGACTGAGAAGGCTTTCAATGTCGCCTCGTCTCCGACGTTTCTTTGTCGTCTTCGTGCTGGTGCCGATCGTTCTCTTCGCCGCGGCCTATCTCGTCACGGTCGTCGCCTACTCAAAATACACGCGCAGCCTCTACGAATTCCTTGCCTTCCTGCTTGTCGCCGATCTCGCCGTCGGCTTGCGCGGCTCCTGGAGGAACACGGCGACCGTGGTTGCTGCGACGATCTTCGGCTTGGCCGCGATCGAATTTGCTTCTGCGATGACGGAAGCCAACGATGCTCATTATGCGCGCGGCTTTTCGGTCTCCCGTCCCGTTCTCGGCTGGGGCCCTTCGGCGCCCGGCGTTTATCACAGCTATAAAACGGCTGCGAATGGGAAGCTGATCTACAGTGTCGATTATACGATCGACGATCATCTGCTGCGACGCACCCTATCGGGCTCGGCTGAGCCCGCTGTCGCCTTCTTCGGCGGTTCATTCACGTTCGGCGAGGGTTTGGCTGACTCCGAGACTTTGCCGCAAGACTATGCCGATCTCACAGGGCGCAAAACGCGCGTTCTCAATTTCGGTTTTTTGGGATACGGGCCGCAGCAATTCTTGCGGGCGCTCCAAACCGGCATGTTCGACCCGCTTCTCAGAGGCACGAAGCGCTTCGTCTATCTAACGGTGGCATGGCACGCCGGGCGGGCTTCGTGCCGCGACGATTTCATGGCACGGGCGCCGCGCTACGAACTGCGTGGCGGCGATCCCGTCTTCGTCGGCCCCTGCCGACAGGGACTGGCTCGTTTCTTCCAGGATGCCTTCCTAAGTAGCGCGTCGTTCCGCCGGTTTCTGCGTATTGCGGATTCTGTCGGACGCGGGGACGTCGAGATCTATCTTGCGGAGTTGCGGCGCTGCGCCGAACTCGTCAAACAAAAATACGGCGGCCGGCTGATCGTGCTCTACATGTCCGGGAGTAATCCTTATCTTGCCAAGTCCGGGTTCACCGATGCGCAGATCAAGGAGAGGCTGCGCCAGTCCGGCATCGAGGTGATCGACGCGACGCTCTCGCCGAAGGATTTTCCGCCGGGGACCGCCCTCAGCATTCCCGGTGACGGCCATCCGACCGCGATCGCCAACCGCGCCCGCGCCGTGCTCTTGAAAAATTATCTCGCCAAAACGACGCCGTCCCCGGCAGCCGGGCAATGAGCGCAATGCCGGCTTGCGCTTAAACCCGCATCGGCATCAGCACGTAGAGCGCGGAGGCGCCCTCGCGGTCGAGCACCACGGTCGGCGAGCCCGGATCGGCGAGTTTGAAGAGCGCGGTGTCGCCGTCGAGCTGGTTTGTAATGTCGAGCAGGTAGCGGGCATTGAAACCGATATCGAGCGGCGCGGCAGCGTAATCGACTTCGAGTTCCTCGACCGCCGAGCCGGAATCGGGATTATTGACCGACAGCGTGAGCTTGCCGTCGGCCATGGCGAGTTTGACAGCCCGGCCGCGCTCCGAAGAGATCGTCGAAACGCGGTCGACGGCCTGCTGGAATAGTTCGCGCTCGACAGTGAGAAATTTGTCGTTGCCAGCCGGAATGACGCGCATGTAGTCGGGAAACGTACCGTCGATGAGCTTGGTCGTCAGCACCACGTCGTCGAAGCTGAAACGCGCTTTGGTCGGCGAGATCTCGATCGTCACTTCATGCGCCAAATCCTCGATGAGCTTCTGCACCTCGGTGACGGCCTTGCGCGGAATGATGATACCCGGCATGCCGGCCGAGCCGGGCGGGGCGGCGATTTCGATGCGCGCCAACCGATGCCCGTCGGTCGCCACGGCGCGCAGCATCGTGCGGCCCTCGGACTCGACCGAGTGAACATAAATGCCGTTCAGATAATAGCGCGTCTCTTCGTTGGAGATCGCGAATTGCGTTTTGTCGATGAGCTTCTTTACGTCGCCGGCGGGCAATTTGAATTGATGTGTGAAATCGCCGGCCGCGAGGTCCGGGAAATCGCTTTCCGGCAGCGCCTGAAGCTGGAAGCGCGAGCGGCCGGAGCGCAGCAGCAATTGCCCCGCATCTTCTCCGCCTTCAAGTGAAACCTGCGCGCCTTCCGGCAGCTTGCGGACGATCTCGTACAGAATATGCGCGGGTAGCGTGGTCGCGCCCGGCTGGGCTACGTCGGCGGGCAGACGTTCGGTAACTTCAAGATCGAGGTCGGTGGCTTTGAGCAGCACCGAGCCAGGCGCCGCCGAGACGAGCACATTGGAGAGGATCGGGATCGTCGTGCGCCGCTCAACAACGCGATGCACGTGGCCGAGCGCCTTTAGGAGAGCGGCCCTTTCGAGAGTGACTTGCATGAGACGAACCCAATCTGAGCAACGCGTCCGGAGCCGGCCAAGGGGCGCCGCGGGCGCACAACTCTGACGCGGCCATGCGCAAATCGCAAGCGCCGGGCGGCCGAATGCCCAGGTTTCCCTGCGCAAACCGCGGCAGTCTCGTTCAGTTTCGGCACGGCAGGCCACTTTACCCCCCCTTAATCCCGCCGCTCTAGGCTTTCGGTGAAAACCGCGCTGGCGAGAGCGGGACTCGACGGTAGGCGCACGGGTATGGCGAGCTTCCAGCGGCGTGAACCGACCTTAGGCCCCGGCGACCGCGAGCGACCGCGTCGCCGCCGCAAGAAGAAAAAGCACGGCTCACTTTTTGGCGCGCTGTTCTACTGGTCGCTGATGCTCGGCATTTGGGGCGCGGTCGGCGCAACTGGGCTCATCGTCTATAACGCCGCGCAGCTGCCGCCCATCGACGAACTTGCGGTGCCGAAGCGGCCGCCCAACATCGCCATCCTCGGCGACGACGGCACCTTGCTCGCCAACCGCGGCGATACCGGCGGAGCGGCCATCCCTCTCTCGGAACTGCCCGACTATCTTCCCAAGGCGTTCATCGCGATTGAGGATCGTCGTTTCTACGAGCATTGGGGCATCGATCCGCTCGGCATTCTGCGCGCCGTGATCCGCGATGTGATCGGGCATGGCGAAATGGAAGGCGGCTCGACCATCACCCAGCAACTCGCCAAAAACCTGTTCCTCACGCAAGAACGCACGCTGTCGCGCAAGATCCAGGAGGCCATCCTGGCGGTTTGGCTCGAGCACAAATATTCGAAGGACCAGATCCTCGAACTCTATTTGAACCGCGTCTATTTTGGCTCGGGTGCGTTCGGCGTCGAAGCGGCTTCGCAAAAATATTTCGGCCACAGCGCGCGCACCGTCAATCTGTCCGAGGCCGCCATGCTCGCCGGCCTCATGAAAGCGCCGACGCGGCTTGCGCCGAACCACAATCTCAGTGCCGCGATCGAGCGCGCCGGCGAGGTCGTCAATGCGATGGAGCAGGAAGGCTACATCACGGCGGCGACGGCGAAGTACGCCCTGGCGCACCCGGCCGAACCGGTCAAAGAGAAGAGCGGCGGCTCGATTAACTACGTCGCCGATTACGTGATGGACCAGCTCAACGACACGATTGGCGCCATCAACGAGGATATCGTCGTCTCAACCACGATCAGCGCGCCGTTGCAGGAGGCGGCGGAAAGGGCGCTAACCGGAGAGCTCGATGCCAAGGGCAAGAAATTCGAGGTGAGCCAAGGCGCGCTCGTCGCCCTCGATCCGAGCGGCGCGCTCGTCGCCCTCGTCGGCGGGCGCAGCTACGCCGAGAGCCAATTCAACCGCGCCGTGGCCGCCAAACGCCAGCCCGGCTCAGCTTTCAAACCATTCGTCTATCTGACGGCGCTCGAACGTGGACTAACCCCCAACACGCTGCGCGATGACGCGCCGATCGACGTGCACGGCTGGCAGCCCGAAGATTACCATCATCAATACATGGGGCCGGTAACGCTCACCACGGCGCTTTCGCTGTCGCTCAATACGGTCGCCGTGCGGCTCTGCCTGGAAGTCGGGCCCAGCGCGGTCATCAAGACCGCGCATCGCCTGGGGATCGCGTCCAATCTCCAGGCCAATCCGTCGATTGCACTCGGCACTTCGGAAGTCACTCCGCTCGAACTTGTCGCCGCCTATGCGCCGTTTGCGAACGGCGGCTTTGAGGCAACGCCCTACATCATCACCAGAGTGCGTACCGCGTCGGGCCGGCTTCTCTATCGGCGCAAGGAACCGACCGAAACGCGTGTCGTCGCGCCCGAATATGTGGCGATGATGAATACGATGCTGAGAGAGACCTTGCTCAGCGGCACAGCGCGGCGGGCGGAATTGCCGGATTGGGAAGCCGCCGGCAAGACCGGCACCAGCCAGGATTGGCGCGATGCCTGGTTCGTCGGCTACACGAGCCATATCGTCACCGGAATCTGGGTCGGCAACGACGACAATTCGCCGACGAAGCGGGTCTCGGGTGGCGGTCTGCCGGTGGAGATCTGGTCGAGGTTCATGCGGGTCGCTCATCGAGGCGTGCCGCCGCAAGGATTGCCGGGCGGCATTTGGCGAGGATCCAGCGCCAACCCCGTCGCGAGCCTATTCAACTTCTTCGCCAGGCCGACCCAGAACCGGGCTGCGGCGCCGAGCCCCCAGCCGATAGCAGTTGGGCCAACGCGCAGCTCCCCCAGCAATCCCCACGACGACGGCGGCCTCCTGCCGCCGGCCTCGATCCCCAACGGCGGCGAAGCAGCGGGCAATGACAAACCCTTCTTTGGGCTGTTCTAGATCGCAAAAAGGCCGGACGAAAGTCCGGCCTTGGGCACCGCAAGCACAACTCCCTACGGATTGTCCTAATGCACACTCACCGTCTGCAGCTCATGCTGCAAAGCGTTGGCAAGCGCAGCGTCGCGCGAATCGGTGAGCAC
>JBOHJJ010000064.1:0-2448 GCA_050728495.1 Methylovirgula sp.
GGCTGATAACCGCGCGCCTTGGCCTCGGGCAGGCCCGTGAACCAATCGCGGATCGGCGTGAACGCGCCCGTGTAGGTCGCGGGATTGGAACGCGGCGTGCGGCCAATCGGGGATTGGTCGATGTCGATCACCTTATCGAGATGCTGCAATCCTTCGATCGCTTCGAAAGGTGCCGGATGTTCGAGCGCCCCGTTGAGGCGCCGCGCCGCGGCCCGGTAAAGCGTATCGAGGATCAAGGTCGATTTGCCACCGCCGGAGACTCCGGTAACGCAAGTGAAGAGGCCGAGCGGAATATCGACCGACAGATGTTTCAGATTGTTGCCGCTGGCGCCGACGATTTTGAGCTTGCGTCCCGGCTGCGGCTCGCGCCGCGCGCGCGGCAGCGGCACCTGCCGTTGCCCGGATAGATATTGGCCGGTGAGCGACTTCGGATCGGCCATGATCTCGGCGGCCGCGCCTTGCGCGACGATCTCGCCGCCATGGATGCCGGCACCGGGGCCCACGTCGACCACGTGGTCGGCGGCCAGAATGGCGTCTTCGTCGTGCTCGACGACGATGACGCTGTTGCCGAGATCGCGCAGCCGGCGCAGCGTTTCGAGCAGCTTGGCGTTGTCGCGCTGGTGCAGTCCGATCGACGGCTCGTCGAGCACATAGAGCACGCCGCTGAGACCCGAGCCGATCTGCGAAGCGAGCCGAATGCGTTGGCTCTCGCCGCCTGACAGCGTGCCGGAGGCGCGCGAGAGCGTCAGATAATCGAGGCCGACATCCATGAGAAACCGCAGCCGTTCACCGATCTCCTTCAGAATTCGCTTGGCGATCTCGCCGCGCTTCGCGTCGAGTTTGTCGGGCAGATCCGCGAACCAGCGGCGCGCCTCGCGCACCGAGAGATCGGCCACTTCGCCAACGTGCTTATGGTCGATCTTCACTGCCAGCGCCTCGGGCTTCAGCCGATAGCCCTTGCAGGCGCTGCACGGCGTCGCCGTCATGAACCGCGCGATGTCCTCGCGCGCCCACTCGCTTTCCGTCTCGTGATAGCGGCGCTCGAGATTGCTGATGACGCCTTCGAACGGCTTTTTCACGTCATAGGAGCGCAGACCGTCATTGTAGGAGAAGCGAATCTCCTCCTCGCCCGACCCATAGAGAATAATCTCCTGCGCCCTCTCCGGCAGATCCTCGAACGGTGTATCGAGCCGGAACTTATAATGTTTCGCGAGCGACTCGAGCGTTTGCAGATAATAAGGCGAAGTCGAGCGCGCCCACGGCGCGATGGCGCCCTTACGCAAGGTGAGCTTCGGATCGGGCACGACAAGTTCGGCATCGACCGTCTCTTCACTCCCGAGGCCATCGCAGACCGGGCACGCGCCGAACGGATTGTTGAACGAGAAGAGCCGCGGCTCGATCTCAGGGATCGTGAAGCCGGAAACCGGACAGGCGAATTTCGAGGAGAAGACGATCTGCTTGGGCTTGCCGTTCTCCTTTTCATCGGCGAATTCGATGAGCGCGATGCCATCGGCGAGATCGAGCGCCGTCTCGAAACTCTCCGCGAGCCGCGCGCCCATATCGGGACGCACGGCGATGCGATCGACCACCACCTCGATGTCGTGCTTGAGCTTCTTGTCGAGCGCCGGCGTCTCCGAGATCTCGTAGAACTGCCCATCGATCTTCAGGCGCTGGAAGCCGCGCTTCATATATTCGGCGATCTCCTTGCGGTATTCGCCTTTGCGGCCGCGCACCACCGGCGCTAGCAGATAGAGGCGCGTGCGCTCCGGCAGAGCGAGCACGCGATCGACCATCTGGCTCACCGTCTGGCTTTCGATCGGAAGACCCGTCGTCGGCGAATAGGGAATGCCGACGCGCGCCCACAAAAGCCGCATGTAATCGTAGATCTCGGTGACCGTGCCGACGGTGGAGCGCGGGTTCTTCGACGTGGTCTTCTGCTCGATGGAAATCGCCGGCGAGAGCCCGTCGATCTGATCGACGTCCGGCTTCTGCGTCATTTCCAGGAACTGCCGGGCATAGGCCGAGAGCGACTCGACGTAGCGCCGCTGACCTTCGGCGTACAGCGTGTCGAAGGCCAGCGAGGACTTGCCCGAGCCAGACAGACCCGTGATCACGGTCAGCCGTTCCCGCGGCAACGTCAGGTCGATGTTGCGCAGGTTATGGGTGCGCGCGCCGCGTATGCGGATGGTCTGCATGTCCTGCTGCGAGTCTGGTGTGGCGAACGCGTAATGGGCCAAAGAGCCACTATAAACGCTTCCGCCGAAAGCGCTCAAAAGCACTACAATGGGGTTTCCCTCAGCGAATTCACGGCGGCAGCCATGGCGCGCGGCGTCAACAAGGTGATTCTGATCGGGCATCTGGGCGCAGACCCGGAGACGCGGGCCATGCCTTCAGGCATGACGGTGGCGAACCTGCGCCTGGCGACCACCGAGAATTGGAAGGATAAAC
>JBOHJJ010000065.1:0-3084 GCA_050728495.1 Methylovirgula sp.
GATCCGGGCGGCCGCTGGCCGCGAAAGGTTTCCTGAATGTTCACCAGCGTCGCAATGAAGATTTTCGGCTCGGCCAACGATCGTCGGCTGAAGACGTATGGGCCGAAGGTCGTGGCCGTCAATGCACTCGAGCCGGAGATCGCCAAGCTGACAGACGCCGAACTGCGCGCCCAAACGGACGCGTTCCGCGCTCGGTTCGATGCGGGCGAGAATCTCGATGCGCTTCTGGTGCCCGCTTTCGCGACGGTGCGCGAGGCCGCCAAGCGCGTGCTCGGGCAGCGCCATTTCGATGTCCAGCTCATCGGCGGCATGGTCCTCCACGAAGGTACGATCGCCGAGATGCGCACCGGCGAAGGCAAGACGCTGGTGGCGACGCTCGCCGCCTATCTCAACGCGCTGCCGCGCACCGGCGTGCATGTCGTTACCGTCAACGATTATCTGGCTCGCCGCGATGCTGAATGGATGGGCCGCATCTATAATTTCCTCGGGCTGACGGTCGGCACGATCGTCCACGGCAAGGAAGACGACCAGAGGCGCGAAGCCTATGCCGCCGACATCACCTACGGCACCAACAACGAGTTCGGCTTCGACTATCTGCGCGACAATATGAAATACGAGCTCGCCCACATGGTACAGCGCGGGCACAAGTTCGTGATCGTCGACGAAGTCGACTCGATCTTGGTCGACGAGGCGCGCACGCCGCTCATCATTTCCGGGCCCTCCGACGACAGGTCGGACCTCTACAATTCCATCGACAAGCTCGTTCCGGGGCTCAAAGCGGAAGACTACGAGCTCGACGAGAAACAGCGCACGGTGAATCTTACGGAAGCGGGCAACGAGCACATGGAGGAATTGCTTGCCGAGGCAGGCATGCTGAACGAAACTTCCCTCTACGACGCCGTCAACGTTACGATCGTGCACCACGTCAATCAGGGATTACGCGCCCACAAACTGTTTCAACGCGACAAGGACTACATCGTCCGCAACGACGAGGTAGTGATCATCGACGAATTCACCGGCCGGATGATGCCCGGGCGGCGCTATTCGGAAGGATTGCATCAGGCGCTCGAAGCCAAAGAGCGGGTGACGGTGCAACCCGAGAACGCCACGCTCGCCTCGATTACCTTCCAAAATTACTTCCGGCTCTACGACAAGATCTCCGGCATGACCGGCACGGCGGCGACAGAGGCCGAAGAGTTTGCCGAGATCTACAAGCTCGACGTCGTTGAGATCCCGACAAACCAGCCGGTGCGGCGCACCGATGAGGACGACGAGGTCTATCGCTCTTACGAAGAGAAGCTCGAGGCGATCGCCCAGGAGATCGATGCCGCCAACACGAAATTGCAGCCGATGCTGGTCGGCACGACCTCGATCGAGAAGTCCGAGCAGCTTGCCGAGTATCTGACCAAGCGCGGCTATCGGCACATCGACATTACCGAACCGACCGCCTTACAGAAGCTCTACGCCGCGGCGCGTTCCGGCAAACCGTCGAAACTCTTCGCCGTGCTCAACGCGCGGTTTCACGAGCAGGAGGCCTATATCGTCGCCGAAGCCGGCGTGCCGGGGGCGATCACGGTTGCCACCAACATGGCCGGTCGCGGCACCGACATCCAGCTTGGCGGCAACGTCGAGATGCGCGTCGCGCATGAGTGCGCCAGCTTGCCGGAAGGCCCGGAGCGCGACGCCAAGGACGCCGAGATCCGCGCTGAAGTCGCGCATTTCCACGAACTCGCGGTCAAGGCCGGCGGCCTCTACATCATCGGCACCGAACGCCATGAAAGCCGACGCATCGACAATCAGTTGCGGGGCCGCTCCGGCCGCCAGGGCGATCCGGGCCGCTCCAAGTTCTTCCTGTCGTTGAAGGACGACCTGATGCGCATTTTCGGATCGGACCGGATGGATTCGATGCTCGTCAAGCTCGGCCTCAAGGACGGCGAGGCGATCGTCCATCCGTGGATCAACAAAGCGCTCGAGAAGGCGCAGCAAAAGGTCGAAGCGCGCAACTTCGACATCCGCAAGAACATCCTCAAATACGACAACGTGATGAACGACCAACGCAAGGTCGTCTTCGAGCAGCGCCGCGAGATGATGGGGCAGAGTTCGCTCGAAGATATGATTACCGACATGCGCCAGGGCGTCGTCGACGATATCGTCGCCAAATACGCGCCGCCTGACACCTATCCCGAGGCGTGGGACGTCGAAACGCTGACGCAGACCGCGCAGACCGGTTTCAACGTTACGCTGCCCTTCGCCGAGTGGGTGCAGGAAGAGGGCATCACCGACGAAGAAATACGCGAACGCATTCAGAAGGCGGCGGACGTGGCCTATGCGGCGCGCGTCGAGAAGAACGGCGCCGATCTCATGCGCTACATCGAAAAGCAGATCGTGCTGCAGGCGCTCGATCATCTGTGGCGCGAACATCTCGTGACGCTCGATTATCTGCGCCAGGTCATCGGTTGGCGCGGCATGGCGCAGCGCGATCCGCTGAACGAGTATAAGTCGGAGGCGTTCGATCTCTTCGACGAGCTCATCACACATCTGCGCGAGACGACCACTTCCGAATTAAATCGCGTCGAAATCGCCTATGAGCCGGCAGAGCCGGCGCCGCCGCTGCAGACGGCGAATTTCGAAGCGCTGAACAATTCCGCCAGGCTCATCGAGGCGTTGACGTCTGCAGGGTCCGCTCCTTCTCCCGAAGGCTTCGAGCCCGAAGCACAGGCCGCGCCGGTCCAGCCGGAGCGGCGCGCGGCCCGCACCGCCAACGATCCTTCCACCTGGGGCAAGGTCGGGCGCAATGAGCCTTGCCCGTGCGGCTCCGGCAAGAAATACAAACATTGCCACGGCGCAATCGGGTAAGATCTGGCTTTATACATCTTCATACATCTTCGCCGCTTGTTGCGGTATTCGCTTCCCCTTGCGGGGAGGCAACGCGGCTGAGACGCCGCGGCCAGCATGGCACGGTTCTCGCACCTGAAGCCCGAGGGATTCTGCGCCTTCACCGGACGGAGCCATGGTACGTATCTTTGTCGGATCCGAGCTGAGCTTCGAGTTTCCGCAGCCGACCCCGATGATCGCGCTGCTGAA
>JBOHJJ010000066.1:0-3633 GCA_050728495.1 Methylovirgula sp.
GGCAGAAGTTGGCGCGCGTCGAGCGCCATCACGATGAGCGTTACGCCGCCAAAAACCATATTGATGCCGAGCAGAAGGCCGAGCGCCCAAAGCGCCGAACCCGGGAGCCCCAGGAGAATGATCGCGGCCAGAATCAAATCGACGATGCCGCTGACGACCATCCAGCCCCAGCGCGCCGGCAGGTTGCGCCGATATTCGAGGGCGAACATGATCGAAGCGATGCCCTCGATGATGAAAAAAATGATGAGCGCCAGGGTGAGCGAGAAGACGCCGGCGACCGGATGCCAGATTAATAGGCCGCCGACGACGATCGCCAAGATCGCCGAAATAAGCGACCACCAAAAACCCGGCGCGGGACGCATTTTGAAGGTTGAGAAGAGGCCGACGATTCCGCTGATGATCAACAGCCAGCCGATGAAAATGCTGAGCGCGAAGGTGGCAACGAGCGGCTCCAAAATCGCCGCTAAGCCGAGCAGGATGAGAATGATTCCCTCGGCCAGGAAAAACACCCAATGGCCGCGAATGGCCGCCGTCACCTCGTGCTCAAGGCCCTCGATGCTGTATTGGTTCATCGCCATAACGGTCCTCCCCTTTGTTGCCGCACCGGCGCTGAACGGGCGCATTTGCCAAAAGTTCGCGGCCCGAGCCGGCGCTTCTTGCCTGCATGCGGCATTGGCGCGCTAGATTGCCTTGATGGACTGCAACATTTCCAAATTGCGGGCGGATTGGCGCCCTTCAAGGCATCTTAAGAGCGTATCGGCGGTTTTGCAGCCGCGCAGTTGAGAACCGCGCCAAGATTTTGCCGCCGCAGGATATATTTTGGCGCAGACGCGCCCACGCCTCTTGACGGCGGCCGCCTCGGGCTGCGAATTCTTGCCCACCCCGAGGATGAACGAAGAGGGAGACACAATGGCTGAGCATGCTGTCACCGACACCGCGTCCGACCCTGACTTTGCGGAGCACGTACGGACTTACCGCTTGTTTCTGGGTCTTCTCAAATTCGGGCTGCTGGGCGTCATCCTCCTCCTGATCATCCTCGCCGTCTCCACTCAGCTGGGCCGCGTCGGCTAAACGCTAAGCCCTTGAAAAGGCGCTGTTCGGGCGAACGCGCAGCGACGCTGTGCCGCTTCGTCAGGAGCGCCTTTGGCGATCGTCATGAGGGGAGGCACGATCCGGTGTTCGCGGTAAGGACCCATCACCGCTGTTGAATTCGCCGCTCGTCCATCGGAGCTTTTCATGCGTATCGCCGTGCCTGCCGAAACCGACCCCACAGAGGCAAGGGTTGCCGCGACGCCGGAGACAGTGAAGAAATTCATCGCCCTGGGGGCCGAGGTCGTCGTCGAAACGGGGGCCGGCATCAAATCTGCGATCCCCGATGCCGATTACGCAGCGGCCGGAGCCGCGATCGCCGCGGATGCGACATCGGCCATTGCCGGCGCGGATATCATTCTGCGCGTGCGCCGGCCGAGCGCCGCCGAGCTCGAAGGCGCCAAGCAAGGCGCCGCGGTCGTCGCAATCATGGACCCTTATGGCCATCTCGACGCCCTTCACGATATTGCCAAGACGGGAGTTGCGGCTTTCGGGATGGAGCTGATGCCGCGCATCACCCGCGCCCAAGTCATGGACGTGCTGTCGAGCCAGGCCAATCTCGCCGGCTATCGCGCCGTGATCGACGCGGCCGAGGAATATGGCCGCGCGATGCCGATGATGATGACCGCGGCCGGCACGGTTCCGGCGGCAAAAGCGTTCATTATGGGCGTTGGCGTCGCCGGGTTGCAGGCGATTGCAACGGCGCGCCGGCTAGGCGCCATCGTGACTGCGACGGACGTGCGCCCGGCGACCAAGGAACAGGTCGAATCGCTCGGCGCCAAATTCATCGCGGTTGAGGACGAGGAGTTCAGACAGGCCGAGACGGCGGGCGGCTATGCCAAGGAAATGTCGGCGGCCTATCAGGAAAAGCAGCAAGAGCTGACGGCCTCGCATATCGCCAAGCAGGATATCGTCATCACCACGGCGCTCATCCCCGGCCGCCCCGCGCCCGTTCTCATCACCGCGGCGATGGTCGCCTCGATGCGTCGCGGCTCGGTCATCGTCGATCTCGCCGTCGAACGCGGCGGCAATTGCGCGCTCTCCAAACCTGGCGAGACGGTGAAGACCGAAAACGGCGTCACCATTGTCGGGCATCTCAACGTCGCCGGCAGACTCGCGGCGACCGCTTCCTTCCTCTATTCCAAGAACTTGCTCGCCTTCGTCGAGATTCTCATCGACAAGGCGGACAAGAGCTTGGCGATCCCGTGGGACGACGAGATCGTGAAGGCGACCTTGCTCACCAAAGACGGCGCGCTCCCGCATCCGGATTTTCAAAAAGCGGCGCGACGGCGCTGAGGAAACGCAAATGGTCAACGAAACCCCACAAACGGTTCTCGACAAGGCGCAGGCGGCGGCCGAAGCCACGCGGCAGGCGGCCGCTGCGGCGCAGTCCTACGCCGATCACGTCGCCCATGCCGGCGGCCTCGCCGTACACGCGGCGAGCGGCGGGGCAATCGATCCTTTCGTCTTCCAGCTGGCAATCTTCGGGCTCGCGGTTTTCGTCGGCTACTACGTGGTCTGGTCGGTGACGCCGGCTTTGCATACGCCGCTGATGTCGGTCACCAACGCGATCTCCTCGGTGATCGTGGTCGGCGCGCTTCTCTCAGTCGGCGTCGACACTTCGACGCCGGGCGACGACGGATCCGTGCTCGCCCGCATCTTCGGGTTCATCGCATTGATCCTCGCTTGCGTGAACATCTTCGGCGGCTTCCTGGTCACCGAGCGGATGCTCGCGATGTACAAGAAGAAGGGCTGAGCCGATGAACGGCAACCTCACGGCCCTGCTGTATCTCGTCTCTGGCATCTTGTTCATCCTGGCGCTGCGCGGGCTGTCTTCGCCTTCGACCTCGCGGCGCGGCAATTTGCTCGGCGTCATCGGCATGGCGATCGCGATCGTCACGACGCTCGCCTACCAGGTGCCGGCCGGATTTTCGGCCTGGATCCTCGTCGTCATCGGCGTTGCGATCGGCGGAGCTATCGGCGTCTGGCGGGCGCGCACCATCGCTATGACGGCCATGCCGCAGCTCGTCGCATCGTTTCACGCACTGGTCGGTCTCGCCGCGGTGCTCGTGGCGGCAGGCGCGCTCTATGCGCCGCAGGCCTTCGGCATCGGCACGCCCGAATCAATCCACGCGCAGAGCCTCGTCGAAATGTCGATCGGCGTTGCCATCGGCGCGATCACGTTTACCGGCTCCGTGATTGCCTTCCTGAAACTCGACGGGCGCATGTCGGGCGCACCGATCCTTCTGCCGCAGCGCCATAAGGTCAATCTCGCGCTCGCCGTGTTTCTTTTCCTGCTCATCGTGCTGTTCGTGCTCACGCAGGCCGCGCTGCTGTTCTGGCTGATCGCCTTCCTGTCCTTCGCCATCGGCGTGCTCATCATCATTCCGATCGGCGGCGCCGACATGCCGGTGGTTATCTCGATGCTCAATTCCTATTCCGGCTGGGCGGCAGCGGGCATCGGCTTCACGCTCGGCAATCTGGCGCTGATCATCACCGGCGCGCTGGTCGGTTCCTCCGGCGCGATCCTTTCCTACATCATGT
>JBOHJJ010000067.1:0-7462 GCA_050728495.1 Methylovirgula sp.
GGCGTCGCAGCCTTCGGCTTCATCTCTTTGCTCGCCGGCTCCGGCGGCGCTTCGGCGCTGTTGTTGCGCAGGCCGAGATAGATCAGCATCGGCGAGCAGATGAACACCGACGAATAGGTCGCAACGCAAATCCCCCAGATCATGGCGAGCGAGAACGAACGGATCACCTCGCCGCCGAAGATGACGAGCGATAGCAGCGCGAGGAAGACGGTGGTCGCCGTCATGATGGTGCGCGGCAGGACGGCGTTGACCGAGATGTCGATCAATTGATCGGTCGGCATGCGCCTATATTTCTTCAGCATCTCGCGGATTCGGTCGAGCACGACCACCGTCTCGTTGAGCGAATAGCCGACGATTGTCAGGATCGCCGCAATCGAGGTGGTATTGAATTCGAGCCGCGTGATTGCAAAGAAGCCGACGGTCAGGAGCAAATCGTGCATCGTCGCGATGATGGCACCGATGGCGAATTGCCACTCGAATCGGAACCAGAGATAACAAAGCACCGCGACGATCGCGATCACCACACCGAGCGTGCCCGACTGCACAAGCTCGCTGGAGACAGTCGGACCCACGACCTCAACGCGGCGGAAGATATAATCTTTGCCGAGTTCCCGTTCGATACGCTCGACGGTCGTCTCTTGCGTGGCCGCACGCTCCTTGGGGACTCCAAACCGCACGATCAGGTCGGAAAGATTACCGAAGCCTTGGACCTCGACGTCGCCGGAGGTCAGCTTGTGCATCTCCGCCCGCACCGCGGCGATGTCGGCGTGGCCCGACTTGGCGCGCAGCTCCATCAATGTGCCGCCGGCAAAATCGATGCCGAAATTCATGCCGAGCGTTAGGAACAACACAACCGAGATGATCGACATCACCGCCGAGAACGGATAGCTCACGCGTCGGAAACGCATGAACGGGAATTTCGTATTCTCCGGGGCGAGGCGCAGAAGCTTCATGAATCGATGCCTTGGTCCGACCTAGATCGGCAGTTTGTTCGGCCGCGCATATTGATACCAAAGCGCGATCATCATGCGCGTCATGGTCACCGCGGTGATGATAGAGGTCATGATGCCGAGCGCCAACGACACGGCGAAGCCGCGCACCGGACCCGAGCCGAGAAAATAGAGGATCGCGGCGGCGACGAACATCGTGACGTTCGAATCGACGATCGTCGCGAAGGCGCGCTTGAAGCCCGCATCGAGCGAGGAAATGATCGAGCGCCCGGCATGGTTTTCCTCGCGGATGCGCTCGTAGATCAGCACGTTCGAATCGACCGCCATGCCGATCGTCAGAACGATGCCGGCAATGCCCGGCAGCGTGAGCGTCGCGCCGAGCAGAATCAGCGCCGCGAAGATGAAGGCAACATGCACCGCGAGCGCGATATTGGCGAAGATGCCGAACGTACCGTAGGTGATCAGCATGTAGAAGAGAACGAGCCCGGCCCCGACGAAGGCGGCGTGCTCGCCGGCTTTGATCGAATCCTCGCCGAGGCCGGGGCCGACGGTGCGCTCTTCGACGATCGTCAGTTTGGCAGGCAACGCGCCGGCGCGCAGCAGGATGGCGAGATTGTTCGCCGACTCGACGGTGAAATGCCCGGAAATCTGGCCCGACCCGCCGGTGATCGGGCCAAGGATACGCGGCGCCGAAATTACCTTGCCGTCGAGAACGATGGCGAACAGGTGGCCAACGTTCTGCGAGGTAACCTCGCCGAAGCGCTGTCCGCCGCGAATGTTGAAGCGGAAGTTGACGACCGGCTCGCCGGTGCGCGAATCGAAACCCGGCTGCGCGTCGGTTAGGTCCTCGCCCTGCACCATCACTTCCTTGTCGACCGACAACTTGCCAGGCTGATCGGTCTGATCGAGCATGTCGTAAGTGCTTGGGTCCTGGCCCGGCTGCGCGACGAGGCGGAATTCGAGCTTCGCCGTGGTGCCGAGGATCTCCTTCAGCTTCTCCGGGTTCTGTAGGCCCGGTACTTCTACAAGGACGCGATCGTTACCCTGGCGCTGGATATTGGGTTCGGTGGTGCCCAACGCGTCGACGCGGCGGCGGAGAACTTCGATCGACTGGTCGACGGCACGGCGAACGCGGTCGTTGATCGCCGCGTCGGTGACCAGAACCTGGATCGTGCCGTTACCCATGTCGTTAATTGTGAGCGGCTGCGATGACGGACCGCGCAGCAGCGAATTGCCGATCGGCGTCGCCAACTGCTGTAGTTTCGCCATGATCTTTTCGCGCTCTTCCGGATTAAGGTGCAGTTGAATACCGCGCGGCAAAAGACCGATGCCGCCGGTCATCGGAATCCTCTCTTCGCGCAGCAGACGGCGCGCGTCATCGCGCAAGTTCTGGACTTCGGTCTTGATCACTTCGTTGGAATCGACTTCGAGTAGCACATGCGAGCCGCCTTGAAGGTCGAGGCCGAGCACGATCGTGCGCACCGGGATAAAGCCCGGCACATGGTCGGCAAGCGCGGCGCGCGCGCCGGGCGGGAGCAAGCTCGGAACGATGACCAGAAGCGCGAAAACGGTCATCGACAAGATCGCTACGATTTTCCAGGTCGTGAAGCGCAGCATGGGCAAACCATCATCTCAATAGGTACTTGCGGCGCTGCTACCCGGCCGCATCCTTCACCGGCTCGCCTTTGGCGCGCACGTCGGAAATCATCGTCCGGGCGACTCGTACTTTCACGTTTGGCGCGATTTCCATTTCGACTTCCGCATCGTCGATGATCCTCGTCACTTTGCCGATCAGCCCGCCGGTCATCACGATCGTATCGCCGCGGCGGACGTTCTTGATGAGTTCGGCATGGTCGCGCGCCTTTCTCTGCTGCGGCCGCATGATCAGGAAATACATGATGACGATGATGATCGCGAACGGCGCGAATTGGACAAGAACGTCGCCGGTTCCGCCGGAAGCGGAGCCAGCGGCCTGAGCGAAGGCCGGGGTAAACACCTAACTACTCCTTGGCGGGTTTCTTAAGCCCTCGGATTGGGGGCGGACTATAACGAGCGCGGGCGCGAAAGCAATGCCGCAGGAGAGCCGCGCCCGTCGCAAATCCGTGTGCGCGCCGAAACATCGCGCCGCCTGGACGCCGCGTGTCCGAGTGGTTACATCATGACCCTCCCGAGAGAAGACGATGACCAGCCACGATAAAGACATTCTCGCGGCGCTCGCCGCGCCGGGCGCGGCCGAGGCTCTGCTCAGAATCGCCCGGGCGTTGGAGCGGCTCGCGCCGGAAAGCGCGCCGGCCACGGATCTCGATTCGGCCGACGCTTTTATCTGGCACGCCGAAAGGGGCGCGTTTTCGCCCGTGGCGAAGATCAACCGCGTCGATATCGCGCTGCTGCGCGCCATCGACCGCGTGCGCGATATCCTGACCGCGAACACGGAACGTTTCGCGCACGGTTTTGCGGCCAATAATGCGCTCCTTTGGGGGGCGCGCGGCATGGGCAAATCGTCGCTCGTCAAGGCCATGCACGCCGAGATCAACGGCCGGCTTGCGGGCGCGCCCGGCTTTCGCCCGCTGAAACTCGCCGAGATCCATCGCGAGGACATCGAGAGCCTGCCGCGGCTCATGGTGCTGCTGCGCGAATCTCCGCATCGCTTCCTGCTCTTCTGCGACGATCTTTCGTTCGACGCCGAGGACGCGAATTACAAGTCGCTGAAAGCGGTGCTCGAAGGCGGCATCGAAGGTCGTCCGGCGAACGTCATCTTCTATGCAACCTCGAACCGCCGCCATCTTCTGCCGCGCGACATGATCGAAAACGAACGTTCGACCGCGATCAATCCCGGCGAGGCGGTGGAAGAGAAGGTCGCGCTTTCCGACCGCTTCGGCCTCTGGCTCGGCTTCCACAAGTGCAGCCAGGACGATTATCTCGCCATGGTCGCCGGCTACGCGCGGCATTTCGGCATCCAGTTCGACCGCGCCGCGCTTGAAGCCGAAGCGCTGGAATGGGCGACGACGCGCGGCTCGCGCAACGGCCGCACCGCCTGGCAGTTCATTCAGGATCTGGTCGGGCGCGCCGGCAAGGCGGTGGAGTGAGGGGCGTCAGTGAAAGCGCGCCGTCGCCGGCGCGCTCTCCTGAATTGCCCGAATGTTGCGCCTATTCCCCGGCTGCCATTCCCAGGCTCCGATAGCGCGCATGACTCTGATCGAGGTCTTCCCGGATCATCGTCGAAGCTGAAGGCTGGCGATGATGGAAGGCGACGATCCAGAGGATACCCACGCCAAGATAAAGAAGGAACGCATAGGGGAAGTAGTTCACCGGCGGAGATGGCACCGGATAGACGCTGCCGATCGCCGGAACGGCAAGCAGCAGCAGCGATGCGATGCAGCCCGCCCAATCCTTCGCGGTTACTTCGCCGAGCTTCTTCAGATAGGCCGGTGCCGCGGCACTGACGAGGCCATAGGCCACGACAAACCCGAATGCCGCGCAGGTGCCGACATCATTGAAGAGATCGAGCAGCGCGACGTGACCAAATATCGTCGCGGCTGTGGGAATTAAGAAGGAGAGCACGGCCATTATGGTCACCGCGATATGCGGCGTTTCGTTCTTGTCGTGCGCCGCCGCGGTTGCTTGCGGGAAGATGCCGTGCCGGCCCATCGCGTAGATGACGCGCCCACCCGCGCTGATGCAGGATAGGTTCAGCGCGAAGAAGCTCAGCATGGCGCCGAGCGACAGCGGGATCTGCAAGATCGGTATGTTGATCATTTGCGCGAGGACGTTCAACGGCTGGTCGATTTTATCGAGCGTCGTCGAATAGCCCCTGACGCCCAGCACCTCCACATAGGTGACGAAGACGAAGAAGATACCGGAGATGATCAGGCTCACGTAGATCGAACGCGGCACGGTTTTCAGCGGGTTCTTCGCCTCGTCGCCGAAGGCTGTCGCCGCTTCGAAGCCGACGAGAGAGAAGATTGCCACCACGACGCCGAGGCCGATGCTCGACCATGGCACCGTCTTGGGATCGAATTGCGTCTTATCGATCGTAAAGCCGTGATGGCCCAGCACGATGAAGCAAAGCAGCAGGATGAAAGCCATCGATATGGCTTCGCAGGCGAGCATCGCCCTTGCCGAGAGGTTTACGTTCTTCCACGCGCAGAACCAGGAGATCGCGATGCAGACCACGAAGAGAAGGACGGGCGACGCGTTGATCCCCATCATCGAGAGCAGCTTGCCGGCGAACACCGTAAAGCCGGTGAGGCCGGCCATCGAGATACCAAGATAGGCCCAAATGAGCGCCCAGCCGCCGATGGCGCCTGCGGTCAGTCCTAGACCGCGGGAGATATAGGCATACATCGAGCCGGCGGACGTGGAGCGTTTGGTAAACTGGTTCAGGTTGAACGCAACGAACAGCAGCATGATCGTGCCGAGCGCATAGGAGAGCCAGCTCCAATTGCCGGTGTTCGAATACATGACGGGAACGATGAGCGCCGCGGTCATTGTGGGAGAGATGAGCGCGACGTTCTGGGCAAGGAGTTCGGTGAAACCCAGGCAATTGGGTCTCAGCTGCCGAGTGGTCGTGGCGGACATGACGACGAGCCTTCCAAAGAGGGTTGATGCCTCTTGCGGCCTTCGTGTCACGAGCCTCCCTACCCCGCGACCGCGTGGGCCGCAATTGCGATTGAAGCTATGAGCCGCTTGGCCCGGCGAGAACATCCAGTTTCCAACTCATCACTGGTCCAGTTCGCAGAGGAAAACGCGGCATTCGCGCTGGCCTAGCGCGCTGCAAGAAACTGGCTCTTGCCTCAGCCCGACGCCGACCTCTTCCTTGCTCCGGCGCAGCCGAGCTGGATTCGTTTTGCCTCGGACCTAACGAAGCCGACGCGGGCTGGCGGATGACCTTGCTCGGCGGCAATGGCAGAACGCCGCAATTCGCCGCGAATTAGCGCCGACCCGCCGCCCGGATGATTGGACCAGCCGCCGCAACGTCGCTCCCGTCCGCAACGTCGCGACAATTATATAATTAATTCAATAATTTGCTCTACTACATTGAAAATACGCTCGAAGCGCACCTCGAAAGGCGAGGGTCCAGAATCGTCACGGATTTTGCTTGTGGATGAAGGCTGACCGCCGAAAGGCACGCCATGCTTCGTCCCTGAGTTCCGAACCTCATCGTCAGTGCCGAAGGGCGCGGCAGCCTTAGCCTGCGAATTGCGCAGGCGATCATCGAAGAGATCCAGCGCGGCCGGCGGGCGGCGGGCGATTCTCTGCCAGGCACGCGCGATCTCGCCCGCGACCTCGTCGTCAATCGCAAGACCGTCGTCCAGGCCTATGAGGAGCTGACCGCCCAAGGCTGGGTCACGACTGATCAAAGGCGCGGCACGTTCGTGGCGCGCAGCATCGGCGGCGCCAAGCCGGCCGACCCCGAAGTCAAACCCATCGCCGGACCGCGCGGGCGCGAAGTGCGCCCGCCGCTGCTCTGGCCGCCGCAAGGCAGGGTGCGCTTCGACGACGGCGTGCCCGACCAGCGCCTCATCCCGACCACGGCCATCGCGCAAGCCTATGCGAGCGCGGCGCGCGCCGCGGCGCGCCAGCGGTTGCTCGGCTATGGCGATCCGCGCGGCACCGAGCCGCTACGCCAATCGATCTCCAAAATGCTCAACATGACGCGCGGCCTGAATACGACGCCCGACAACATCTGCGTGACGCGCGGCAGCCAGATGGCACTCTACGTCATCGCCCAATGTATCGTGGCGCGCGACGACACCGTGCTGTTCGAGGAACTGACCTATCCGCCGGCCGTGCAGGCCTTCATGCTCGCCGGCGCGCGCATCGCCGCGGCACGGCTGACGTCCGACGGCATCGATCTCGACCATCTCGAATCGATCTGCCGCACGACGCGCGTGCGCGCGCTTTATCTTACGCCCGGCCATCAGTTTCCGACCACCGTGGTGCTGCGCCCCAACGCGCGGCTCAGGCTGCGGGCGCTTGCCGCGCAATTCGGATTTGTGGTGGTCGAGGACGATTACGATCATGAATTCCACTTCGACCATCAGCCGATGTTTCCACTGGCGAGCGGCGACCACGCCGGGCAGATCATCTATGTCGGCTCGTTTTCCAAAATTTTGTCGCCGAGCCTGCGCGTCGGCTATGTCGCGGGCCCGAGTCGGCTCATCGAGCAGATCGGCAATTGGATCGGCACGATCGATCGGCAAGGCGATCCGATCACCGAACTCGCCATCGTCGAGCTGATTGAGTCGGGCCAGTTGCGCCGCCACGTCAAACGCGTGCATGCGATCTTCGACAAGCGCCGCACAGCATTCGCCAGCGCGCTCAGCGCCGAGCTCGACGGATTCGCCAGCTTCGAAGTGCCGACTAGCGGCGTTGCCTTCTGGGTCCGCTTTCCAGATTCGGTCGATCTCGCCCAGCTGGAGCACCGGCCAGGCGGCCCAAAAATTCTGACGAGCGACGAATGCGCGATCTCCGCCCGCGCCAAACCCGCCGCGCGGCTGGGCTTCGCGAGT
>JBOHJJ010000068.1:0-40481 GCA_050728495.1 Methylovirgula sp.
TCGCGCATGGCTGCAATTCGGTGATCGCCACGACCGCCGCTCTCGATCTCGCCGATTACGTCGTCACCGAAGCTGGCTTCGGCGCCGATCTCGGGGCGGAGAAATTCTTCGATATCAAATGCCGCCAGGCCGGGCTCGAGCCTTCCGCCGGCGTGGTCGTGGCAACGCTGCGCGCCCTGAAAATGCAAGGTGGCGTCGCCAAGGCCGATCTCGGCAAGGAGAACCACGCGGCGGTGAAAGCCGGCCTTGCCAACCTCGGCCGGCACGTCGCCAACGTGCGGAAATTCGGCTTGCCGGTGATTGTCGCGATCAACCATTTCAGCGGCGATTCGCAGGCCGAGCTCGATCTGATCGACAAGACCTGCCGCGACGAATTCAGTGTCGACGCGGTACTCTGCAAACACTGGGCGCTGGGCGGAGAAGGCGCACTCGAACTCGCCGAAAAGGTGCTCGCGCTGGCCGATAGCGGCACCGCCAGATTCAAGCCGCTCTACCCCGACGATATGTCGCTCACCGAAAAGATGCGCACGATCGCGCGCGAGATCTACGGCGCGGCGGATATTTCGATCGACGCCGGCGCCAAAAAACAGATCGCCGACCTCGAGGCGATGGGATTCGGTAATCTGCCGATCTGCGTCGCCAAGACGCAATATTCCTTCTCGACCGATCCCAACAAGCTCGGCGCGCCCGAAGGCCATATCGTGGGGGTGCGCGAGGCGCGCCTGTCAGCCGGCGCCGGGTTCGTGGTGATGATCACCGGCGAGATCATGACCATGCCGGGTCTATCGAAAGTGCCGGCGGCGGTGAACATCAAGCTCGACGACAAGGGGCAAATCGAAGGGCTGTTCTGAAGGGCCGCGGACCGTCTCCCATAGGAGGGAGAGTGCTCTATGCCGCCGCCGCCCGCTTCAGCCGTACCCCTGAGAGATGCAGCCCGGCGCCCAGCACCAGCGTATAGACGAGGCCGCCGCCGGCGAGCAGCAGCAACAATTCGATGACGTTTTCGAGGCGTCCCATATGCGCCGCCAATTCCGCCGCCGGCCACGTGCACGAAAGCGCGAAGACGGAGAGCGCGAAACAGGCGAGCGCGGTGACCGCCGCGGTCTTGCCGAGCACCCAATCGGGCCGCATCAGACCGCGCCCGACCGCGACCGCCAGAAGCAGCACGAGATTGATCCAGGCGCCGACCGCGGTCGCAGTCGCCAGCCCCGGCGCACCCATTTTCCGGAACAGCAGCAGCTTCAATCCGATGTTGATCGCCACCGCGAAAAGCGAGATCAGCATCGGCGTGCGCGTGTCGCGCACCGCCTGAAAACTCGCTACCGCCGAGCGGATGAGTACGATGGCAACAAGCCCAAATCCGTAGGCCGTGAGCACCGCGGCGGCGGCTTCGGCGGCCCGTTCGGTAAAGGCGCCGCGCAGAAAGATGCCGCGCATGATGACGTCGGGGATCATGATGAAGGCCACGAAACAAGGGGCGGCGATGGCAATCGACAGCGCCATGGTGCGGTTCTGCGCGTGATAGGCGCCGCCGTGGTCGCCCGATGCGAGCCTGCGGCTCATCTCCGGCAGAAGCACGGTGCCGGCCGCAATTCCGATGACGCCGATCGGCAACTGATAGATCCGGTCGGCATAATAGATCGACGACACGCCGCCGGTCGGCAACATCGAGGCGATGATCGTGTCGGCGAACAACGCCAGTTGCACGCCCGCCGAGCCGATGACGGCCGGTCCCAGCACGACGAAGAAATTGCGGACTTCCTTGCTCCAGACGCGGAGCGCCAGCCGTTCGTGAATGCCGATACGCCACAACGCGAAGAAGGTGAGAAGGAATTGGCAGAAACCGGAGACGGTAACCCCGACCGCCGCCGCCACCCCGGCATTGGGAAACCGATAGGCAAGACCGAGAAAGAGAATCATCACGACGTTGAGAAGCATCTGCGCGAACGTCGCGGCGATGAACCGCCGCTGCGCGTTCAACGTGCCCGACTGCAAGGTGACGAGCGTCACGAACAGCAGATAAGGAAAGGTGATCCGCGTGAGCGTGACCGCCATCGCGAATTTCTGCGGGTTGTCGCGGAATCCCGGCGCCAACACGTCAATGACCTGCGGCATGAAGGCCAAGGCGAGCGCCAGCAGAAGAATCTGCGAGGCGAGAAGCAGCGTGAAGATCTGGCTGGCGAAACGCCGCGCCGCCTCCTTGCCTCCCTTGGCGAGGATTTGCGAATAGCAGGGCACATAGGCGGCGTTGAATGCGCCTTCGGCGAAAATGGCGCGGAAATGATTGGGCAGCCGGAAGGCCACGTAGAACGCGTCGGCAAGGAGTCCGGCGCCGAGCAAAGCGCCCAACATCACGTCGCGAACGAACCCCGCGGCGCGCGACAAGAGGGTAAGCGCGGCGACGGAGAAGAGATTTTTGTACATCAAGGCGTCCGGCCGGCACGAATCGCGTGGCGGCCACGATCCGGTGATTTCGGGCGCGAGTCAAAAGCCGCGGAATAAGCGTCGCGGAAACGCTGCCGTAATGCGGCGGACGCCGTCGCAGTTCGCCGCGTGGCCTCCGAAATATCGCCGCAATTCTGCGTCGGAATGACTGCGATTTCTCGGCTTGGACTGCCGCGGCTGGTGGGCTTGGATCTGTGGCGCGCTCTGTTAGCCGACCGCCTTCTGATAGAGTTCCGCGACATACTCCCAATTGACGAGGTGATCGACGAAAGCCTGGAGATAGTCGGCACGGCGGTTACGGTAATCGATGTAATAGGAATGCTCCCAGACATCGACGCCGAGAATGGCAATCGAACCATGGACGAGCGGATTCTCGCCGTTGGGAGTTTTCAAGACCTCGATCTTGCCATTTTTGACCACAAGCCAAGCCCAGCCGGAGCCGAATTGCGTTACGCCGGCCTGAATGAACTGCTTTTTCGCCGCATCGATCGAACCGAACGCATCGGTGAGGGCCTTTTCGAGCTTTCCGGGAATCTTGCCACCGCCGTTGGGTTTCAGCCATTGCCAAAAAAGCGTGTGATTCCAGGCTTGTGCAGCATTGTTAAAGAGAGGCGCGTTGTTGCCGTACGCCGCCTTGACGATCTCCTCCAGCGGTTTGTCCGCCAGGGGGCTATCCTTGAGAAGATTGTTCGCAGTATCGACGTAGGCCTTATGATGTTTATCGTGATGATATTCGAGCGTCTCGCGCGACATGTGGGGCTGGAGCGCATCATAGGGATAGGGAAGAGGTGGAAGCGTGAGAGCCATAGCAACTCCTTGCGTGCTTACGGAGAGGACAGGCGCGGCTTAGACGTATGCGCCGCATGCCCCCAACTTAGGAACTTAGAACCAACTGGCAAGCTTCGGCGCGACGATCAGGGCAATCCCGGCCAAGCTAGACGTTTCCTCGTTGAAATGAGCGCCAATCGGGCGTTACCGATATCACAACGGTTCGCCGCCTCATATATCTCCCTGAAAGACGAGCGGCAAATGCCTCGCTTGGAAGGAAAAGCGACATGAAATACGTGCTTCTAGCGTTGGGGATCGTTCTCATCATCGGCGGCGCGACGTCGATGTATTGGGGGTACGGCATCATCGAAGACGACCGTGGCTCGGCAACCTTCCTCGCCGGCGCGACCGCGCTGACGGGCGGCGTGATTGTCGTCGCGCTCGCCGGCGTCTTAGGCGCAGTTCAGCGGCTACGCACCGAGTTGGCGACGCGTTTGGTCGCCGCACTCCCGGCAAGGCCCGATCTAATTGCGTCGCCGCCGCCACCTCCCGTCCGCGAAGATGTGCCGGCAGCGCAACGCGAAGAGCCGGTATTCGGCGCAACGGACCGCACCACGCCGTCGAAGAGCGCCGAACGCTCGCCTGAACCCCGACCCGCGGCTCCCGTTATGCCCGAAGCTTCGCAACCGGCGACCGCGGGATTGTCGCGCGCCTCCTCGGCCTTCATCGCCGCAGCGGCCAAAGCGCGCGAGCAGCAAAGCGATCCCTCGGTCACCGATCTCTGGCGCCGGGTTGGCGTCAATCTTGAAACGATGAAGTCCGACAAACCCGCCTCGGCGCCGCACGTAACAGACCCACAAGAGCCGCGCCCCGCCGACCAACCGGCGGATTGGCTCGATGAGGCCTTGGCCGGGTTCGGGGAATCCATCTCGCCGAGGTCACGCGAGATCGAAGAAGCGCCGCCGCTTGCACCGTATGCGCCGCCGGAACAGCCCGAAGTCATTGGCCGCTACAAGGTCGAGGGAACCGAATACCTGATGTACGTTGACGGTTCGATCGATGCGCAAACCGCAGATGGCATCCTGCGTTTCAGATCCCTCGCCGAATTGAAAGCTTTTTTCCAGGGCTAACGCTGGATTAATCAACACATCCCATTTTGAACCGCTCCTAGTCTTGGGTTTTGCTTGCGGCGCAAAACTGAATGTAGATTTTGTTTGATTTCCAGGTGTATTCACTTTCAGCTACTTGCACAACGATAGTTTCTCTTTTACAGATGACTGTCTTTACGTCGATTCGGAAGAGTTCACCCAAGCGGGTTCCCTTGCCGGCGCATTGAAGGCAGGCGCGACGAGCTGGCGCGATGAGATCGCATCGCGGCGATCGCATCCGCGGAAACGAAGTGCCATGAGCGACACAATGAGTTCCAACAACTATATCGAATTGGCCGCCGACATCGTTTCGGCCTATGTCAGCAATAATTCCGTCCCGGCGAGCGATCTGCCTTCCCTTATCAATGAGGTTCATTCGGCATTGCTCAAGGTGACATCCGGCCACCCGATCGCGGCGCCGGAGACGCCCAAGCCGGCCGTTCCGGCCAAGAAGTCGATCACCAACGACTACATCATCTGCTTGGAAGACGGCAGAAAATTCAAATCGCTCAAGCGCCATCTACGAACCCAGTACAACATGTCGCCCGACGAATACCGCGAGAAATGGGGCCTGCCACCCGACTATCCGATGGTTGCTCCAAACTACGCCAAGGCGCGTTCCAATCTTGCCAAGCAAATGGGGCTTGGCCAGCAGCGGCGCCGCAAGCGCTGAGCGGCGCTTCCGCGAACCTCTTCGTTCGCGGGTTTCCACTCCCAACTCGTGCAAAAGCGCCCCGACGTTTCAGGCGACGTTCGCAGCCGCCGCGCGGCGCGCCTCGGTGCGGATGCGCTCGACCATGGAGCGCACGCCGTTCGTCCGCTGTCGCGTCAAATGCGCCGAAAGGCCGAGATCCCGGAACAGGGCCTCGGCATCGATTGTTGCGATTTCCGACGGCGTGTGGCCTGCGTAGAGCGCCAGGATCACGGCCAAGAGACCGCGCACGATATGCGCGTCGCTGTCGGCGCGAAACAGTAGAATTGGCTTGCCGCGGACGGAGCCGTCGAGCCGCGTCTCAAGCCATACTTGGCTCGCGCAGCCCAAGACTTTGTTAGCTTCGCAATAAGCAGCTCGATCGAGCGGCTCGAGCGTTCGGCCAAGCTCGATCAGATAGCGATAGCGGTCTTCCCACTCGTCCAGATAGCCGAAATTCTCGATGACCTCGTCAATCGTCATGCGCAGACCAGGTTGCGCAAAGCTGCCTTTCAGCTTCGCCCGGAATGCTTCATAACATATTCCGCGCGCGCCGAATTCTCCAGAGCGGGGCGGCACAATTTTGACGCCGCAAAGACCGGCCGGCGCGGCGGCAGCGGTACGTTGGCTTGTGCGATGCGTTGCGGTACCAGGCCGGCAACCCGCCGGTCGGCAGGATTCGAGGGTTGCAAACAGTGGCTCTTGAGGCAATCCTCCAGCGCTTCGCGTTTGACGAAGGAAAGCGCCGTCCCAAGCCAGTTCCGTGTCAGGTCGCCGATCGGCGGGGCGCCCCGCTCGACCGTTTGTGCCTGGCCACCTTGCGGCGCAGCCGATTGGGCGGAGAAGATGGTCGAAAAGACCACGGATAACCAGAACACGCAGCGGATCAGAAAGAACATCGAACGCCTCGTTTGACCTGCTCGGCCGCAAGTCACAGCATCGCATGGGTGCATAAAATTCGTCCCATTGTTGGCCTGATAATCCGAGTTTCCGCATTCACCCTTTGCTGACCATGTCCGCCTGCTGGGCCGAAAAACCGGCAACCGGTTCTAAACCATAGAAGGAGGTTTCCGCAGCATAGTGCCACCGAAAGGCACATCGCTCGCGCTTCGAAGCCGTTTGCACCTGATGCTTAGGGTTCACTTAAGCGGGCGGCGCGAATGTGGCGCAGTAGAGGAAGATGCCGTTTCGATCCGCGGAGGCCAGCGCGGCGATCCTTGGCTCTCCTGCACCAACGCGTGGAGTGCGGCGTTTGAGTTTCGCGTTAATCCTCGAGCGGCAGATCACGTCAATGGTCCATCCGACCGTGCTGACCTGCCAGGCTGAGCGTAGCCGTCATGAGGCGTTTATCCTGCGCCGCCTGGCAACCTCGGTCGCGGTGATGTGTCTTGCCCCGCTGTTCCTGGCGATCTACGGCGCGCCCGCGGTATGGAATGCGCTCGTCTTCGTCTGGTGCGCCCTGCCGATCGGCGCCGTGATTCTGCTGTCGCGCAGCGGCGATCTGCTTCTCGCCCAGGCCATTTGCATCCTGAGCTTCATCGGCGCAGCGGCGACGATCGCAGCCGGGGGCGGCCCCTGGGAAGCGGCTTTGGTGTGGCTTGTCCTCGCGCCGCTCGAAGGTGTCCTCTCGCAGGATTTCCGGCTCGTCTTCGGCGGCGGAGCACTCGCCGCGTTCGCCGCCGCGATGCTCGCCTTCGCCGACCAAATGAACTGGATTAAGACCGGTTTCGGCAGCGGGTATGTCACTTTGTTGGTCCTGCCGGCGATCTTTTATGCGACGCTGCTCGCCTACAGCATCGTCGCGTTTCAGAAGAAGCGCGACCATTCGGCGGAACTGCGCGCCGAGCATTATCGCGCCGTCTATGACGCGGTAGGCGATCTCGTCGTCCACCACGACCGCAACGGCGTCGCCGAATTCGTCAGTCCGAATTCTATGGAGTTGTTCGGCCTGTCGGCTGCCGAAATGATGGGCCGCGGTCTGTTCGACCGCGTCCATGTGGCCGATAGGCCGGCACTTCTGAAAGCTGCGGCCGAAGCCGCCTCCTCGCCTGAGACCGTCCGTACGACGCTGCGCCTGCGCTGCGCTGCGCTGCCCGACAGCGGCGCGCGTGGCGAGGCCGCCTTCCGCTGGGTCGAGATGCGCTCGCGCCGCTTCCACATGGACGCCAACGCGGGTTTGAAAGGATGGGGAAATCGGGTGGTCTCGATTTTACGCGATATCACCCTGTCGAAACAGCGCGAGGAAGATATCGAGACGGCGCGCGCCGCAGTGGCCGAAGTCAACGTTTGGAAGGACCAATTTCTCGCCAACGTAAGCCACGAGCTGCGCACCCCTCTCAATGCGATCATCGGCTTCGCCGAAATGCTCGCCAATACGCAATTGGTGCCGCAAGATCCTGAGAAGCGACGCGAATACGCGAGCATCATCCAGCAGTCCGGCCAGCATCTTCTGGCGGTTGTGAACTCCATCCTCGACATGTCGAAGATCCAATCGGGCGTATTCGACATCCGGCCCGAACCGTTCGAGATCGCCCCGCTCATCGATCTCTGCTGCGACATGGTCAAGCTCAAGGCCAAGGAAAGCGGCGTCGAACTCGTGCGCGCCTATCCGGATAAGCTCGACGAGGTCGTCGGCGACAAGCGCGCCTGCAAGCAGATCCTCATCAACCTTTTGTCGAACGCGGTGAAATTCACGCCGCGTGGCGGCTGCGTCAGCATTCACGTGCACATCGAGGAGACGGATATCGTCATCGCCGTCGCCGACACCGGAATCGGCGTCGCTGCACACGACCTCGCCAAACTCGGCAACCCGTTCTTCCAGGCCGGCGCCTCGTACGACCGGCCTTACGAAGGAACGGGCCTCGGCCTCTCGGTCGTGCGCGGCCTCGTCGGCCTGCACGGCGGCACGATTTCGGTCGAGAGCGAAATCGGCAAAGGAACTTGCGTCAGCATCCGGCTGCCGCTCGACTGCCGCAGCTCCGGCAACGGCAAAAACCGCCCTGCCAAGATTGAAACTGCCGCATGTTCCCCGCGCGAAAATGCGCGGCAATTCGGCACTGAGATGATGGTCAAGAAAATTGCGTGAAATTCTCGCCCGCAGCGATAACGATTTTCTTTTCTCGGAACCGAGAAGGAGCGGCAGATCGCGCCGCCCGAACCCCCCGCGTAACGTATTTGTCCGGTTGCTTCAGCTCGTCCAACGCGTCGCGGCCTATCCGAACCGAATTGCCGGCGCAATCATCGCCGCGCTCGTAGTCGCGATCAGTGTGAATGCCCTGGAGCTCCAGCAAACGCGGCATCCGGCGCCGCTTTTTCACAAAAGCTTCGTCGCGCCGGTCGTGGCATTGAAGGCGCCCCGAAAACCGCAGTTCGCTTCCGTTGCCTCCGCGCCATTCGATCCGATCGGTCAATTGCTGCGATCGACGTCTGCGACGCCGCAGCGCGCCACGCCGAGCGGGCAAACGAGTCAGGATCCGATCGCACAGCTCTTGAAAAGGGAAACCCCGCAAACCGCGCCGCAACCGAGTAAAACGATATTCGCCCTCCAACGCGCCCTCGTGAAACTCGGCTTCGTGCTTAAGCCAGACGGTATCGACGGCGATGCGACGCGCCAGGCGATCGAGCAATTCGAACGCGATCACGGTCTGCCGGTTCACGGCGCGCTCAGCCCGAAAGTTCTGCACGAGCTAAGTGTCCGGTCGGGCATCAATATCGATTAGCCGGTTGACGTTTGCGACGCCGCACCTCTGCCTGTACGCTCGCGGTTCACACGCCGACGGGGTAGAGACATGAATTCGCCGCGCGAACCTTTCGTCAAGCCCGTATCGCTCGCCGAACTGCGTCCGACCCAGATCACAGTCGGAATGCGCGAGGTCCGCGAGAAGCGCAAACGCTGGCAGGAATCCCAATCCCGCAAAGGTGCGGAGTTCCTCGGCAAGCATATGATTCCGGTGATCCTCGGACCAAAAGACCGGCATTATGTCATCGACCATCATCATCTCGGCCGCGCCCTGATCGACGACGGGGTCGATCATATTCTCGTGACCGTGGTCGCCGATTTGCGCAAATTGGAGAAGGATGCCTTCTGGATCTTTCTCGACAACCGCGGCTGGATGCACCCCTTCGATGACACTGGGCAGCGGCGCGGCTACCAAGACATCCCCAAATCGCTGACCGATCTCGTCGATGACCCGTTCCGGTCGCTGGCCGGCGAATTGCGCGTGGCCGGCGGCTATTCCAAAGACACGACTCCGTTCAGCGAGTTTCTCTGGGCGGATTTCCTCAGGCGCCGCATCAAGCGCAAATTGATCGAGGAGGATTTTCCGCGAGCTCTGGAAAAAGCACTGGAGTTTGCCAAGAACGAAGCGACGGATTTCCTCCCCGGCTGGTGCGGCCCGGTGACCGATTATTAGCAGGCGCGCGCGCTGCTTGCGCGACGATTTTGCTTCAAAATTGCGCGCGGCTCTTGATTTTGTCGCGTTGCGAAGTCAAAAAAGTTTCCGTTCCGGCCCCGGAGTCGCTAGAGCGCTCGCCGGCTTTGCCGGCGACGCCAGTGTCTATGGCCGGCGTCCGCTCGATATCGAAGGTTTTAGATGATGAGACCTGCACTTGCTGCGATTCTATGCGCTTCGTTGGCAGCTTTTTCGCTCGCCGCGCGTGCCGCCGAGGCGAAGCCGTTTTCGCTCACCCATTACGACGGCGTCTACTCGATCGAGATCACAACGTCGGCAGGGCCTTGCAACAAGTCCTATCGGGGTTCGGTCACCGTCACCGACGGACGTGTCTCGGCGACCAGCGCTCCCGGCGCCAGCGCCTACGGGATCATCGAGGACGACGGCACCGTCTCGTTGAGCTTCCGCGACAACGGCCAAATCGCTAACGTCGGAGGCAAGATGGGGGCGGGGCACGGCCACGGCCCCTGGTCATCGCCCACCGCCGAATGCGGCGGTTGGTGGTACGCCGAACGGCAGGGCTGAGCTGTTATTGTGGCGGCACGGAGCTGACCGGCGCCGCGGGCGCAGCCGGCGCCGCGAGCACACCAGCCGGCGATGGCTGACCCGGCGCGCCCGGCGCTGGCGCGCTTCCGGCCTGCGGCAGAGGCTCAGCCGTGACAGCGGTGCTCACCGGCTTCTGGCCAAGCACAGCCTGCACATCCTCATCCTGAACCCGCGCCCGGCCGATCTGCGCACCGATCGAGCGCACCACCTCGGGCGCATCAGCATAGGTGTCGTGGCCGATGAGCCCCGTCGACTCGCGGGAAAGATCGTAGACTTTTACCCCGAGGCGGGCGAGCTCGGCACGGACGGCGGGCTTGCGCGGATCGAGCGCGCCGACGCGCGGCCGGTCGCCGGCAAGCGCCTGCGAGAGCGACAGCGCCTTGTCGTTGGCCGAAACCAGGATCGTCACGTGCGAGGCATCGAGTAGCGCCAGTTGCTCGCGAAATACCGAGAGATCGATGTCGGGCGCGGCAAGCATTACGATGCCGAGTTTGCCGTTGAGATCGGGACTGCCGGCGATCGCCCGCTCGCGCAAGGCTTCCATGCTGAGCCAGGCTCCCAGCGAATGCGCAAGGATATGGATCTTGCCGATGTCGGGCACTTCACTCAAGTCCTTCAGCAAGTTCGCCAGCGCGTCGCGGGAAGCGGTGGCGCTTTCCCGCGCCGCCTCGTAGTCGAGGAGGTTGTCGCTCGATGGCCAGGTGAAGAGCACGGGCACGCCGCCGAACCGTCCGTCTTCGACGATTTGCGTAAGCCGGAAGCGAGCATCGTCGTAGCTCGTGTTGAAGCCGTGCACATAGACGAGCACGTCGCGGTTCGAGCCGACGCGGCCCGAGATGTTGGTGGCGAGCTGGTTGCGGAAACTCTGCTCGTCGAGTTCGCGCCGCGAGACCTCGACGAAATCTTTGGCAGGATCGGCCGCGCCGAACATCGGGCGCTCGATCTGCCCGACCCGATGGTTCGGCGGCACGCTCAGGATCTGCAGCGAGTAATCGGCTCCATGAGCGCGCATTTGGTTCGCACCCGCCCCATCGTCTTTGCGGGTAGAAACCACGAACACGAGGTGCGTGTGCGGCGCGGCGCCCGGCCGGCCGCCGAAGAAGGACACATCGGTTAGCGCGTTCGCCGCACAGCCGGCGAGGAATAGCGCCGCGAGCAGATGCGGCGCATGCAACATCAGCCTGCGCAATCCGCGAAAATGGCGCCGGAGCGGCGCCGTACCGCCCGTGCTTCCGGCGTCCGATGAAAAGCGGCATGCCATGGGCAAAGCTTAGATGCCGGTGAAAGATGACGAGAATGGGACGCTGCCGCGGCGTATCAGAGCCTTGGCCGGGGCGCAAACGGCTCCCATTGCTGCATAAGCGAAGCGGGCGTTACCGGTGCTGGCGCACTACTTTCCTGATAACCGCTCATGACTTCGATGTTGAAGATCCGCGTCGTCGCTTCGATCGACGAAATCGATCGCGCGGCTTGGGACGCCTGCGCAGCCGGAGCTGCGTTTGAAGATGCGCGCGGCGGCGAAATCGCCGGTGAGCATTTCGATCCCTTTGTGACGCACGCCTTCCTGCGTGCGCTGGAGCGTTCGCGCTCGGTCGGCGGGCGCACCGGCTGGACGCCGGCCCACGTCGTCGTCGAAAATGCCGGCGCGGTCGTCGCCGCAGCCCCGACCTATGTGAAAACGCATTCGCTCGGCGAATATGTCTTCGACCATGCCTGGGCGGACGCCTATGACCGCGCCGGGCTCGAATATTATCCGAAGATCCAAGTGGCGGTGCCGTTCACGCCGGTGACCGGCCGCCGCCTGTTGGTTACGCCCGCGGGCGGCGCGGCCGCCCAGGACGCACTACTCGCCGGCTTGCGGAATTGGCGCGAAAAGATCGACGCCTCGTCGATCCATATTACCTTTCCGACGCGCGGCGAATGGGAAGACCTGCGCCGCGCCGGCTTTCTGCAACGTACCGGCCAGCAATTCCACTTCATCAACCGCGGCTATGCCGATTTCGACGCGTTCCTCGCGGATCTCGCGGCGCGCAAGCGTAAGATGATCCGTCGCGAGCGCAAAGACGCGCTGGCCGGCGGAATCGAGATCGAGCTCTTGACAGGCGCCGCGATCACGGAGGCGCATTGGGACGCGTTCTTTTCCTTCTACATGGATACCGGCTCCCGCAAATGGGGAAGGCCGTATCTGACGCGCGCCTTCTTTTCCGAAGTCGGCGCTTCGATGTCCGAGCACATCCTGCTCATCGTCGCCAAACGCGCCGGCCGGATGATTGCCGGCGCGCTCAACTTCATCGGCCAAGATGCGCTCCATGGCCGCTATTGGGGCGCCATCGAAGACCACCCCTTCCTTCATTTTGAGATTTGCTACTACCAGGCGATCGAGTATGCGATCGCGCATCGGCTGGCGCGCGTCGAGGCGGGCGCGCAGGGCGAGCATAAGCTGGCGCGTGGCTACGCGCCGGTACCGACCTATTCGGCGCATGAGATCGCCGATGCGCGGTTTGCCAGAGCGATCGACGCGTTTCTCACCGAGGAGCGTGCCGCCGTCGAAGAATCGCTCGATGAATACGCGGAGCTGGTGCCGTTCAAGAAGGCGTGAACAATCCCAGTACGCTGAACACGGCCTCAGAAATTCGCCGTTTTCGCCGATAGGGAAGCCATAGCGTTGATGCTATGCCAATTTGCGCTACATAGGCGCGGACCCCAGGCAGGCCGTCATCTGGAGTGGCTCAGATCGATAATCCCAGCTCTTCGGGCTCCGTCCCTTCCCGCTTCGAAAAGCGGCGAGCCTTTGCCTTGATCGGCGCAATGGAAGGCCTCCGGCGAGGCTCCCGGCGGGCGCGCGGATCCGCCCCGCATGGGCAAGATCGCGCCGTCTATGGCGTGATCTTCGCTTTGGGTGCACTCCTGTTCTGGCTCTCTAACCGCCACCCGTCCCTGATGCCGGTCTGGGCGCCCTGGGATTTCTCGCCGGTCGAATATCTGGCAACGACCCTCACCCTGTTTTGGTTCTGGCGCGGCATTGCGCTATCGCTCCCCGCGGAGCGTCCGCCGATTTGGCGCGTCGTCTTCTTCCTCCTTGGCATGCTCGTTCTCTACGTCGTGCTGCAGACGCGCTTCGAATATTGGTCGCAGCACATGTTCTTCCTGAATAGGGTTCAGCATGTGACCATGCACCATCTCGGTCCCTTCCTGATTGCGGTCGCCTGGACGGGCGCAACGATCAAACGGGGCATGCCGGGCAGGGCGCGGCAATTCATCGAGAGCCGCCCCGTTATCGCCGCCGTCCGCGTGCTCCAGCAGCCGCTGCTGGCCGTCTTCCTGTTCGTCGGTCTCTTCTATCTTTGGCTGATCCCATCGGTGCATTTCCGCGCGATGATCGATCCAAAACTCTATGCGGTCATGAACTGGAGCATGGTCGTCGACGGCCTATTGTTTTGGAGCCTCGTGCTTGATCCGCGCCCGAAGCCGCCGGCACGCATTTCCTACGGCGCCCGCGCGGCCCTATCTTTCGGCGTCATGTTCCCGCAGATCATCGTCGGCGCCCTGCTCGCCTTTGCGCCGTACGACCTCTACCCCTATTACGATCTGTGCGGTCGCCTCTTTCCCTCCATCGGCGCGCTGAGCGACCAGGTGATCGGCGGCATCATCAGCTGGATTCCGCCGGGAATGATGAGCGTGATCGGCGTGCTGCTGGTTTTGAACGCGCTCCGGCTGCATGAGGAAGCCACAACGGAGGCCTGTGATGAAGAATCGAGTTCTATCGCGGCACTGTCGAGTCGCTGGACCGGCCGTTAGAGCAATGCTTGCTCTGGGACTGGCGGTGCTGGTCGCCGCGCCGCTGCCTTGCGCCGCCGCTGCGGCGAATGCGCTTTCGGTAAGCGATCCCTGGCTTCGAACGATCATTCCGTCCCGGCCCGCCGCCGGTTATTTCACTTTGTCGAACACGACAGGCAAGGCGCAAAGTTTGGTGGGCGCAGCTTCACCCGCCTGCGGCATGTTGATGCTGCATCGCAGCGTGAACGTGAACGGCGTGGAAAAGATGGTGATGCAGAAGAGCGTCCCCGTTCCAGCCCATGGCAAGGTCACGTTCGCGCCCGGCGGATATCATCTCATGTGCATGTCGCCATCGAAGGACGTCATGGTGGGACATTCGGTTCCCATCACGCTCAAATTTGGCGATGGCACCTCGCTCACGACGAATTTCCCCGTGCACGGCGCTACAGGCAAGTGAAGCAGCCGCATCGCCCGACGTAATCGGGCTCCGGCGTGCTACACGATATTTTCCAGGCGCTCGAGCAACCCCGGCGGATGCGATTCCTCGACGAGCCGCTTCAGATCCGCCGTCGTTCCCTTGATGTCGGGTTTTGCCGTGGCGAGCGAGGACACAAGGAGTCGCGCCGTGCCAGTGCCGTCGAAGACGTAAATCGTTGAACTATGCGTGACCTCGTAAGGGTGATCCTTCGTTGCCGGTTTGACCGAACAGACAAAGCGATAGCGGCGCGCCAGCGTCGCCAATTCATCCGGCGTCGCCCGCAGGCCTTCCATGTGCAACCCGAAGTTCTTCACATAATCGGCCAGGATTGGAAGTGTGTCGCGATTTGGATCGACGGTGACGAAGAGCACGCGGACCTGCTTCGCGTCAGGCCCAAGATCGCGAAGAACGTCGTGCACGTTGGTCAGCGTCGTAGGACATATATCAGGGCAGAACGTGTAGCCGAAATAGAGCAAAACGACCTGCCCACGATAATCCGCTTGCGTCACCTCTTTGTGGTCAGCCGCGCGGGTCATGGTGAAGGCAAGCGACGGCAACTCGCCCGAAATATCGATCGAATGAAATTTGCTCTCGTTGCAGCCGGCAAGCATCGACGCGCCCAAGCAAACAGCCGCAAGGCCGAGCATACGCCGCCGCATCCAGCGCGGACTGTCGGCCTTAGCAGTGCCGCCCGCGCGCTCAGAGCGCCGCGGAAATGTGGTGAGTTCCTGCATAATGTAACAGCATCACCAGCGCCACGACGAAGATGAACGCACTCGCCATGACCAGAACAAGCGCCGCCGCAACCATTTGGTTTCGCCGCCGCGGCACGGGGGCTGCGACGAACCTCTCTTGTTTCGACGCCGCGGCGTTTTGATGGTCACTTCCTGTCGCGGGCAACGCCAAAGGGCCTGCTTTTTTCCTTCGACCGCCGCCGCTCTCGATACGCCCGCGCTTCGGCCGAAACATGATTAGCTGGTACGCCGCTCTAGCACCCTGGCCGGCCGGGATCGACCCCTAAATCAACGTGTGAGCTGCGACATATGATCGGCCGCTACGACCGCCGCGATCAGCTCCGAGAAAGCCCGCGGGCCGCGACGACGCTTTGCCGAGTGCGCAAGCGGTAACGTGACTCCAGCGTCAAAACGTGCGCGACTTTTGCCGCGGACCGTGCTCCAATGTTCATCCAGTTCCAAAGCGCCCTGCCGGAAGGAGCCGGGCCATGCCGCCCGCCTACGACAACGACAACATCTTCGCCAAAATCCTGCGCGGCGAGGTTCCTTGTTACAAAGTCTACGAGGACAACATAGCGTTGGCCTTCATGGACATCATGCCGCGCATCGACGGGCACGTGCTTGTCGTTCCGAAATTCCCGGCGCGCACCCTGCTCGACGCTGACCCACAAGGCCTCGGGCAATTGATTCAGCGCGTGCAGAAAGTTGCGGGCGCGGTGAAGGACGCGTTCGGCGCCGAAGGCATCAGCGTCTTTCAGTTCAACGAGCAGGCCGGCGGCCAAGTGATCTTTCATCTTCACTTCCACATTCTGCCGCGCTGGGAAGGCGTCGAGCTGCGCCCCGCTCACAACGGCCGCATGGAAGACCCGGCCGTGCTTGAGGCCAATCGCGCCAAGATCGCCGCGGTACTCAAGCGGAATGCGCGCCCATGATGTTCCGTCAGCTCTTCGATCAGGCTTCGGGTACTTATTCGTATCTGCTGGCGAGCCGGCGGGGCGGCGAAGCGCTCATCATCGATCCCGTCCTGGAAAAGGTCGATCGCTACCTTCAACTCATCAACGAACTCGATCTCAGGCTAGTGAAGGCAGTGGATACGCACTTGCACGCCGACCACATCACCGGCTTGGGTGCATTGCGCGACCGAACCCATTGCACGACCGTGATGGGCGAGCAGAGCAAGGCCGATGTGATCTCGATGCGGCTCGGCGATGGCGACAAGCTCATGATCGAGGGCTTGACGCTCGACGTTATCTACACGCCCGGTCACACCGACGATTCATATAGTTTTATCTTGCCGGACCGTGTCTTCACTGGGGACACGCTGTTGATCCGCGGAACGGGCCGAACCGATTTCCAGAATGGCGACCCACGCCAGCAATACGAGTCGATCTTCGGCCGGTTGCTGAGATTGCCGGATACGATGCTCGTCTATCCCGCACACGATTACAAGGGCGACACCGTTTCTACAATCGGCGAAGAGAAAGCCTACAACCCGCGGCTTCAGATCAAATCCGTAGATGAATATGTCACGCTCATGAGCAACCTCAAGCTCGCGAGTCCGAAGATGATGGACGTTGCGGTGCCGGCAAACATGAAAGTCGGGATTGCCTTGGACGAAATCGGCCGCCGTGGCTGGTCACTCCCGGCAGGCGAGGCGCTCGCCCTCCTCGGAAAACCCGACATTGCATTCATCGATTTGCGCGAACGCGCGGAACGCGAGCGGCACGGCACGATCCCGGGCGCGCTGCACGTGCCCTACTCTACCCTGCGGGAAAACGTCAGCGCCGGCGGCATGCTGAATGGACTCGCGAACTCGACCAGCAAGCGGCTTTTATTCTACTGCGCCTTTGGCGAGCGCTCGGCTATGGCCGTGCAGGACGCGCAAAACGCCGGACTGGAGTCGGCCGTCCACATCGAGGGCGGAATCGATGCCTGGAAAAAGGCCGGTGGGCCGCTCGAACATTAGCCGGCCGCGCTCAGCGGGGTCTAGCTTCGTAAGGGCGCGTTCGGGACGGTGCTGGACGGCTTCTCGGCTTCGTCTGCGGCCGCTTCATCGGTCGCGACTTCGGCTTCTGCGTCGCCTTCCGGCAGATCCGGACCGAACTCATCCTCGCCGCCATCGCTCTCCTCGCCCTGTAGCCGGCGCGCCCGGGCGCGACGGACCTCGGGTTCGGCACGCACACGTTTCTTGCCGGCCTCGACGATGTCGCGTTCGAGGCGCGGCAGAACCGGCCCTTCGGGGAAGACGAAGCCGAGCTTCTTGCTGCCATCCTCCTCCGTGGTGACCACGACGCGCACCGTTCCGCCGTTCTTCAGGCGGCCGAACAGAACTTCGTCGGCGAGCGGCGTCTTGATCGTCTGCTGGATGACGCGCGCCATCGGCCGCGCCCCCATCTGCTCGTCATAGCCGTTCTCGACCAGCCAGCTGCGCGCCTCGTCGGTGAGTTCGATCGTGACGTTGCGTTCGGCAAGCTGCGCATCGAGCTGCATGATGAACTTGTCGACCACCTTGGCGATGACCTCGGGGGGCAGATGGCCGAATGTAACCACTGCGTCGAGGCGGTTGCGGAACTCCGGGGCAAACATCCGGTTGATCGCCTCGATGTCGTCGCCCTCGCGGCGCGAACGCGTGAATCCATAGGCGGCGCGCGCCATGTCGGAGGCCCCGGCATTGGTCGTCATGATTAGGATCACGTTGCGGAAGTCGATCTGCTTGCCGTTGTGATCGGTGAGCTTGCCGTGGTCCATCACCTGCAGCAGGATGTTGTAGAGATCGGGATGCGCCTTCTCGATCTCGTCGAGCAATAGAACGCTGTGCGGATGCTGGTCGATGGCGTCGGTGAGCAACCCACCCTGGTCGAAGCCGACGTAGCCGGGCGGCGCGCCGATCAGTCGCGACACGGTGTGGCGCTCCATATATTCGGACATGTCGAAGCGGGTCAGCTCGACGCCCATGGCGACGGCGAGTTGGCGGGCCACTTCGGTCTTACCGACGCCGGTCGGGCCGGAGAAGAGATAGCTGCCGATCGGCTTTTCGCCGTCGCGCAGCCCGGCGCGGGCCAGCTTGATCGCCGATGTGAGCGCCTCGATGGCGGGGTTCTGCCCATAGACGACCCGCCCCAAGGTCTCGCTCAAGTGCGCGAGCACTTCGGCGTCGTCCTTCGACACCGTCTTCGGCGGGATCCGCGCCATGGTCGCGATCGTCGCTTCGATTTCCTTGATGCCGATCGTCTTCTTGCGCTTGTTCTCGGGGACCAGCATTTGGCTGGCGCCGGTCTCGTCGATCACGTCGATCGCTTTATCCGGCAGCTTGCGGTCATGGATGTAGCGCGCCGAGAGCTCGACCGCCGCCTTCACCGCTTCGCCGGTATAGCGGACCTTGTGGAACTCCTCGAAATAGGGCTTTAGCCCCTTCATGATCTCCACCGCGTCCTCGACCGACGGCTCGTTGATGTCGATCTTCTGGAAGCGGCGGACGAGCGCCCGGTCCTTCTCGAAATATTGCCGATATTCCTTGTAGGTGGTCGAGCCGATGCAGCGCAGCGTCCCTTGCGCCAGGGCAGGCTTCAGGAGGTTCGATGCGTCCATCGCGCCGCCCGAGGTTGCCCCCGCCCCGATGACGGTGTGGATCTCGTCGATGAAAAGGATTGCCTTCTTGTGGTTCTCGATCTCCTTCATCACCTGTTTCAGACGCTCTTCGAAATCGCCGCGATAGCGCGTGCCGGCCAACAACGTGCCCATATCGAGAGCAAAAACCGTTGCGTCCGCAAGCACTTCCGGCACTTCGCCCTTGACGATCTTGCGGGCGAGGCCTTCGGCGATCGCCGTCTTGCCCACGCCCGGATCGCCGACCATCAGCGGATTGTTCTTATGACGGCGGCAGAGCACCTGGATGGTGCGCAGGACTTCCGTCTCACGTCCGATCAGCGGATCGATGCGGCCCTCGCGCGCCTTGCGGTTCAAGTTGACGCAATAGGCTTCGAGCGCGCCTTCCTTCTTCTTGGAATCGCCGTCCTTGTCCTTCGAGTCGCGTGATTCGTCGTCGTCGGCGCCGCGCGCCGTCTTCGATGTGTCGGAAAGCCCGGGCCGCTTGGCGATGCCGTGGCTGATGTAGTTCACGGCGTCGTAACGGGTCATGTCCTGCTCTTGCAGGAAATAGGCGGCGTGGCTCTCGCGCTCGGCGAAAATCGCCACAAGCACGTTGGCGCCGGTCACCTCTTCGCGGCCCGACGACTGGACATGAATGACGGCGCGCTGGATCACCCGCTGGAATCCGGCCGTCGGCTTGGCGTCCTCGCGGCCGTCGCCGACCAGATTGTCGAGCTCTTGGTCGATGTAGTCGCGCAAGTTTTTGCGCAGGAGTTCGAGATCGATCGAGCAGGCCCGCAGCACGGCCGCCGAGTCGCTGTCCTCGGTCAGGCTCAACAGAAGATGTTCCAGAGTCGCGTATTCGTGATGCCGCTCGTTGGCGACGGCAAGGGCGCGATGCAGGGTCTGTTCGAGATTACGCGAGAAGGACGGCATGGCGGTGTCTCATTTCTTTTCCATGATGCATTGCAGCGGGTGCTGATGCTTCCTGGCATAGTCCATCACTTGGGTGACCTTCGTCTCGGCAACTTCATAGGTGAATATCCCGCATTCGCCGACGCCGTGCTGATGGACATGAAGCATGATGCGCGTCGCCTCTTCCGGCCCTTTGTTGAAATATTTGCGTAACACCGTGACGACGAACTCCATGGGGGTGTAATCGTCGTTGAGCAGCAGGACGCGATACATGGCCGGTCGCCGCGTCTGCGTCTTCGGCCGCGCGATGACCGCCGTGCCGGCGCCCGATCCGGGATCACCACTTTTCTGCTGATCTTTAGCCGCCCGTAACGGCATCCCTCCGTCTCCATTTCGTGCCGGGCACGAACGCCGGAATCGCGGCCGGCGCTTCGCTCAACTGGTAAATCATAACTCCGGTTAGCCCTTGCCGACTACCGCGATTTCGTCGAGGGGGGCGTGCTTTCCCACTCCTCCCATGCAAGATAGAGACTAGCACGACCCAATCCAGCGGTGCGGCTTAATGACGTTGGCAAATAATTGATGCTTCGGTTCGATTCGGGCAATTTTCGTTAGGCTGGGCGGCCGCAGATGGGCCGGGGCGAGCGGCGGGCGCGGCGCAAAAGAAAAGGCCCGACGGGGGGTCGAGCCTTCCTGCCCAAGGGGCGCAACAGTGAAGCGTAAACGGCGGCCCGACTGCGGGAGTTGGGGCGCCTAATTCCGGCGTTTACTTGGTGCTGGTTGCGGCAGCCTGAACCTTGGCGAAGACGCTTTCTACCGGCTTGAACGCTTCCTTGGCGAGGATCGTGTAGAGCTCGCCGAGTTTGGTCGCTTGCGCTACGAACCCCTCATACGCCGATTTCGCGTACTCCGATTGGATCTGGATGGCGTTGTCGAGCGACTTGGCGCCGAGCAGTTTCTCCATATAAGCGGAGTTGCTCTCGAGCGACTTCTTCGAATAGTCGGTCGTCTCTGCGGCAATCGTCTGGAAGCCTTTGGCGAGAGAAGCGGCAACCGAACTCGCGGTCTCGAGCTGCTCCTTGCCGAATTTCTGGAATTCCTCAAAGTTCGAAGTCATCGTCTGCTCCTTGGGACGGGGGATAGGCATAGCGTTCTCCAGCAGAGCCGCAGGCTGCGGACCCTTCCAGCTCACAATCTGGAATATAGTGCATTGCACAATTGAGGTCAAGAATATTTTTGCGTCGCAACAAGAAATCCCATCCTGGCACTTCTCCCTCGAGCTCTTCCGATTCCGTTAACGTTCGGGTAACCGGCACGATTTAGCGTTTCTTCCTGGACCCGTCGGGCGATGTCGGACAAATGCCGCTTCCCCGCGAAGTTCAGGAGCGGCGCGCCGGGCATCCTCCCACGCGCGTTCTCCAACGGTCTGATTTCCAAGGACTTTTGGTCGGCGGACCGGAGTATTCCCGTTGCCGGCGAGTTCAGGCGGCAACAGCAGGGAAGACCGCGTCATGCTGAAGGGTCGCGGGGGAGTTCGCCCCCTGCTCGTAGCGCTAAGTCTGTGTCTTTCGTTTGCCTGGTTCGTTCCTCCGGCCCAAGCCCATCATCGCAATCATCGGCATCGGGTCTACGCGCATCATCGAGTTTGGCGGGCTGCATTTCACCCTCGCGTGAGCAGCTCGCGCAGGGCGAGGACCACCCCCACTAATTTCGCAGCGATTGCCGTCGACGGTAATTCGGGACGCGTCCTCTACGCGCGCAACGAGAACGAGTTGCGCCATCCAGCTTCAATTACCAAGGTGATGACGCTTTATCTTCTCTTCGAACAGCTCGAAAAGGGCCGTCTTCACCTCGACTCCCGCATCCCGATCTCGGCGCACGCTGCCGCGCAACCGCCTACCAAGCTTGGTCTCGCTCCCGGTGAGACGATCAGCGTCGAGAATGCGATCAAGGCCATCGTCACTCTATCGGCCAACGACATCGCGGTCGCCGTCGCCGAGGACATCGGCGGCGACGAAACGACATTCGCGGCGATGATGACCCACGAGGCGCACGCGCTTGGTATGTTCCATACCCATTACGCCAACGCCTCGGGCCTGCCCAACGACGCCCAGATCACGACGGCCGCCGATCTGGCACTTCTTGGGCGCGCCATCCAGGAGCGTTTCCCGCGCTACTACCACTATTTCTCGACCCGGGCCTTTGTCTACGACGGCGTCGTCCATCGCAACCATAACCATCTTCTCGGCCGCATCGAAGGGCTCGACGGGATCAAGACCGGCTATATCCACGAGTCCGGCTTCAACCTGCTGACCTCGGTGAAGCGCGACGGTCACTTCCTCGTCGCCGTTGTGCTCGGCGGCACGACCGCCGCGAGCCGCGACCGGATCATGACCAGCCTGATCGAGTCCGAGATCGACAAAGGTTCGACACGTCGGACCGCGCCGATGATCGCCGAAGTCGAGAGGGAGAGACTACGCGCCGGCGACGCCGAAAAGCCGCTCGAGGCGGGCTATGAAACGCCATTCGTCCCGGCAGCCGGTCCCTTCCCCGTGACTCCTATCGCACCGACCCCAATTCCGCGTCCCGCCTTCGTGTCCAGCACCCCGATATCGCCGCAGCCGACGCAGTTCGAACCGATGCACCACGCGGCCTACGACGGCTCGACCGAACGGCCAACGACATCGACCACTACGCCTTCGATGCTGCGCTGGGTGGTCGGACCACCCCCTGCGAAAGACGAAGATGCCAAGAAGTTCGCGAACACCGAAGCGATTGAGACGCAAGGCGATCAATCCTCGGCGAAAGATGTGCAGCGCATAGGGATGGAAAGCCCGAATGTCGGGGCGGATCCGTCGAATGCAGTCGCCGCCCGTAGCGGATGGATGATCCAGATCGGGGCGACGGACGACGCAGCCGCGGCTGCCAAACTCCTTGCCCGCGCCAAGGCACGCGGATCAAGCGCGCTCGATACCGCAGAGCCGTTCACCGAGAAAGTTCAGAAAGGCGATCAGACGCTCTACCGCGCCCGTTTCGTGGGACTCGATGCCGACGACGCGCAAGCGGCGTGCCGCAGCCTCCGGCGCTCCGGCTTTGCCTGTTTCGCGACCAAAAATTAAACAATTCGAGGCACAATTTAGCTAATTCGGAAACTGAGATTTGTCTGCGTAGCGTAGGGAGTTAGTGGTGGCGGCGCATCAGAACGTCCTTGGCTTCGTTCACCCGGGCAGCGAGGTCCGTGGACCCGCCGTGGTCGGGGTGGAGCTTCTTTATCAGCGAACGGTGCGAACGTACGACATCGTCGCGCGAAGCCCCTTTGTGAAGGCCCAGGACCTCATAAGCCTCATCCTCGGACATCACGCCAGGTCGCGGCGCAGCATGCGCTTGCTGGCCCCGCGCGTCGCCCCAAGCGTCGCCTGCCGCACGCCATCCGGGAAACCGGCGGTCAAAATACGCCTCTAAGAGCCGCGCCCCGTCGGGGTCGTCGCGCAGACAGAGTCGATACAGCGCTTCGCATTGCGGTCGGCTCATTTCGTCGAGCGATTTGCCTTCGTCGGCGCCGGCAAGAACCACGCCGCGAACGGCACCGGAGGCGAGATCGAGTTCCATTTCGATCATCGCCGAGCGCACCCGCGAGCTCGCTCCGGCGCCTTTGCCGCCGAACCACGCGCCTGGCGAGCGGTTGGCGAGCAGCCAGGCGCCGAAGCCACCGAGCGGCAGCGCGATGTCGATCCCCCCGCGCAATAGAAGGAAAGCCGCGAGCAGCAGCGCCACGCCGCCGACGCTCATCCGCACAGCTTGAACCAGCGCCGTAGGATTGGCGCGCGCAAACGCCCGCAACGCCGAGAGAATGAGCCAAAAGACGACCAATCCGGCGAGGATGTAGGGCATCAGCGCATCTGCGAAAGTAATAAAAGGGCTTCGGGCTCGGCGCGTGCTTCGAGTGCGGCAAGCCCGCCCGCCGCATAGGCGGCCGCTGCGCCGAGCAGCGCTTTTAGCCGTTGGGCGGCATTGGAGTCGAAGGTGGCATAGGCGCCGCCCGTGAGAAAGGCAACGTGGCGGAAAGCCTCTTCCGCCACGCGATCGCGGCCCTCCTGGAACATGAAGGCCTTGACGCCCAAGAGCCGCAGTTCGCCGGCAAGGCGGGCGAGATCGTCGGTTTGTTCTTCCATGGCATCGCCGATAAATACGAGCGCGCCGATCCGTTCGGTCTTCGCCGCATCCCGGACGTGGCGTAGAACTTTGCCGATCTGCGTGCGCCCCGCACGCACCGAGATCCCCATCATGCAAGCCGCGAGCCCTTCGCCGCGGTCCACGAACTGCGAAGCACGGCATTCGGAAAATCCGCGATAATAGACGAGCTGCACGGCGAGGCCGCCGAGATTTGTCGCGGCGGCGAACATTTCGGCCTGAAGGGACTGAGCCAGATCCCAGGTCGGCTGCCGGCTCATGGTCGCATCGAGTGCGAAGACCAGGCGCCCGCCGGCATGGCGCGCCGGCAGGTTCGCCGCCGCGGCAAGGAAGCGGTCGATGTCGGTCTTTTCACTCGCGGCCGCCGCGAGTTCCGATTTCTTCTCTCCCGTACCCACGCTGCGTTCCTCGATCGCCAAATTTCTAAGGCCGCCGGGGCGGCCGGCCGTCAAACCAGTCCGAGCGCGGCGAGTTCGAGCCGCAACTCGGCCGGCATATCCTCGACGCCGCGCAGATCCGCCGGCCGATCGGCGTCGGCGAGATAGCGCCAGCCCTGGAAGGCGCGGAACGGCCGCGGCACGACCGCCACGAGCGTCGGATCGAGCACGAGGCGGCAACGGCCGACGCCCTCGGTGTCGGCGAAAGGCTCGATGCCGCACAGCGCCTGGCGCACCGCGATCCTTCCCTTGATGATCCAATAGAGCGAGCCGCCGTCGAGTAGTTCGGCGGCGCGGCGCGGCACCATGCGCGTGACATGGACGTAAGGCGCTTTGCCGCGCCGCTTGGCGCGGCACGCTTCGAGATCGGCGATCGACTCGACCCCGACGCAGAGCTTGAGAAGATGCAGCGTCATTGAGCCATTATGCCCTTCCCCGCCCAATCCGAAAACCGGGAGTACGCTATGACGTCCCCGGCGCCGCGTGGTAAAGGATTTCCATGGACTTCCGCAAGAAATTCGCGGTGGTGCCGGGCCGCAAATTGAAGCTTGCCGAACTCGATCCCTCCTATAAGGGAAACGAGAAATCGACCGAAACGGCGGCGCCGGCGATCGAGCGCGCCCGGCAGAAGCTGTCGGACATGCAAAAGCTGCTTTACGCCGAGCGCAGACGTTCGTTGCTCGTCGTGCTGCAGGCGCCCGACGCAGGGGGCAAGGACGGCACCATCATTCACGTCATGGGCGCCTGGAACCCGCAGGGCGCGACCGTCACCGCCTTCAAAGAACCGACGCCGCAGGAGCTCGCCCACGATTTTCTGTGGCGAGTACATGTTCATGCGCCGGGGCGCGGTGAGATCGCCATCTTCAACCGCTCCCATTACGAAGCGGTGCTGGTCGAACGCGTTCACAAGCTGATCGACAAGCCGACCTGGAAGACGCGCTACCAGCGGATCTGCGAATTCGAAGCCGAGCTCGCGGATCACAATACGCATATCGCGAAGTTCTATCTGCACATCAGCAAGGATGAACAGCTTGCCCGATTTGCGCAGCGGCTCGAAGATCGGACGCGCAATTGGAAGATCAGCGAAGCCGATTATACGGAGCGCGAACATTGGGACGGGTACGTCGCCGCATACGAGGACGCAATCAGCGCCACCAGCACCAAATATGCGCCATGGTATGTGATCCCCGCCAATCACAAATGGTTTCGCAATCTCGCGGTGTCACGGATCCTCGCCGACACGATGGAGGATTTTCACATGTCCTATCCGAAACCGTCGGTCGATCTGGAGAAGATCCGGCGCGATTATCATGCGGCGGCGGAAGGAAAATCGAAGCGCGCAAAGTAAGCTCGTGCCGATCAAGCGCGCGCCTGTCGTTGGGGCGCCTGCGCGAAGCTCGCCAGCAACACCGCGATCACGCCAGTGAGAAAAATACCGTCGAACGTCCCTGCCCCGCCGATCGAGGCAACTGGCGCGCCAAGCCCCTGCACTTTGTCGAGATTGAGCAGATCGGCACCGATCAGCACGCCCATGCTGCCGCTGATATAGGCCAAGGGCGCCGCATAGGCGCGCGAGATTGCCATCGAGACGGCCGCCGTCGCTATCGGCGGCACGAAAATCGGCTCGGCGATCCCGACGCCGTGCACGGGCGTGGCAAGCATGTGTGCGATGACGGCAACGCAAGCGGTGGCAATCGCGGCGCGGATCCATAGGCCATATTTGAAAAGCAGATAGAGCGACAGCAGCGCCGGGATCACGGCGCCGCCGACGTTCACGGCGATGATCGTGCCCGGCCATTCGACCACCACCGGGACCACATAGTGTATCCCAAAGAAACTGATTTCTTGGCCGGAAGCCAGATTCTCCGGCGGCAGTTCGGCGACGGGGATGTTAATCGCACTGCCGATCAGGGAGCCGAGCAGCAGAAACAGCGCGGCGCGCGTTCCGATCCCGGCGCTCACGAAGGCGAAATGCAGGGCGCGGACTTCGATATAGGCCACGAGCCCTACGAAGACCCCGACAAGCAGCAGGAAGAATGGCAGGGTAAGCGGCAGATATTGCAGCGGGCTTAGATGCATTCGACCTCTCCGCAGCCGCGCGACCGCTGATCCTGCCCGCCGCGACGGCTAGAGATCCTCGTATTTGCCGATCCGCCAGCTCTCCGCCGCGGCGCCTTTCTGCCAGTCGCGGTAGGCCGGCAGCGCCATCACGCGCTCCATATAGGCGCGCGTCGCCGCGCTTACCGCAACGTCATAAACATGCATCCGGTTCACGACCGGCGCAAACGTCGCATCCGCCGCCGAGAAATCGCCGAACAGAAATTCGCCGCTCGCGCCAAACGTTTGCCGCGCATCCGCCCAGGCGGCCTCGATCCTATCGATATCGGCCTGCGCCTCGGGGGCCACTTCGCACCGCTTGACCGGGCGGCGCATGTTCATCGGGAGATTGGCGCGAAGCGCCGCAAATCCCGAATGCATCTCTGCGGCGAGCGAACGCGCCGTCGCTCGTGCCTTGGCCTCGCCCGGCCAGACCGGCAGATCCGGAAAACGTTCGGCCAGATATTCGATGATCGCCAGCGAATCCCAAACCGTGACCGCGCCGTCGCGCAGCGCCGGGCATCTGCCGGACGGCGAATGCCGAAGGATTTCGGCGCGTGTCGTTTCCTCGCCGAGCGGGATCACGATTTCCGCGAACGGAATGCCGAAATGCCGCATCAGGATGAACGGCCGAAACGACCAGGAAGAATAGGCCTTATTGGCGATGACGAGCGTGAGTGACATCGCGTGCGGGAATCCAGGAAGCGGCGCCGGAAGAGACCACGCCGCGGAAAAAGCAATTCAGAGCGGGACGCAGATCCCGCTCTGGCTTGAGGAGATCGCCGGCGGCATCAAGGTGACGGTTTTGCCCTCTCGGCCTTCTGCTCCGCGCCTTGGCTCTGCGCCTCCAGGGGTTTGCCCAAGGTCTTGAGTTCCGCGGCAGCGGCGGAATATTCGTCGACGGTCTTCGCACAGGTGCTGACGGCATGCTGGAACAAAGCCGTCGCCTGATCCTTGACGTCCTTCAAGAGCATCGATTCGCCGGTGTAGAAGTAGGCATCGCAGAGCCGCCCCTGCGTGACCTTCTTGTCCATGTTCTGCGCCGCAACAGCGACGTCGTGCACCGTCATCTGGCCGCCGTACATGAGTACGAGAGGCCCCGGCCATCCATCCATGAAAACCCGCTTCGACGCCGGCGCGATTGCGAACGGCTGATTGTCGCGGCGCGCAGCGAGGTCGAGCCACAGTAGCGTATAGGCATCCGGTTCGATATTCTCGGCCTGCCGGAAATCGGCCAGCGCCTTGGCGGCGTCGCCGCTCAGGAAATAGGCGATACCGCGACCTTTGTAGGCGATGGGATGTTGCGGATCGAGCTTGATCGCTCTGTCATAGTCGGCAATGGAACGCGGGTAGTCTCCCTTGGCGCGATACGCCTTGGCGCGATCGTTGTAGGCATGCGCGTAATCGGGATTGAGCGCGATGGCTTCGCTCCAATCGGCGATCGCATGATCGAGATCGTTTCTGGCGTAGTAGGCCAAGCCGCGGTCGAAATAAGCGACGGCGCGGACGGGCGCCGCCAGGCTCTGATCCGCGGTGAGTTTCGAGCAGCCTGAGATGCTGCGATCGATCTCCTGCATCTGCTGGCAATCCTCCATGTTCGTTCGCGTCGAGGCGCGCGCCGCGCCTGCAAACGTAACGAGCGGAATGATCGAGATAAGCGCTAACCAGAAACGCATGTTTCCTTCCCTTCCTGTAGCCCCCACCCGGCTCCAATCCTGGCCTTGTCCGCCGTCCCGTTGCCTCGCAAGGGCGGCGCCCGGCTTCTCCACTGGACGAGCGGCTCCTTTATTGCGTTATCGCTTGGCGCGCAAGGAGTTAGGGCGCCGGAAACCACGCATCGGTCTTGCCGGTCAGGTGGTAGACGACAAGCCCGATCCATTCGTGCACCGCGTATTCGAGCATTGCGACCTGATCGAGCCCTAAGGGGGGATGCAAGAAATCCCGCGAATTCCCGAAGGTGTGGTAATCGACGGGATAGGCGATGACCTTGAAACCGGCCCGCCGGAATATTCCCATGGCGCGCGGCATATGCCAGGCGGAGGTAACGAGTAGCCAGGTCTGGTCCGGGCGCGGGTGGACGAGCGCGCGCGTATAGACCGCGTTCTCCCAGGTGTTGCGCGACTTGGGTTCGAAGCTCATCTGCGCCTCTGGAACCCCGAGCGCCAGCCAAAGCTCATGCGCGCCAGTGGCCTCGCTGGTTCCATCGGGGTTAAGACCGCCATTGCCGCCGCTGTAGATCAACCGCGCCGTCGGGTAGCGCCGCGCCAGAATGACGCCGGCGGTGAGCCGCTCCGCAAACTGCAGGAACGTCGGCTGTTTGCGCGCGAGCGTCATCTCCTGATTGATCGCGCCGCCGAGCACGATGATCCCGGTCGGCGCTGGCAGATCGGCCGGCGGCTGCGGAAATCGGTCTTCCAGAGGCCTGACCAGCAAAGTCCCGATCGGTAGGAAACAGACGATCACCAGCAGAAGCACGCACGCGGTGCGCAGCGCGCGGCCGAAACGCGCCATCCGTCCGAAGCTGAGCGCCAGCCCGAGGAGTCCGAGCAGGAGAATGAAGCTAAACGGGTCCGCGAAGAACCAGAACAGTTTCGAGACGACGAAAAACATGGTGATTCACCCCGCCCGGCCGCGCCGCGCTTCTCCCCTCACGTCTAAGTGTTTGGGATCATTCAGACTCTCGCGACGAGAGAACGGGAACGCGGACACGGCGAGCGCATCGCAGCAGGCCCTAATTATTTCTGCTCTGGTTTGGCCGGCGCGGCGGCTGCCTCGTCTGAGGACCCGGACTCGCCGGGCACACGATAGGCATCGCTCAACCAGCGGTGCAGGTCGATCTCGGCGCAGCGGCGCGAACAGAAAGGCTGCTCGGCGACGTTCGCCGGCTTGCCGCAGATCGGGCAACGCCGCGCCGCGCCCCGCGGTTTGTCCTTGTTGCGCTGCATATCGGCCCATCAAGCGTCAGACGCGATTAAGCCAGAGGATATGGGCCGGGTAGCCTTCCCCGGCAAGCAGCGACAAGGTCTCATAGAGCGGCAGCCCGACAACCGACGAATAGGAGCCGATCAGCTTCACGACAAATCCGCCGGCGAGCCCTTGGATCGCGTAGCCGCCCGCCTTGCCGCGCCATTCGCCGGCGGCGAGATAGGCGTCGATTTCATCGCCCGACAGGCGTTTGAAACGCACCCGCGTCTCGACCAGACGCCGCCGTACAGCGCCATTCGGGGTGATCAGCGTCAGCCCGGAATAGACCCGGTGGGCGCGCCCCGAGAGCAGCCGCAGGCATTGGGCGGCTTCGTCGACGACTTCGCATCTCGGCAGAATGCGCCGCCCGACCGCAACCACGGTATCAGCGGCGAGAAGATAAAAGCCGGCAAGCTCATGCCGCGTCCTGGCTACTTTCGCGGCGGCGTGCGCCTTTTCGTCGGCGAGCCGGGCGGCAAGAATGCGCGGCAACTCGCCTTTGTTCGGCGTCTCGTCGAGATCGGCGGGGATCAACGCGTCGGGTTCGAGCCCGACCTGTTGGAGCAGTTCGAGCCGGCGGGGCGAGGCCGAAGCAAGGATGAGCTTGGGCCGCCAGGTCTTGCTTTCGCCGCTCACGGCTTCCGGCTCCCGAGCGCTCGGTTCACTTGAAACGATAGGTGATGCGACCCTTGGTCAGGTCGTAAGGGGTCATTTCGACGAGGACCTTGTCGCCGGTCAACACTCGAATCCGGTTCTTGCGCATCTTGCCGGCCGTATGGGCGATGATTTCGTGATCATTCTCAAGCTTCACCCGAAACGTCGCGTTGGGGAGCAATTCGGTCACCGTGCCTGGAAATTCGAGTAATTCTTCCTTCGACATTGGATCCCTTCAGCTGGAAGCGCCATCGCCCGCGTCAGCCTTGTCTCGGAATTGTTTCGGACGCGGGATCGGCGTGGCGGACCCTACTGGAGAACCGCGGTTTTGTGAACTGGCGAACGCGCCTTTGCGTTGCCAAAACAGCTCGCAGAGGCGTCGAGGCGGGCCTAATGTGGACGATCCTGCGCCGCCGCAGCCGCGGCGAAGCCGTTATAGCGTCGGATCGCAAAAGGAATCGTGGCAAGATAGGCAAGGCTGAGAAAAGCCAGCATTTCCATCGGAAAAGTCGCCAGTAAAAGCACGCTGACTGCGATCCCGAACAACACCGCAATCACGTATTCACGCGGCACGCGGCCGATCCTTTTGCCCGAAAAATGCGGGATCCGACTCGCCATCAGAAACGCGATGATGAGGACGTAGGCGATTTCAAACGGCGCAAACTGATGCGTCGCCGGAACCGCGATAACCGAAAGATTGAGATAGACGGGCAGCAGACCCACGACCGCCCCGGCCGGCGCCGGCATCCCGGTAAAAAAATGCACCCGCCAAGCCGGTTGGTTTGGGTCCTCCGACATGACGTTGAAGCGCGCCAAGCGCAGCGCGCAGGCGATTGCAAAGACCAGCGCGGCGAACCAGCCGAGACTCTTCATCTCGTGCAAATTCCAGAAATAGAGGATCAATCCGGGCGCGACGCCGAAATCGACGAAATCGGCCAGCGAATCGAGTTCCGCGCCGAACCGCGAAGTGCCGCGCAGAACCCGCGCCAGACGCCCGTCGAGTCCGTCCAAGATCGCCGCGACGATGACCGCCAGCACGGCGACCTCGAACTGCCCTTCGACCGCAAACCTGATGCTGGTGAGACCGATCGAAAGGGCGAGAAGCGTGAGGAGATTGGGGAGGATGACGCGTAGCGGCACGGCCCGGAACCGGCGCCCGCGCACCACGCCGAGCCGCGGCGTTTCGGCCTCGTTGTCGTGGCCGCGCTCCGTTCCCGAAACGACTTCACCGGAGCGCAGCGAAAATTTGCGGGGCGATAACGTACCCATGGGCGCCAGCATAGAGCAGATCGGGGAGCGGGGAAACGCCCGCATGCCGCCTAGCTCCGTTTGAAGCTGCGGGGCGGCTCCAGAGTGCCGAAATCGGCGATGATCGTCTCCCCGCCGACGCTGCGCGTGCCCGTCGCCACGAGCAGCCGCGTGCTCGGCGGCAGATAGACATCGACGCGCGAGCCGAAGCGGATCAGGCCGAAACGATCGCCTGCTTCGATCATCTGCCCGACCGTCGCGAAGCAGAGGATCCGGCGCGCGATGAGCCCGGCGATCTGCACCACGCCGACGCGCCCGTTGATCGCCTCGATCACCAGGCAATTGCGTTCGTTGTCTTCGCTCGCCTTATCGAGGTCGGCGTTAAGGAACAGCCCGGGCCGATACACGATCTTGCCGATCCGGCCGGCGACCGGCGCGCGGTTCACGTGACAGTCGAAGACCGACATGAAAATCGAAACGCGCGGCAAGGAGTCGGGGCCGAGGCCCAGCTCCGGCGGGGGGATACTCGGCCCGGCAGCGGCGACCACGCCGTCGGCCGGGGCGATCACGAGGCCGGCGTCGAGCGGCGTGAGCCGCGGCGGATCGCGGAAGAAATAGGCGCACCAAAGCGTCAGCACGAGGCCGATCCAGCCGAGCGGCGCATAGAGGAAAAAAAGGACCGCCGTCGCCACCGCAAAGATGGCGACGAAAAGATAGCCGTCGGGATGAATGGGGACGATCTGCCGGCGAATCGAATCGAAAAGGTTCATTGGGCCATCACCCCGCATGCGAATGTCTGCACGAGAATCGGTCTGCGGTGTCTCTCAACCGAGAGCGATGTCCTCGTTTTCTTCCGAATAGACCTGCGCCTCGGGGCCGTTCGACTCGCCGTCGAGCGCCACGCGCGCCGTCGCCGGTTCCGCTTGCGCAGCTCGGCGCAAGATCTCTTCGGCACGCCGCACTTCGTTCTGGCGGTTCCACATCCCGGCGTACACGCCGCCCCGCACCAGCAGCGCGGCATGCGAACCGCGCTCGACGATCTCGCCATGATCAAGCACCAAGATCTCGTCGGCGTTGACCACGGTCGAGAGGCGATGCGCGATGACCAGCGTCGTGCGCCCCTGCGACACACGATCTAGCGCCGCTTGGATCTCTTGTTCGGTTAACGAATCGAGCGCCGACGTCGCTTCGTCGAGCACAAGAATGGGCGGCGCCTTCAGAATCGTACGGGCGATCGCGACGCGCTGCTTCTCGCCGCCCGACAATTTCAAGCCGCGCTCCCCAACCTGCGCGTTATAGCCGTCGGGCGCGCTTTCGATGAAGCGGTCGATCTGCGCAAGCCGGGCGGCCTCCTTGATTTCCGCATCGCTCGCATCGGCGCGCCCATAGCGGATGTTATAGGCGAGCGTGTCGTTGAACAGCACCGTATCCTGCGGGACCATGCCGATCGCGGCGCGCAACGAACTCTGCGTCACATCGCCGATCTCTTGTCCGTCGATGGTAATCCGCCCCGACCAGGGCTCGTAGAATCGGAAGATCAACCGCGAGATCGTCGACTTGCCGGCTCCGGATGGCCCGACGATGGCGACGGTCCTGCCTGCAGGCACGTCGAAACTGATGCCTTTCAGAATCTCGCGGCCCGAATCGTAGCGGAAATGCACGTCTTCGAAGCGCAAATGGCCGCCGCTGACGACAAGCGGCTTGGCGCCCACCCTGTCGGCGACCTCCGGGTGCTCCGCCAAGATGTCGAACATCATCTCGAGATCGATCTTCGCCTGGCGGATATCGCGATACACCATGCCGAGGAAATTGAGCGGTTGATAGAGCTGGATCATCATCGCGTTGATGAGCACGAAATCGCCGACGCTGTTGTGGCCGGCCCTGATCCCGGTGATGCTCATCGCCATCACTAGCGTCAGCCCCAGCGTGAAAATCACCGCCTGGCCGAAGTTGAGGAAAGTCAGCGAAGTGTAGGACTTGATGCTGGTCTGCTCATAGCGCGCCATCGATGCATCGTAGCGCATCGCCTCGCGCCCCTCGGCGCCGAAATATTTCACCGTCTCGTAGTTGAGAAGGCTATCGAGCGCCTTGGTATTGGCGTCCATGTCACTCTCGTTCATCGAGCGGCGGATGCCGATGCGCCAGTTGGTGGCGATCAGCGTGAATGCCATATAGGCAAGGATCATCGCCGCCACGGCGAGGGTGTAGCGCCAGTCGAACTGGAAGAAAAAAACGGCGAGGATTAGCGCGAATTCGACCGCCGTCGGAACCGCCACCAGGACAGCGGTGCGCACGAAGGTTTCGATCGCGTTGCGGCCGCGTTCGAGGACGCGGGTCAAACCGCCGATCTTGCGTTCGAGATGGAAGCGCAGCGACAGAAGATGAAGATGGACGAACACGTCGTTGGCAAGGCGGCGCACGGCGTGCATCGCCACCGCGGCAAAGACGGCGTCGCGCGCCTGGGTGAATGCCGCCATGGCTATCCGCAGCGCGCCGTAGAGGAGCGTCAGGGCCAGCGGCCCGGCGACGAGCCCAAAGATCTCGTAGCGATGTGCGTGCCCGTGGCCGACGAGCGCATCGATCGCCCATTTGTAGGAGTAAGGCACCGCGATCGTGACGACCTTGGCGATCAGCAGTAGCGCGAACGTCGCCACCACGCGCGCGACAAGATCGCGCCGTCCGGTCGGCCAGAGATACGGCCAAAGCTTTCGCCAAGTCGAGGAAAGGCTGGCTCGCGGCTTCATCAGCCTCGCGGCCGATCCAGGTACGTGTTGCAGCATCGGTTCCGTTTGCGGCCGGCCTGGTGCGCCGGCAGTATGTGCGGTTCGGCTGAGGCTTACATCCGAAGATATAGGCGGCGGGCCGGCAAAACGCATCTGCCTTAGTTGGTGATATGCGGCAGGACGAACACTTGCCCCGGATAGATCAAGCTCGGATCGCGGATCTGACTGGCATTGGCTTCGTAGATCAGCGTGTAGCGGATGCCGTGGCCGAAGACTTTGCGGCTGATCCGCCAGAGACTGTCACCGCGCACCACCGTGGTCGTTTGGATCTGCGGCACTACCGCATCGGTAGCGCTCGAGGCAGGCGGAGCGGTCGCGACCTGCTGGGCCTTCGGGTTTGCTTCGGGTGAAGTGGGCCGGGCCGGGCCGGGCGGCGCGGCCGCAGCCGGCGGTGATTGCGGCGCCTGGGGCGGCCGCGGCGCGTCGGCTTCGGCAACGGTCACCGGCACCTCAAACGGCACCTCGGCGCGAGCGAGGACTTTGCCGGTAGCGTCGATCATATCGGCGCGCACCGCGAAATGTCCGGGTGTCATGCCCTTGCCGATTGTCAGTGACCAATGTCCATCCCGGCCGGCCGTCACATCGGTCAAGATGCTGCCGTTGAGATAGACCCGCAGATGCGCGCCCGGCGTTGCCGTTCCTGAAGCATAGAACCCGCCGTTGTCGACCTCCGCGGTCTTAAAGGCGACTTCCGGCGGGACCGCCGCCGCGCCGGCCGGCGGCGCCGGCGCCGGCTTGTTTTGCGTATCGGTGAGAATGACGCTCGGCTTGCCGGGCTCGGCGAGCGCCACGACCACGTTCTTCTGGCCCTTGGGCGGCACGGAGACGGCAATGTTCTGATGCGAGTCGAGCGTGCTGCCGTCTTTGCCGATGCTGCGCAGCGCAAGCAGGTAATTGCCCGGCGCCAATGGCGGCGGCACCATCACGAAATTGCCGGCGCCGTCGCCTTCGACCTCGGAAAGTACTTTGTCGCCCGAAACGAGAGCAAATTTGGCGTCCGGCGCGCCGTGGCCAGCAACCACCGTGTCGCCAGACGGCTCGACGCGCACCGTATCGAAAACGGGGATGTCCGGCCCGGGCTTGGCAGGCTGCCGCGCCGCTGCTTCGGAAGCTGTCGGCGGCTGCGCAGCCGGCGGCGTTACGGGCGCGGCGGCTTCGGATTGCGGCGGCCTCGGCGCGTTCGCTTCCTGTCCGGGCTCGGCGGGCGGCGACGCCTGCGTGGCAGAGGGTTGCACAGACTTGGAGGACGGCGGCGCGGCAGGCGCGGTCGCGACCAGCTGTGCAGGCGCGGGCGAAGTTGCGCCCGGATGCACAAACATGCCTTCCCGCCACGCGTAGCCGGCGCCGACCACGACGATGCCGGCGGCCAGGACAACGGCAATGATCTGCGAACGCGTCATGAACCAGCCACCTTTCGCCAGATACATATCCTGCCTATCGGGAAGCCGCCATACGATTTGCTGCCCTTTCCTGCCTCTGAAGCGGCAAATTTGGCGGCGTCTGGAGCGTTTCCACTCTGCGAAACCGGAGATTCCCGCGTCGCGGCCAAAAGCCGGCGAATCCGCCTTGACCGCCAACCATCCCGCACGCGACAAGCGCGCCATGCACAAAATGACTCTGGAGACATCTTTGGCTCCGCCCTCGCCTGATCGCCTCATCCGCAACGTCTGCGTTTATTGCGGCTCATCGCCCGGTTCAGATCCACGCTATCTCGAAGCGGCGCGCGCCTTGGGCGGCGAATTGGCAACGGCCAAAATCGGCCTCGTCTACGGCGGCGGCGGCACCGGCCTCATGGGCGCGCTCGCGCATTCCGTCCTCGACCATGGCGGCTTCGTCACCGGGATCATTCCGGAGTTCTTGACGGAACGCGAAGCTATGTTCGAGGCCGCGCAGAACCTAATCGTCGTCCCCGACATGCACACCCGCAAACGCTTGATGTTCGAGAAGGCGGACGCTTTCGTCGCGTTGCCGGGCGGGATCGGCACCCTCGAGGAACTCGTCGAGCAATTGACTTGGGTTCAGCTTGGGCGCCACACCAAGCCTGTGGTTCTCGCCGACGTCGGCGGCTTCTGGCGGCCGCTCCTGGCGCTTTTCGCGCATATGCGCGGGCGCCGGTTCATCGAGCCCGCGTTCGAGGTCCGCTATCTGGTAGCCGAGCGGATTGAAGATATCCTGCCGATGATTGAGGCGGCCGCGAGAAGAGCCGCGGCTTCCGGCCGGGAGAAGGAAAGCGTCGATCCGGGGCTATAGCGGGTTGCCCTTTCCGGTACAGCACTCTGGCGGAGGGCGATGTCCTTGCAAGGCTCCGTGCATGTCATCGGCGCCGGCTTGGCCGGATCGGAAGCCGCTTGGCAGATTGCCCGCGCCGGCGTGCCCGTCGTGCTGCACGAGATGCGGCCGGGCCACACCACGCCGGTGCATCGAACCGGCGATTTCGCCGAGCTTGTCTGCTCGAATTCTTTCCGTGCCGACGATCCGGAAACAAGCGCGATCGGCATCCTGCATCGCGAGATGCGGCGGCTCGATTCGCTCATCCTCGCCGCCGCCGACGCGCATCAAGTGCCGGCCGGCGGCGCGCTTGCCGTCGACCGCGACGGCTTTGCGCGGTTCGTCACCGAAAAGCTTCTGGCCTGCCCGGCAGTCGAGATCGTCCGCGATGAAGTTGCAGGCCTGCCGTCGAGCGATTGGGACGAGGTCATCATTGCCACGGGACCGCTGAGCGCGCCCGGCCTCGCGGCGGCGATTCAGGCGCTCACCGGCGAGGAAGACCTCGCCTTCTTCGACGCCATCGCCCCGATCGTACATCGCGATACGATCGACATGCACGCGGCGTGGATGCAATCGCGCTACGACCGCGCCGGGCCGGCGGGTGACGGGGCCGATTACGTCAATTGTCCGCTGACGCGCGCGCAATATGATGCTTTCGTCGATGCGCTTCTGGCGGCCGAGAAGACCGAATTCAAGGCTTTCGAAGGGACGCCTTATTTCGACGGCTGCCTGCCGATCGAAGTGATGGCCGAACGTGGCCGCGAAACGTTGCGGCATGGATCGATGAAGCCGTTCGGGCTCACCAATCCGCATGCGCCGGACCGCAAACCCTACGCCGTCGTCCAACTGCGCCAAGACAACCGGCTTGGCACGCTGTTCAACATGGTCGGTTTCCAAACCAAGCTGAAACATGCCGCGCAAGTTGCCGTCTTCCGCACGATTCCTGGCCTTGAGCATGCCGAATTTGCGCGTCTCGGCGGATTGCACCGCAATTCATTCCTGAATTCGCCGAAAGTGCTCGACGCGCAACTGCGGCTCAAAGCCGATCCACGCTTGCGCTTCGCCGGGCAGATTACCGGCTGCGAAGGCTATGTGGAGAGCGCCGCGATCGGGCTTCTCGCCGGCCGTCTCGCCGCCGCGGCGCGGCGCGGCCAGCCGCTTGCGCCACCCCCGCCAACCACGGCCATCGGCGCACTGCTCGATCACATCACCGGCGGGCACATCCTTGACGCCGGCCGCTCATTCCAGCCGATGAACGTCAACTTCGGCCTGTTCCCGCCGCTCGATGTCCCGACGCCCAAGCTGCGCGGCGCGCACAAGGGCGCCGACAAGAAACGGGCGCTCAGTGACCGCGCTAGCGCCGATCTCGAAGCGTGGCGCACGGCAACGATGGCCGCCGCAGCGGAGTGAGCGCGGCAACCGACCTTTATCGCGAGTCGCGGCTGGTCCCGCAGCGAGGTTTGCCTGGACGCAAGATGCCACAAGTTCCAGCATTTCCAGTGCGCCCGCGCACGACAATGCCGGCCCGCGCTTGGTCCGCGCACGAGTCCTCGCAAAATCGCCGCCGAACACGTAGGATCGGCGGCATTCACCGGCGTTATACGACCGGACCAGGGAGGGAGATTTCCGATGTTCAATCTCAACGACATTCTGCAAAGCGCCCAGGGCGGCCAGGCGATCAATAATCTCGCGCAAAGGTTCGGGATTTCGCCGGATCAGGCGCAGGCCGCGGTGCAGGCGCTGATCCCAGCCCTTTCGGCGGGTCTCGCCAAATGCGCCGCGCAGCCAGGCGCGCTTGGCTCGATCATTTCCGCCATTACCGATCCCGATCACCAGGCGTCTTTTTCGAGCTCCGCGGCGGCGCAATCGCCGAGTTCCACGCAGAAGGGGAGCGACGCGCTGTCGCAGATCCTCGGATCGAGCAATATCGTCCAGCAGATCGCCCAACAGGCGGCGCGCGTCACCGGGCTGCGCGCCGATCTTCTGGCGCAGATGCTGCCGGTTGTCGCTTCGATGGCGCTCGGCGGCATTGCAACCTCGCTGCGCAATCAGGGTCTCGGCAACGTCCTCGAGCGACTGGCGACCGCCGCGCAGCAAGGCAATCTGGGTGGCGCGGCGGGCAGCGGCGGACTCATGGGAATGGTGAGCAGCCTCTTGGGAGGCTTGTTGGGGGGATCGAAATCGAGCGACGATTCTACGCTCAGCTCAGGCCTCAGCGCGTTGACGAAATTGTTCGAGCCGGGCGCCTTGCCGGCGAGCGTCACGCAATCGGGCCTGCAGGATTCGATCGGCAAGATCCTGAGCGGACGGCCCTGAGGCAGACTGCGCGACCGCAGAGGCGCACTCAGCTCAGATTGGTGGAAATCGGAGTGAATTTCGCGGAAAGCGAAAGCCCGATGGAGCGCGCGCCGGCGACGATCACGATCGAGATCAAGCCGCCGATAATGGCATATTCAATCGCCGTAGCGGCACGCTCGTCGGACAGAAATCGCCGAATGGTCCACATAACCGCCTCCATCGAAACCCAATTGCGCCAACGCCCCTGAAGGAAGCGTTAATGCCCGCCCGAGAAGATCGCCGGACCAACGAGACGCGTTACTTTCTCTCGTGGAAATCCCCCGAAATCGAGGGTCTGGCAACGCCATTGCGGCGGCAAGCCAGCATGTCTATTTAAGCATCCGGTAAGCGCCGGACACAGCCTCGCGCGGATTCGCGGGCAACTTGAGAAATCCAAGGCTGTTGATTGATATTTGCGCCTCTGGCCGAAAGCTAGGGCGCGCCGACGCCAGGCTCGGCCTGGCGCCGCAGAAGTCATGAAAGTTTGGATATGGCCCGCGACGTTTTGGATCCAACGCCCATCGTGTCGCGCGACCAACTCGTCGCCTGGTTCGAAGCAGGCGCCAAACCGCCCGATCAAATGCGGATCGGGACCGAGCACGAGAAATTCGCGTTCTATAAGAGGGACCACGCCCCCGTTTCCTACCCCGGCCGCTCGGGACATGACGGAATCCGCGCCCTGCTTCAGGGGATGCAAGCCGAAACCGGCTGGACGGCGATCCTCGAGAGCGGCCAGATCATCGGCCTCTACGACGAAACCACCGAGGCCGCCATTTCGCTTGAGCCGGGCGGCCAATTCGAACTCTCCGGTGCGCCGCTCGATTCGATCCACGCGACCAAGGCGGAACTCGGATCGCATTTTTCGGCTTTGCACAAGGTTGCCGAGCCGCTCGGCATCGGCTTTCTCGGGCTCGGCATGAGCCCGACCTGGCGGCGCGCCGAAATTCCAAGAATGCCGAAGCGCCGCTACGAGATCATGTTCGACTACATGCCGAAGGTCGGTGCCCTCGGCCTCGACATGATGTTGCGCACGTCGACGGTACAGACCAACATCGATTACGCGAGCGAAGCCGATATGGTGAAAAAGCTGCGCGTCGCACTTTCCCTTCAGCCGCTGATCACCGCGCTCTTCGCGAACTCGCCGTTCACCGACGGCAAGCTCAACGGCTATCTCTCGATGCGTTCGGAGATTTGGCGGCACACCGATCCCGGCCGCACCGGCATGCTCGACTTCGTCTTCGAGCCGGGCATGGGATTCGAGCGCTACGCCGACTACGCGCTCGACGTTCCGATGTATTTCGTCAAGCGCGGTGACGTCTATCACGATGTCGCCGGGGCCAGCTTCCGCGATCTGCTCGCCGGGCGGCTCGCGGCTCTGCCCGGCGAGCGCGCCACGCTGTCTGACTGGGCCAACCATCTGACGACGATTTTTCCGGAAGTCCGCCTCAAGCGCTTTCTCGAAATGCGCGGCGCCGACGCCGGGCCCCTGCCCTTTCTCACCGCGCTGCCTGCCCTCTGCGTCGCTCTCTTCTACGAACCTGCCTCACTCGACGCCGCCTTCGATATCGTGTGTTCCTGGAACGCGGAACAGCGTCGGCATTTGCGCGACGAGGTGCCGCGCCTCGGGCTCAGTTGTAAGGTCGCCGGGCGTAGCCTGCGCGAGATCGCCGGAGAAATTTTGGGGTTGGCCCAAGAGGGACTCGCCCGGCGCGCCAAACGCCGCGCAGGCGACGAAGCGCAATATCTTGCACCGCTTGAAGCCGTCGTCGCCGGCCGCACGCAGGCCGAAATGCTGATCGAACGATTTAAGACGGTTTGGGGCGGCCGCGCGGATGCAGCGTTCAGCGAATGCGCCTATTGAGCGGTCTTGTCCGAGCTCGCTGGCTGCACGAACGGATCGTAGCCATAGTGCTCGCCGGTTCCGACGCGCAGATGCCGCGGCTCGGCAACATCTGAAGCGC
>JBOHJJ010000069.1:0-1534 GCA_050728495.1 Methylovirgula sp.
AGCTCCTCGGGGCTGACGAGATCGGTCTTGTTGAGCAGGATCACGTCGGCGAAGGCGATCTGGTTCTTGGCTTCGGGCGCGTCCTTGAGGCGCTGGGAGAGCCACTTGGCGTCGGCGACAGTGACGACCGCGTCGAGCCGCGCCGCCGCTTCGACGTCGGCATCGACGAAAAACGTCTGCGCGACCGGCGCCGGATCGGCAAGTCCGGTAGTCTCGACGAGGATGGCGTCGAACTTGCCTTTGCGTTTCATCAAGCCTTCGATGATCCGGATGAGATCGCCGCGCACCGTGCAGCAGATGCAGCCGTTGTTCATCTCGAAGATTTCCTCGTCGGCGCCCACCACCAGGTCGTTGTCGATGCCGATTTCGCCGAATTCGTTGACGATGACGGCGAATTTCTTGCCGTGCGGCTCGCTCAGAATGCGGTTCAACAAGGTGGTCTTGCCGGCTCCGAGATAACCTGTGAGTACGGTGACGGGAATTCTTTCGGCCATGCCAAACTCCGGTGAAAGGGCGCCTTGAATCTTGCGTCAGATGACACGCGCGAAGCAACGTGTGCGCCTTGTATGGTGTCGCATGATGGCAAGATTAATGCGGGAAAGATGAGGCGCCGCGGTACTTGCGCCAGCCCTCGGCGCGCAGCCGGCAGGCGGGGCATTCGCCGCAGCCATACCCCCATTCGTGCCGCTCCCCGCGTTCGCCGAGATAGCAGGTATGCGTCGCTTCGATAATGAGGTCGACGAGTGCCGCGCCGCCGAGTTTCTCGGCGAGCCGCCACGTGTCGGCCTTATCGAGCCACATCAGCGGCGTTTCGAGGACGAAATTCTTTTCCATCCCAAGATTCAGGGCGACCTGCATGGCTTTGACCGTGGCGTCGCGGCAATCGGGATAGCCGGAGAAATCCGTCTCACACATCCCCCCGACAATATGCCGCAAGCCACGCCGGTAGGCGACGGCCGCCGCGAAGGTCAGGAACAGCAGATTGCGGCCCGGCACGAACGTGTTGGGCAGGCCGTTGGCGTCGATCGTGATGGCAACGTCGCGCGTCATGGCGGTCGACGAAATCTGCCCGAGAATGCCGAGATCGAGGCAATGGTCCTTGCCGAGCCGCGCTTCCCACCCCGACTTGATGGCAGCGATCTTGGCGCGGATCGTCGCGCGCTGGTCGAGTTCGATCCTATGACGCTGGCGGTAGTCGAAACCGATCGTCTCGACGCGCTCGAACCGGTCGAGCGCAACCGCAAGGCAGGTGGTCGAATCCTGCCCGCCGGAGAAAAGCACGAGGGCGTCGCTCATGGTGCGCTCCAAATCGGTGCGTGCCTCGGGGGCTGTCCCGGCGCAGGTGCATTCTAAGCCATTGTTTTGACGAGCGCTATCGCCTGAAGTCTGCACCTTCTCCTGGGCCCACGCTATTGCGCAATTGCGCCCAATGGTCCATCTTAAACGATGGGAGGTTGGCGGTGGACGCACCACTCGCCAACCGGGTCAGGTCCGGAAGGAAGCAGCCCAGACGAGACCGGGCGGGTCTCTGTCC
>JBOHJJ010000070.1:0-8790 GCA_050728495.1 Methylovirgula sp.
CGCGGCGACGTCTGCATCTTCGGCGAGTGCGGCGGCGAGTTCGGTCGCGAGCTGGCGCGGATTGGCGAAACTGGCCTTGGCTTCCTTGGCATAGACCATCGCCGCGTTGACCGCGAGATCGCCGTGCGCCGGATCGCGCGGCGGCTCGACGACGAAGCGAGCCAGGTCGAGATCGGCTGGCAAGCGCCCGCTCGCCATGATCTCCGCAAGGATCGCGGCGACGCGGACGTGAAAATCGGCGTAAATATTCATGCAGGGCTCGATCGGAATGAGCACGTCCGGATTGGCACATCAGCCGCGCGCCTCGGCCTTCGAGGCTCGCTTCGCTCGCATCTCAAGGTAAGGGGATCCTCATGTCGAGGCAGGCAAAGCGCGCGTCTCGAAACATGGCTGCGGGCACTCCGAGATTCTCCAAACGAGCGATTTGGCTGCTAGCGCAATTCCGGGGTGGCGTCAAAAAGGCGCGCATGCTCGGCGAGCGCGTAGCGATCGGTCATCCCGGCGATGTAATCGCACACGAGCCGCGCGCGCCGCGCCTCGTCGCGCGCGCCGCGCTTGGCGGCCTCAGCCCATTCTACCGGCATCAGGCCGGGATTGGCGAAGAACGCCGGAAAGAGATTGCGGATTACTTCCGCCGCCGCAATGCGCACGCGGGCGATCCTTTCATGCCGATACATATTGCGGAAGAGAAACTGCTTGACGCTTTTTTCGGCCTTCTCGATCGCCGCCGAGAAGCCGATCATCGGCAAACTCTGCGCCCGCACCGCATCGATGCTCCCAACGCCGCTTTCCTGCAGTGTGCGCCGGCTCTCGACAATTGCGTCCTCGATGAAATGCGCGATCACCCGCCGCACGAGCTCGTGAATGCGGCGCGGCCGTTCGAGCCCCGGATAGCGCGAATCGATCTCCGCAAGGATGTAGCGCAAAAGATCGACCTCGGCGATTTCGGCAAAATCGAAAAGGCAGGCCCGCAGCCCGTCGTCGATGTCGTGGGCGTTGTAGGCGATATCGTCGGAAAGCGCCGCCGCTTGCGCCTCGGCGCTCGCAAAACTGCCTAGGTCGAGGTCGATCGCGGCGGCATATTCGCTGACCGCGAGCGGCAGGCCGCGCGCCGCATAGCGCGGCGCCGGGCTGCCATCGGCCCGAACCAGCGGGCCATTATGCTTGATCAGGCCCTCCAGCGTTTCGAAGGTGAGGTTCAGACCGTCGAAGGCCGCGTAGTGGTGTTCGAGCTTGGTGACGATCCGCAGCGCCTGGGCGTTATGGTCGAAGCCGCCGTATGGCCGCATCAGTTCGTCGAGCACGTCTTCGCCGGTGTGGCCGAAGGGGGTGTGGCCAAGATCATGGCCGAGCGCTAACGCTTCGGCGAGGTCGTCGTCGAGGCCGAGCGCGCGGGCAACGGCGCGGGAGATCTGGCTGACCTCGATCGTATGGGTGAGACGGGTGCGATAATGGTCTCCTTCGTGCGGGACGAACACTTGGGTCTTGTGGGCCAGCCGGCGGAATGCGGTGCTATGCAGGATTCGATCGCGGTCGCGCTGGAACTCGGTCCGGGTGGGCGATGCCGGCTCGGCAAAAAGCCGGCCGCGGCTCGAAACGGGGTCGGCGGCGTAAGCGGCGCGCCCCGGCTGCGCAATAAACTCTCTTGCCAAGCGCGCACTCTCCGGCGTGTCGCTTTGCCGCAGCGCCGTTCCAGGCATTGTTGCAGCGAACCGTTTTGCGACATATCTTCTCTCTTAGGAGAGCGCGCAAGTGGTTCGGCTTGCGCGGCAGATTCCTGAGGTTCCATGTTCTTGAGGTTCCATGTTCTTGAGGTTCCATGAGCGAAATCGTCGTTGAAAACCCGGTCGGATTGAGCGCCAGCGCCGCACGTCGCATCGCCGAGATCCTGAAGAGCGAACCCGCGGGTTCCGTTCTGCGCGTCGGCGTGGAAGGAGGCGGCTGCTCGGGGTTTCAATACACCTATGCCATTACCCAGGATCGCTCGGAGGCGGATCTGGTTCTCGAACGGGGCGGCGCTACCGTGGTCATCGATCCGATCTCGCTCGATTTCTTGCGCGGCAGCGAGATCGATTTTGTCGACGACCTGATGGGCCGTATGTTCAAGATCCACAACCCCGCGGCGACCGCTTCTTGCGGCTGCGGTTCGAGCTTCTCCGTCTAGAGAGTTTGGCGCGTTTGCCCTAATTGCATTGCGGGCCACGCGGCTCAATTGGGGATCCGCCGTTTGCAAGCTCTGTTCATCGGCCACACCTACATCGACGTGACAGTGCTCTGCGGCGCCATGCCGGCGGGCGACGAAAAGCGGGTGGCGGACGATTTTGCGGTTTCGTTCGGCGGCAATGCGGTCACCGCGGCGTTTGCCTGCGCCAAGCTCGGCTTCGTGCCGGACCTGATCGCGACAGTCGCCGACGATTGGCTCGGCCGCATGTTTCTCGACATGGCGCGTAGCTATGGGGTGCCCGTCCATCCGCGCCGCGTCCGGCGCTCGTCGCTTTCTTTCGTGCTGCCGAAGGATGGAAAACGGGCGATCTTGCGGGCCCGCGACGACCGCTTTCTCGAACCTTTTCCGAAGCTCGAAGTTTCGCGGTGCCGCGTTCTCCACCTCGACGGCCATCAAAGCGATGCGGCGATCCATTACGCCAAGGCCTGCCGCGAGCGCGGCGTTCTAACGTCGCTCGACGGCGGCGGCCTGCGCGGCAATCTCCAGGATCTGCTTGCTTTCATCGACGTTGCGATCGTCGCCGAACGGCTCTGCGAACAGATGCGGCTCTCGCCGAACGCTATGCTCGATCACCTCAAGGCGAAAGGGTGCAAGATCGGCGGAGTGACCCAAGGCGAGCGCGGCATGCTTTGGTATGACGAGAACGGCATCGTCTCGCACCTCCCCGCCCTTCCCGTCCCGCAAGCGGAAATCATCGACACTTCCGGCGCCGGCGACGTGTTCCACGGCGCCTACATCGCCTCCTATCTCGGTGCGCCGGAACGAAAGTTTGTGCATCATTTCGAGTTCGCGCGCGCCGCGGCGGCCTATAAGATCAGCCGCCTCGGCAACGAAGCGGGGCTGCCGACCTTGGCAGACGTCGAGGGGATCGAACGCGCCTACGCGCTCGTCTCTTAACGCCCCTTCCGCCGTAGAATCGACTTGCTGTTTCGTAGAATTCTGCTTGGCTGACCGCTCCTCAACGAGGTCGTCATGCGCCGGATCGCCCTTGCCGTCATTCTGATCGTAGCAATGCCGATTGCCGGAACGCTCGGTCGCTTCGACATCGATCATGCGGCGCGCGCGGAATTTGCGCGGTTGGCGCCCGCCGGATTGGTCGCCGCGAACGTCACGGCCGACCCCTGGCGGCACACCGCCAGCATCGAGGGACTGACGTTGCGTCGTGCCGGATTTAGCCTGCACGTCGGTCGCCTCACGCTGCCCTTCGCCGCGCCGCCTCTCTTTGGATTGGCGGCCTATGCGCAAGGCGCGCAGCCCGGCACGATTTCGGCGCAAAACATCGGCATCGACGTGGGACCGATGCATTACACGATCAAAAGCATCACCCTCACCGGCACGGTCCTCAGCAACGCCGATCTCGTTGCGCTCCTAGATCCCAAAAGCACCGTGTCCATCGCCGATCGGCTCGAAAAATTCTCGGCGGCGCACGTCGCGATCCCCGAGATTGCGGTGCAGGGCACGCTTGGCGGCAGGACCGAAACCGACTCCTACCACAACATCGCGCTCGACGGCGTCGTCAACGGCAACGCCGGCGAGGCGACGATCGGCGCCCTGGCGAGCAGGGTCGTCGCGCCGGACACGGGTGCGATACAAGCGACCTATGCGCCGATCACAGCGACCGGTCTCCGTCTCGCGGTGGTGGCGGCGATCGTCTTCGAGCCGCGCACGAGCGACGAGGCGCCGCTGAACACGATTTGCGACAGCCTAAATATCGGCAGCGGCAAGATCGTGCTGGAGAAAGCGCAACTAGAGATCGACATCGGCGCGCTCTCGGCAAAAGACGTCAAAGGGCGCCGGCTTCACGTCGCACCGAACGCTGTGCTGTTCGCAGAGAACAATCTTCACGCCGATGCCTACGCCGCCGACGTTCTCAGCAGTTTTGAGGCGGGCGCACTCGACCTCGACGATCTACGCGTCATCGTGACGGACAAAGACGCCGCCGGTATCGGCACGATCGGCAGCATCCATCTTACCGGAATGGCCGATGCGAAGGTCGCCGACGCTGAGCTTGCCCGCCTCGCCGTAACGGCTGGAGGCTCGAGCATAAAAATCGACGGCGTTGCCTTCCACAACCTCGATCTTGTCGCGTTACGCGATTGGGCGGCAGCCGATTCCGACCACCGCGTTTCGAGCGCCTCGGTTGCGCGCGAGATCCGTCTTACCGGTCTCGACGTTGATGCGGGCGAATCGAAGTCCCGCACGCGTTTTCAGCTTGGCGATCTGGACCTCGTGAGCGCCGATCCAGTCGATGGCATTCCGACGCGCTTCTCCACGTCGATCGACCATTTCACGTTTGATCTGAAAGACGCAGGCGACGAATGGGACGAGGTGGCGGCGCTCGGCTACGACAAGATCGATCTATCCAGCCGGCTTGATGCGCATTTCGACGCGGCGAAACAGGAACTCGGCCTCGACAATCTGTCGCTCAGCGGCGTGGACATGGGCGCTGTGAAGATCGCCTGCAGTTTCAACAACGTAAGCAAGGACCTCTTTTCCACCGATCGGAGCGAGATGGAAGCCGCGGCGCTTTCTATGCTCCTGCGACGGATTGAAATTCGGGTCGAGGATGCCGGGTTTTTCGAGCGTCTCCTCGCCGCGGCGGCGAGGAAGGACAACAAATCGCCGGACCAGATCCGCCAGGCCTATGTCGTCGCCGCGGCGGTCGACATCCCTGCCCTGCTCGGCGACGGGCCTTCGGCCAAGGCGATCGGCGCGGCGATTGCAAAATTCGTCGCGGTGCCGAAGAACTTACGGATTGTCGCGGTGGCTCCGCAGGGCGTGGGAGCCGCTGACCTCGTGCTCGCCAAGAACCCCGGCGTCCTCATGGACAAACTGTCAGTCGAGGCCGCGGCGGACGAGTAAAAGCAAAGCTACGCAACCTCCTTTGCATAGTGCGGCGCGCCTGATGAACGGCCGGCGCGAGCCAGATCGCGCATTTTGCCGGCCGACCCATTCCGTCATAGTTGCGAGTCTCGCTTTCGCCATCGGCGGCGCCGCGCCCCTTTAAGGACGGTGGCCGTCTCAGGCCTATGGCATCGCTTCCGCAACGGCACCGCCGGCCTTTGTTTTCAGCCAAGCCTTGCCGCAGGCTTTGGCGAGTTCGCGGACGCGCAGGATGTAGCTCTGCCGCTCGGTTACCGAGATCACGCCGCGCGCGTCGAGCAGATTGAAAATATGCGAAGCCTTGATGCACTGGTCGTAGGCTGGCAGCACGAGCCGATGTCGATCGCCCGCATCGCCCTTGCCGAGCAGCGCTTTGCATTCGGTCTCGGCGTCCTTGAAATGTTGGAAGAGAATTTCGACATCGGCGGCCTCGAAATTGTAGCGCGAATACTCCTCCTCCGCCTGTTTGAAGACATCGCCGTACGAGATCTTCTCGACGCCTTCGCGACCGTTGAAGTTGAGGTCGTAGACGTTCTCGACTCCTTGCACATACATGGCGAGCCGTTCGAGCCCGTAGGTGAGTTCGCCGGAGACCGGCGCGCATTCGATGCCGGCGACCTGCTGGAAATAGGTGAACTGCGAGATCTCCATCCCATCGCACCAACATTCCCAACCCAGCCCCGAAGCGCCCAACGTCGGGCTTTCCCAATCATCCTCGACGAAGCGGATGTCATGGAGCAAAGGATCGATGCCGATCGCGGCCAGCGAAGCGAGATAGAGGTCCTGGAGATCGTCGGGCGACGGCTTCAGGATCGCCTGGAATTGGTAGTAGTACTGGAGGCGATTGGGATTTTCGCCATAGCGGCCGTCCTTAGGGCGGCGCGAGGGCTGCGCATAGGCAGCTTTCCACGGCAGCGGCCCGAGCGCCCGCAGAACCGTCGCCGGATGAAAGGTCGCCGCGCCCACCTCCATATCGTAGGGCTGGAGAATCACGCAGCCCTGCCCCGCCCAGAATTTTTGCAGTGCGAGGATCAGTCCCTGAAAGGAACGCGAAGGATTAAGCCAGGGAGAGCTGTTGGCTTCGACGGAGCGGTTCATCATTGTGTCGTTAGGAACTCGTAGGCGATTGCGGCGTTATAGCTTGCCTATTATGCGCTCGCTTCGCAAAGGTGCGTCAAGGCATGGCTTTGCGCACTTTTCAACCGCTGCTTTTGTTCTTATAGAGCGCATAAGCGGCAGGTCGTCTAATCCGGCCGCAACGGCTAACGGGAGGATTTTGGAATGCAACTCACGCGCAAATTGGCTCTTGCGGCATGCGCCGCCTCCGCCCTTGCGATCACCGTAAATTTTGCCCAGGCGGCGCCCGCGGCCGGCATTGGCCAAGCGGCGACTTCGATCCAGTCCACCGAAGCGGCGCCCGGCGCCGGTCCGTTCGTTCAAAAGGCCTGGTGGCATCATCGGTACCATTGGCACCATCGGTACCATTGGCACCGTTGGCACCATCATCACTGGCACCGCCGGTAAGTTTAGAGCCGGTCGCACGCCCTACCATGCGATCAGCGCTTCGCCGCGGTGAATCGCCTCGGCGTGCGGCAGAAATCCGTGTTCGCCGTTGAGGACGAGCGCCGGAGCGACGGTAAGCGGCGCACGGCTGCCTTTTTGCGCGCGGACGAGAATCCGGATGGCGGGCTTGTCGGCGCGCGGCTGAATGGCCAGCAGCGTGAGCGCGCCGGCTTGGCTCGAGACTAGGTTCAGGATCTCGGCCAGAGCTTCCGGCTTATGGATGAGAACGAAGGTGCCGCCCTCTTCGAGGAGCGCCATGCAGGCGCAGATCCATGCGACGAGTGGGCCCGACCCCGCCCGGGGCATAGAACGCGCGGCGCGTTTGCCGGGATGCGGCGCAAGTCGCGCGCGTGCCGGATCTAGAAACGGTGGATTGGTGATCACAAGCGGCGCTGGACCGATGCCGCGCAGCGCGGCGGGATCAAATACATCCGCTTCGTAGACGCGGCCGCAGAGTCCATTGTGGCTGAGATTGACGCGCGCCAGCGCCGCCGCGAAGGGATCGTTGTCGATCAGGCCGAGGGTAATTTGCGGGCGAAGCTTTGCCAGAGCGAGACCGGCGGCGCCGGCCCCGGCGCCGACATCGAGCGCCAGACCTTTTGCCTCTGCCGGCGCCGCCGCCGCCAGGAGGATCGCATCGGTCCCGGCCCGGTGGCCCGTCGCGGATTGGCGCAACAGCAGACGTCCGCCAAGGAAGGGAGCCTCCGTAGCGGCTTCCGCAATGTCCTCAGACATCCAGCAGCTCTCGGGCGAACCCGGCTTGCAAGAGAGCCGTGCGTGCCGCCTCCGCGTCTTCGCTGCGAACCATCACGCGACGCGGCAAAAAGCCGAGCGAGCCTTCGATCGAACTCGTGAACTGATCGGCGACAAAAATTTCGATGCCGCGGTCGGCCAATGTGGCTTCCACTGCCGAGATCAGCACGAGATCATTGGTCCTGAGAAGTTCTTTCATACCGGCCTCGCGGCGCTCGATTGCGCGCTTGATGGCGCAAAGACTTCCTAGGAATCTAGACCGTCCTCGTATCCTCTGCCAGTCGGAATTCAGGCTAGTCGATCGGTCGCAACCGGAGCAGGTTGCGAGGCGCGCGCCGGCGGCCTAACTTGGTCATCACGTTGCCGCAGCGAAGGCGGAGAGGAAAATCTTGGGCGTCGTCATTCCCCTTGAGGAAGTTACGCACGAAAGGCGCGCCGAAGCGCTCCTAATGCTGGTCGCCGCCGACATGGAGCGGGTCAATCAGACGATCCTCGCCCATGCCGGTTCGCATGTCGCAATGATTCCGCAGATCGCCAATCACCTCATCTCTTCCGGCGGCAAGCGGCTGCGTCCGATGCTGACCTTGACGACGGCAGGCCTCTGCAACTACGGCGGCGACGGCCACGTCAAACTCGCCGCGGCGGTTGAGTTCATGCACACGGCCACCCTGTTGCACGACGACGTGGTGGACGAAAGCGACATGCGGCGCGGCAAGCTCGCCGCCCGCATGTTGTGGGGCAACGAGGCGACCGTGCTCGTCGGCGACTATCTGCTCGGCCAGGCCTTCAAGATGATGGTCGAGGTGGGTTCGCTCCCCTGTCTCGACGTCCTCTCTTCGGCTGCCGTGGTCATCGCGGAAGGCGAGGTGATGCAGCTTGCCGCGGCGAAAGATACGCAGACGAGCGAGGACGATTATCTGGCGGTGATCCGCGCCAAGACCGCGGCGTTGTTCGGCGCCGCCTCGGAGGTGGGGCCGACTCTCGCGCATCGGCCGAAAGCCGAGATCGCCGCCTGCCGCGGCTACGGCATCAATCTCGGCATCGCCTTCCAGTTGATCGACGACGCGCTCGACTATGGCGGCGCGTCGGCCAAGCTCGGCAAGAACGTTGGCGACGACTTCCGCGAGGGCAAGATCACGCTGCCGGTGCTGGTGGCCTATGCAGCGGGCGACACCGCGGCGCGTGCCTTCTGGCGGCGCACCATCGAGGCGAGCCAGCAGGAGGACGCGGATCTGGAGCACGCGCTGACCTTGATGGCCGGGTGCGGGGCGATCGGCGCGACGCTGGCTCGGGCGCAGCGGTTCGCGGCGGCGGCGAAGGCGGCGCTTGGGGTGTTCACGGACGGCCCCTGGCGGCATGCGCTGGCG
>JBOHJJ010000071.1:0-6769 GCA_050728495.1 Methylovirgula sp.
CGCGGGGTGGCGATGCGATGCGGAAGCCCGCAGGCTCGCGGTCTGAAATACGGCGCGGCATTGCGGGCTGAGGCTGGCTTCTTTGGCCTCCATGCAAGCCGTAATCCGCCCGATGTCCGGAATTTCAGAGGAACAAAGCCGCAAGGCGTCGGGGGCGCAGGCGGCGCGTTGTTCGGCCGTCACTTCGAACGCCTTGGCGCTGGCAACAGCCGCCAAGGTTAGCGACGCTGCCAGAACGAACCGACTCACGCGACGAATCGAAGTGTGGTCCATGCCCATGGAAAGCTCCTGCATCACGAGTACGACGCTTACCGGCTTACCCTTGGCAACGATTCGATTGGAGTCTGGCCAGGTCGAATTCTGTGAGTAAAATCATTTGCTTCGCATCACAGCGGGGAGCGCCGTCTTCGACCGCCGGATGAGCAACAGGCGCGAATCCACTCATTTCGATGCGGTTTCGTGCGTCGTATTGCCGGCATTACCGAGGCGCTGGTTCTCGTCCGCCGTGCTGACGCGCATCCCGTCCGTGATGTTGATGGGCGGATTGAGGATCACCCGGTCGTCGGGATTGAGCCCGGCGCGCACTTCGACATCGGCGCCGTTGTCGGCCAGCACGTCGAGCGGCTTGATCCGCACGCGTCCGTCTTCATAGACCGCGGCACTGAGCCCGTTCTTATTGAAGATCACGGCTTCCGAAGGGATGGAGATCACCGGCTGCGGCCGTCGGATGAAAAGCCGCACCGTGCAATAGAGTCCTGGAAAGAGCGCGCCGTCGGAATTCTCGACGTCGACCTCGGTTAGCCTGGTCCGCGTTCCGGGCTGCAGCGCGTTGGCGTTGCGCGCCACACGGCCGTGGAACACGCGCCCCGGGATCTCCGGCACGCGGACTTCCGCCATATCTCCGTCCTTTAAGCCGAAGACGGCGTCCTGCGGAACCCAGATCTGGATGCGCAGCACGTCGCTATGGGCGATGTCGAAAAGCTGTGTGCCGCTGTTGACGTCGGCGGTCACCAGACTGCCCACGTCGATGTGGCGCTGCGTGATCACCCCGTCGAAGGGAGCAGTTACCTTTTCGAAGCCGGTTAGTTCCCCGAGCCGCGAGACCTGCGCCTGTCCGGCCTTCAGATTGGCCTCGGCGACCTGAAGCGCGGCGCTCTGTGCCTGCAAGGTCAGGCGATCGACGTCGCCCTGTTGTTTCGTCTGCCAGCCCTGGACGACGAGCACCTGGGTGCGTTGGTTGGTTACTTTCGCAAGCTGCATGTTGGATTGCGCCTGGGCCACAGCGGCCTGTAGCTGCGTGACCTGCGCCCGCGCCTGAAGGAGCTGCTGGTCGAGATCCGGCGCGGAGATAATCGCGAGCACGTCGCCGGCGTGCACGCGGCTGCCGATATCGACGTTGCGCTTCGAGATGTAGCCGGTGGCGCGGGCATAGACTGTGGCCTGATCGAACGCCTCCATACTGCCCGGCAGATCGAGAGTGCACGGCGCGTCGGTCGAACCGACCTTGCGGACGCGCACCAGCGGAATCTCGTCCTCTTGCTGCCGCAAGGTCTCGAGCGCCGCTTCGCGACGTTGCGTGTGCCCCCAGGCGCCGAAGCCGACCATGCCGGCGACGGCCATCAGCGCACCGATGCCGGCGATGCGCACGTTGCGCTTCGTTCGATCGGATACGGCCGGCTGGCCTCCCTTTTGCTCCGGCCGGCGGACTTCATCGCGCATCGGACATCATCCTTCGCTTCGGGAACGATCGTAGCATGGCTCACTCTTCCTGCGGTTCGGCCTCGTCATCGCCCTCCGGCTCGCGTTCGAACCGGCCGATGATCGAGTATAGATAGGGCACGAACAAAAGTGTCGTTAGGGTCCCGACCAGGACGCCGCCGATCACGGCGCGCGCGAGGACGGCGTTCTGTTCTTCGCCGGCGGTGCCGATCGCCATCGGGATCATGCCGACGACCATCGCCGCCGCGGTCATCAGCACCGGGCGAATTCTGGTGCGTCCCGCCGCGATGGCGGCGTCGTGCGCGCTCGCGCCCGCCTGCCGCTGTTCGCGCGCGAAGGTGACGAGCAAAATGGAATTCGCCGAGGCGACGCCGACCGACATGATCGCCCCCATGAGCGAAGGCACGCTGATCGTCGTACCGGTGACGAACAGCATCAGCAGAATTCCGGCCCCCGCTCCGGGCAGCGCAAGGATCACCGCGAGCGGATCGAGGAAACTCTGGTAGTTCACGACCATCAGCAGGTAGACGAAGACGGCGGCGAAGATCAGCCCAATGCCGAGATCCTGAAAAGCCGAATTCATGCTTTCGATCTGGCCGCGGATGCGAAACTGGTTCCCAGGTTTGAGCTTCGGCCGCAGATCCTTGATGATCGATTGAATCGATTTCGCCACCGAGCCGAGATCGCTGTCTTGCACGCTCGCGTAGATGTCATAGAGCGGCTGAATGTTGGAATGATTATAGACCGACTGCACCGGAATTCGCCGCATCGTCGCGACGTTGCCCAGCACGTTGGGCACCGGCGTCTGTGCCGAGGCTTCGCTGACGATCGGCGTGTTGTCGAGGTCGTTGACGCTCGCGATGCGGTATTCGGGTGTCTGCACGGCGAAATAATAGGGAATGCCGCTCGTCGGGTCCGTCCAGAAGTTGGGTGACACTTGCTCCGAGGAACTCAGGCTGATGTCGAGATTGTTGGCGATGCTGGTGACGCTCAACCCGAGCTGCCGGGCTCTGACCCTATCGATCTTGTAATAGAGTTCGGGAGCGTTGAGCTCCTGCTGGATGTGGACGTCGACGAGACCGGCGACTTTCGCCATGCGCTGTCGCAGCGTCTTGGCGAGTGCCTGGTTTCCGGCGCGGTCCGGCCCCTGCACCTCGACGTCGATCTGCGAGGGAATCCCGAAGTTCAGAATTTGCGTAACCATATCGGCCGGCTGGAAATAGAACAGGACATCGGGAAAATCCTTGTGCAGTATGTTGCGGATTTTCTTGATGCAATCGGCGGTCGGAGGATGACCCTCGTTGAGCGAGATGAGGATCAGCCCGTCGTTCACGCCGATTGTCGAGCCGTCGGTGAAGGCGAGATTGTACGATCGCGCCGGTAGGCCGATGTTGTCGATGATCAGGCCGAGGTATTTCGGCGGAATGATTTGCCGGATCTTATCCTCCACCTGCTGGAAGATTCCCTCGGTGACTTCGATGCGGGTGCGCGGCGGGGCACGGACGTGCACCTGGATCAGGCCGGCGTCGATCTGCGGGAAGAAGTCGGTGCCGTCGGACATCATCAGGATGGCCGCCCCCCGAGCACGCAAAGCGCAATCCCGATGACGATGACGTGGCTCTTCAGCACGCCGTTGAGCACATAGACGTAGGCGTTGCGGAACCGATCGAAGCCGCGGTTGAACGCGTCGTGGAAATGGTCGAGCCATCCCGACGAGCGGCCTTCGGAATGCCGCTCCTGCTCGCCGCGCATCAGATAGCGGATGATGATCGGCGTCAGCGTCCGCGACAGCACGTAGGACGTGAGCATGGCGAAGGCGACGGCCATGCCAAGCGGCGTAAACAGAAAGCGCGCCGGCCCCTGCAGAAAGAACACGGAGACGAAAACGCTGGAAATCGCCAACGTCGAAACGAGTGTCGGCAGCGCAATGTCGGCGGAGCCATGTAGAACGGCGTCGAAGAAAGGCAGACGTTCTTCGAATAAACGGTGCGTATTTTCGATGGCTACGGTCGAGTCGTCGACGAGAATGCCGACCGCCAGCGCCAAGCCGCCGAGCGTCATCGTATTGATCGTCTGCCCGAGCGCGTGGAAGACCGCAATCGAACTCAAGATCGAAAGCGGGATCGATACCATGACGATCAGGGTCGAACGCCAGGAGCCGAGGAAGATCAGGATCATCAGCGCCGTCAATCCGGCGGCGATGGCGCCTTCGCGCAGCACGCCGGCGATTGCCTGCTTGACGAAGATCGATTGATCGAAGAGGAGGTCCATCTTCATGCCGGGAGGCGCCGCTTTGCGCAACTCGGGCATAGCGGCGCGCACCGCATTGACGACGCTGAGCGTCGATGCGTCGCCATTCTTGATGATCGTCAGCAGCACCGAACGGCGACCGTTGGCGCGCACGATATTCTGCTGCACCGCCCAACCGTTACGGACGTGCGCGACGTCGCTTAGGCGGACAGTAGTGCCGCCGACCTGCCGGACCGGCAGCTGATTGAGCGCGTCGATCGTACGCGCCATGGCGTTGACGCTCACGATGAACTGGGTGTTGCCGATCTTGACGTCGCCGGAAGGCAACGTCAGGCTTTCGGCATTGACGGCGTTGACGATGTCGTCGGGGTAAGACCGTTGGCGCGCAGCGCGTCCGGGTCGAGATCGACCATGATCTGCCGATATTTGCCGCCGTAAGGTGTCGGTAGCGTAATGCCGTTGATCGGCGCCAGCTGCTGGCGTAGGCGATAGATGCCATAATCATAGAGCTGCTGCTCGTTCATCCGGTCCGAGCTGAGACTGATTTGAAGAACCGGAACGCTCGAAGCGTTGTATTGGACGATCACCGGCGGTTGGATGCCGGTCGGCATCAAGGCGCGGATCGAGTTGGTCGCGGAGACGATCTGCGAGATCGCCAGATCGATGTTCACGTTGGGCTGAAAATAGATCTTTTGAACCGCCAATCCGGAAAGGGTCTGCGACTCCATATTGCGGATGTTTTTGACGTTGGAACTGATCGCATATTCGCTATAGGTCGTGACGCGCGCTTCCATTTCGCGCGGGGTGAGGCCGGTGTATTGCCAGATCACCGTCACCACCGGGATGTTGATGACCGGAAAAATGTCCTTGGGCGCCGTGATGATCGCGCTCACGCCGAGAAACAGGATCGCCAACGCCATCACGAAGAACGTGTGCGGGTAGCGCAGGGCAAAGCGAACGAATCCCATACCTCAGCTCCGGCTGAAGGACGCTTGGGGTGATATATGATGCCGCATCGCGTGATGGCCTGCAGGCGGGCAGGGGACATCGCCCCCGGCCTCCGCAGCCCGAGGTTTGCCTAAAATCTAGCAACGCCGCGCCCGGCTTGCTTGTTCGCCCTTGCTGAATCCGGGCCCGCTTTGCGCTAGCCGGCGCTCTCGGCGCCGGGCCGGAATGAGGCAATTTGCCGAGCTGGCGTCCATCAGCTGGCCAACCTCGCCGTGAACGTCATTGAAAATGAAGGAGATTAGCGCCATATCGCCGCGATAAGCTAAGCCGGAAGCGAATCGGAGTTATGCCTTAGATACTTGGAAGGATTGCGCCATGAACATCCCCGTTACGGGGTCGCCGCGAATCGATTTTTCGCCCTCCCATATCGTCAAGCGCCGCCCCGCCAGTTGGCTCGGCCTCGAAGTGGAAACGGTCGAATTTACCGAACCGCAAACCTACGAATATGAGTTCCGGGCCCCCTGCCACATGCTGATCGCTCCGGAGTTGTCGCGCCGCTCTGACGGCGAGACCGCGCTCGAGGGACTGCCCAAGTCGAACCTGCGCGAACTCACCCGTAAATTGACCTTCGTGCCTGCCGGCAGCCGGTTTCACGGCTGGCAGAAGCCGAGCGTTTTGAGCCGGGTCAATTTCTTCTATATCGATCCGTGCGGCCCGTTGCTCGATCCCGAGGTTCGCTTTGGCGAAACCGAATTCAAACCGCGGCTCTTCTTTTTCGACGCCGATCTGTGGGGAACGACGCTGAAACTCAAGGCGCAGATCGATAGGCAAGACGCCAGCCTCTATGCGGAGGCGCTCGGCGCAGTCCTCTGCCACGAGCTGATCCGCCTCAACGGGATCTCGATCGCGGCGCCGCGCCACGGCGGTCTTGCGCTTTGGCAGCAGAAACGTGTCGCCGACTTTATCGAAACGCAGCTCGATTCGCGTATATCGGTTGGCGAAATGGCCGAGCTCGTGCGCTTGAGCCCGTATCATTTTTCGCGCGTATTCAAGCAAAGCTTCGGGGTGCCGCCGCATCGCTATCATATGAGCCGACGCGTTGAGGCGGCGAAGAACCTGCTTGGCGGCACGGCGACGCCGGTGACCGAAATCGCGCTGCGGCTCGGGTTCAGTGAAGCGAGTTCCCTGAGCGCCGGATTTCGCCGCTTGACCGGCGTGAGTCCCAGCGAATATCGCCGCGCCTTCTCATAAGCGCAGCGACGACCTAAGCCTGACGGCGCGCGAGCGTTTCGATTGCTTCTTTGACGAGAGGATTGAGACCTTCGCCGCCATGCTCGAGATGCGCAAAGATCTGGGCGCGCATGCGCGGATCCCAGAACCTGGCGATGTGATCGGCGATGCCCGGAACGGCCTTGTCGTGGCCTTGCGACGCGAAGAACGCGCCGATCTGGTTGGCCATATAAACGAGCCTGTTCTCTGTATTATGCGACATTGCGAGAGGCGTTGGTCAGTCGTTCGGGATGGGTGAAAACCTCGAAGTCTAGGCGGCGGGCCACGGCGACGAGAGTCATTCCGCATTCCTCCGCGACCCGGATCGCGGCGGCGGTCGGGGCCGAGACCGCGATGAGGACTGGCGCATCGAGTCGCGCCGCCTTCTGAATCAATTCGATCGATACGCGGCTGGTGGTCAGGACGAAGCCCTCGGCCGCCGTGCGCCCCGCGCGTACGAGCGCGCCGATGAGCTTGTCGAGCGCATTGTGACGCCCGACATCCTCGCGCAGCGCGACGAGGCCCTCGGCCTCGGTGAAGAAGCCGGCGGCGTGCACCGCATGCGTCGCATCGTTCAGCTTCT
>JBOHJJ010000072.1:0-9962 GCA_050728495.1 Methylovirgula sp.
AACGGCGAAGGTTCGGCTTCGGTACGGCCGGAAGCACCGGCACGGCGATCCGCTTCGCCGGCGCGCCGGGCGGCAAGCTCGACGTCCGCTTCCAGCCCGTCGACGCGCCGCATCTGGTGCGCGTAGAGCGCATCAAGGGCGCGGCGCCGTTCCGCGACGTCGGTTCCGAGCAGGTTTACGCCGCGAAACAGCGGCCGCAGCAGCCGCACGCCGCGCCAAAGGTTGGCCAGCAGCGCGAGCGCCGCGCCGGCGTAGGCGACTTTTGCGGCAAGCATCAGCCAGCCGATATGCGGTTCAATCCCATTGGCGAGCGAAACGAGCCCCTGGTTGGGGCCGCGCAGCCAAGCGAGCCAGTCGACCGCGTGAGCGAAGGCAGCATCGAGGCCTATGCCGATAAGCACGAGGATCGCGGCGGTAACGAGCAGCCGTGTCTGTCCTTTGAAGGCCCAGAACGCGCGCAGCGCGCCGCCGAACCGCCCAGCTGGGCCGCCCGTACCGGCGATGTCGCGGACCATGGATTTATAATTGGCGATCGGATCGCCACCAATGCCGAAGCTTACGAGCCGGCTCTCGAACTTAGTGCGATTGGCGCGCGCATAGGTATCGACTTGTGAGCCGGCCGATTCGAAGAGCACGGTATCGGCCAGCCGCGCCCGGCGGCTCTCGATTTCTTCGAGTTTCTGGCGCTCCGCGTCGAGACGCCGGCGGGCCTCATCGAGCCGTTCGGCTGCTTCTCGCGCCACAATCTGCGGATCGCGCACTGCATGCGCGACTTCGTGCACGAACTCTGGAAAAACCGCGTCAAGCTTCTCATAGAGCGCGCCAGCGAGTGCCACGCCGGGGTCGCCGTCAAATCCCGCGACGTCGATCCGCAGCGTCGCAACGCGGCTTAGGAAAGAACCGTCCCGCGCACCGGTCGCCGCGGCGCTTAGCGCCTCGATTTCGGCGAGAAGTTTGACGAGCGCAAAGCTCTTGCCCGATCCCGGCGGCCCCAGAATGGCGATCGTCAGCGGCGCTTCGGTATCGCAGTGCACCGCAAGCTCGGCCAAAGGCCGTAGCGCCTCTTGAAGTCCCAATGCGTCTGCGCCTCCCGGCAGGTCGGCGGCGAACGCCCTGCCTGCCTCGGGTGGTGCGGAAAAGTTGGGAAGGCTCGGAGCGAGTGGCTCGACACGGTTCTCCTTCGCAAGATCGGGCGTTGCGATATCGATCACGTTGCCGTTCCTTTCGAGACCGTGGCGCTTGCGCGGCGTTCAAACATCCGATTGTGACCACCCAAAGACTTGGCGCCTTGATGCCCAAGGCGCTGGACCGCGCCTTCCAGGCCCGCTAGAGCATCAGCCCCAAGGCGGGACCGGCTAGAAAGATCACGCGGCGGCAATACATTCCAGCTTGCAATCGCCGCTGATGCGCGGGCGCCTTTCTCTCCATTCAACGCGAAGCTCGATGGCCCGGCAATACATCTATCATATGCAACGACTGACCAAGGTCTATCCCGGTGGGAAAAAGGTCTTGGACAGCGTCAATCTTGGCTTCTATCCGGGGGCCAAGATCGGGGTGCTCGGCCCGAACGGCGCCGGCAAATCGACGCTGTTGCGCATCATGGCGGGTCTCGACAAGGACTACTCCGGCGAGGGCTTCATGGCCCAGGGCGCGCGGGTCGGCTATTTGCCGCAGGAGCCGCAACTCGACGAAAAACTCGACGTACGCGGCAACGTGATGCTCGGCGTCGCCGCCAAGCAAGCGATTCTTGACCGCTATAATGAACTTGCCGCAAATTATTCGGAGGAGACCGCCGAAGAGATGACGCGGCTGCAAGACGAGATCGAAGCGCGAGGTCTTTGGGATCTTGACGCGCAAGTCGATCTCGCCATGGAGGCACTCGGCTGTCCCTCCGACGATATGCCCGTCGCCCAGCTTTCGGGCGGAGAACGGCGCCGCGTCGCGCTCTGCAAGCTGCTTCTCGAACAGCCAGATCTGCTGCTTCTCGACGAACCGACCAACCATCTCGACGCGGAGACGGTGAACTGGCTCGAGGGCCATCTGCGCGCCTATCCCGGCGCCATCCTGATCGTTACCCACGACCGCTATTTCCTCGATAACATGACGGAGTGGATTCTCGAACTCGACCGCGGCCGCGGCATTCCCTACGAGGGCAATTACTCTTCCTGGCTGCAGCAGAAGCAGAAACGCCTGACGCAAGAGGGCCGCGAGGAAGCCGCGCGGCTGCGGCAACTCGCCGAGGAATTCGAATGGATCGCCGCAAGCCCCAAGGCCCGGCAGGCAAAATCCAAGGCGCGCATCCAGCGCTATGAAGAGCTGCTCGGCAAACAGAATGAGCGCGCGCCGGGCGCGGCGCAGATCGTCATTCCGATCTCGGAACGGCTCGGCGCCAACGTCATCACCATGGAGCACGTCGCAAAAGGCTTCGGCGACCTGCTGCTCATCGACGATTTGTCGTTCAAATTACCACCCGGGGGCATCGTCGGCGTGATCGGCCCGAACGGTGCCGGCAAGACCACGCTCTTTCGGATGATTACCGGAGAGGAGAAACCCGACAGCGGCAAGATAACGATCGGTGACACCGTGCAGTTCGGTTACGTCGATCAGTTGCGCGACACGCTCGACGGCACGAAGACCGTTTGGGAAGAGATTTCCGGCGGCAGCGACGTGATCGCGCTCGGCAAGCGCGAGATGAATTCGCGCGCGTATGTCGCCGCCTTCAACATCAAGGGGGCCGATCAGCAAAAGAAAGTCGGGCAGATCTCCGGCGGCGAGCGCAACCGTGTCTATCTGGCCAAGATGCTACGCTCCGGCGCCAACGTCCTGCTGCTCGATGAGCCGACCAACGATCTCGATGTGGATACGCTGCGCGTGCTCGAAGATGCGCTCGCCGATTACGCCGGCTGCGTCCTCGTGAGCTCCCACGACCGGTTCTTTCTCGACCGCATCGCCACCCACATCCTCGCCTTCGAGGGCGACAGCCATGTCGAATGGTTCGAGGGAAATTTCGCGGAGTACGAGGAGGATAAGAAGCGTCGCTTGGGGATCGACAGCGTGATCCCGCACCGGATCAAATATAAGAAATTCTCGCGCTGAGGAACGCGGGCGCGGCCCGGCGCCTTTCGCGTGCCTCAGGGGCGCGTCAGTTTGACGGCGAGTCCCTTGACCGAGATCCGTTGCAGCAGGGAAGCGCCGGGCGCATCGCCGATATCGGCGCGATCGATTCCGTAGTCGACTTCAATGATGGCGTCGGCGTCGTAATCCTGGGCGACATCGATCAGGTTCTCGAGCGCCTTGGCTTTATAAAATTCCTGGGTCACCGCCGAACGCGGCCCGTGCCAGCTCGAAGCCGCTTGAATTCTGCCGATCGGGATGAACTCGTCGCCGTCGATCTCGTCGTCGAAGATGATACGCATGTCTCTTGTCTCTTTTTCTTGTTGGTGCGCTTGCAGGATGAGTTTTCATCTGCCCCGAAGCGCATTCGTCTTGGACCTCACGCGCCGCCGCGCGCCGTTTTTGCCTTCGCCAGAATCGGATGATTCGTGGCGAACGTCATCTACTATGTGCTCAACGGCGCAAGTTTGATGACAATATGGCTTTGGCCGGCACGCTGAACGGCACAAAGGATTATTCGTTCACAAAGAATTAAAACTCCGTTGCGATCCGCGACTCTGATGTGGTCTCTCCACAACGTAATTGAAGCGCGCTCACGCGTTTGCGAGCGCACGTTTTCGCGAGTCGCCGGCATGCCGGATCGGCAGATTTGGGAATAAGGTCGTGCGGGCCGGAATCGGGAAATTGCCCAGTGGCCCGCCGGGAAGAAATCCCGTTCGCGGCCCCCGCGTGCGGGCTGAAGGATCGGCCCCAGATCGGCGTGAGAGCCGCGTTCAATATTTATTGCGTCTACGCAATGCAGCTCACGCAAGATCGCGGGGTGCCCGCGCGGAGTGCAGCAAATTGGCGATCGGTGGATCGTGATTAACGGTGTCGTCCCGTATACGCCGCCAGCGTCCACTTTAGAAACCATGTTGGTTCGAGAGCCGGCTCTCGTGATCCTCGTGCATCATGACGCGAGATGACGAAGGCCACGGCACGGAAAACGAAATCCGGAATCGCGCGGCGTAAGGCTTCTTGCGAATTCGGTATCGAAGAATGCCAGCCGGCCGAAAATCGTGGTTTTCCCAAAACCGGTTCGCGATCCCGTCACTCGATTCTTGTCGGGTGCTCGCCCGCCACGCTCCCAATGTGTTCTGGGGCCTTGGCCGGCTCGGCCTTTTTTCCCTGCACTCAGGTGCGCCTGTGTACCTTCTGCAGGCCGCAACGAAAGAATATGTGTTCTGTGGCTTTACAATATAAGCATATCTTTATATATAGTTCGGCAGGAGATAGAGCCGAGCCATGCCGCATAAGCCGGAAATTGCCACCTTCCAGTCCGTTCTCGCCGCGCTCGCCGCCGCGGCCGAACCGACGCGGCTGCGGCTGCTCGCCTTACTGGCTGAGGCGGAGCTGACCGTCACCGAGCTGGTCGCGATTCTCGGCCAGTCGCAGCCGCGCGTCTCCCGCCATCTAAAGCTCTTGGTCGAAGCCGGGCTCGTCGAGCGGCACCGCGAGGGCGCTTGGGTCTTCTTCTTCATTTCCCCGGGCTGCGCCGCAGCCGCGCTCGTCCGCGACATCCTCGCACGCCTTCCCGCCGAGGACGAAATACGCGCCTCCGACCGTGTCCGCCTCGCCGAGGTACGTCGCGCCCGCGCCGAACAGGCGGCCCGCTATTTCGCCGCGCATGCCGCCGATTGGGACGAGCTGCGCGCCCTTCATATTCCGGAAGAGCGGGTCGAAGCGGCGATCACCGAACTCGTCGGCGTGGCGCCGCTTTACGCCGTGCTCGACCTCGGCACCGGCACTGGCCGCATGCTCGAACTGCTGGCACCGCGCGCCGACCGGGCCGTCGGGGTCGATCAGTCGCCGCAAATGCTCGCCGTTGCCCGCGCCCGGCTCGAAAAGGCGGGCCTGCGCAACGTGCAGCTGCGCCAGGGCGATATCTATGCGCTGCCGGTCGAACGCGGCTCCTACGATCTCGTCGTCATTCACCAGGTGCTGCATTATCTCGACGATCCGGCGCGCGCGGTACGCGAGGCGGCGCGGGCGCTCAGGCCCTCAGGCCGTTTGCTCATTGTCGACTTCGCGCCCCATACCGAAGAGAGCCTGCGCGAACAGCGCGCGCATCGCCGCCTCGGCTTCGCGGGCGAGGAGATTGCAAGCCTCATGCAGGAAGCCGGACTCGACGTTCTCACCCGCCGCGACCTCGTGCCCGAGAAAGCGGCAGGCAAGCTCACCGTCTCGTTGTGGCTCGGCCGCGACCGGCGCATCCTTTCCGATCCGCTTCCCTTGACATCGCGGGAGTTCGCCTGATGGTCTTGCTCTCGGATTCTTTGCCGCGCGCCAGCCATAGCACGTGCACCGGCATCAACGTCTCCTTCGAATTCTTTCCGCCGCAAACCGCGGAGATGGAGCGAATCCTTTGGACCTCGATCACGCGGCTTGCCCCGCTCCGCCCGGAGTTTGTCTCCGTGACCTACGGCGCGGGCGGGACGACGCGCGAGCGCACGCACGCCACGGTGGCGCGCATCCTCGAAGAGACATCCATCAAGCCCGCCGCGCATCTCACCTGCGTCGGCGCGTCTTGCCGGGAGATCGACGCGATCGCGCGCGACTATTGGGAGATGGGCGTGCGCCACATCGTTGCGCTGCGTGGCGATCCGACCGGCGGCCCCGGCAGGCTGTTCGTGCCGCATGCCGAAGGTTACAAAAATTCGACCGCGCTTGTCGCCGGCTTAAAGAGGATCGCCGACTTCGAGATCACCGTCTCGGCCTATCCCGAGGGGCACCCAGAGAGCCCTTCGGTCGATCACGACATCGACGTATTGAAGGCCAAGATCGACGCGGGTGCGAACCGCGTCATCACCCAATTCTTCTTCGAGAACGAGGTGTATCTGCGCTTTCTCGACAAGGCGCGCGCGCACGGCATCACGATCCCGATCGTGCCGGGCATCGTGCCGGTGCAGAACTTCAAGCAGACGGCGGTCTTCGCTCGCCGCGCCGGCGCGGCAATCCCGCACTGGCTCGCCGAGCGCTTCAAAGGCCTCGACGACGATCCGACGACCCGCCGCCTCATTGCCGCGACAGTGACCGCCGAGCAGGTCTTCGACCTTGTTGACCAGGGCATTGACCATTTCCATTTCTACACGATGAACCGCGCCGACCTCGTCTATGCGATCTGTCATTTGCTGGGCGTGCGGCCGAAGAGCGAAACGGAAGCCGCATGACGTGTCGGGTTGAGTCCGATATTGCCGAGATCCTTCGCGCCCTGGCGCGCCAGCGCATCCTCGTGCTCGACGGCGCCATGGGCACGATGATCCAGACGCATAAGTTCAGCGAAGCGCAGTTTCGCGGGCCGCGCTTCAAAGACTGGCGGCGCGATTTGCGCGGCAACAACGATCTCCTCGTGCTCACCCAGCCGGATGCCATCCGTGCCATCCATCTCGCCTACGCCGAGGCCGGCGCCGACATCATCGCGACGAACACATTTTCCTCGACGCGCATCGCGCAGGCCGATTACGGTATGGAAGAACTCGTGCCGGAATTGAACCGGCAAGCCGCCCGCCTCTGTCGGCAGGCGATCGAGGCGGCGCAGGCCAAAGACGGCCGGCGCCGTTTCGTCGCCGGCGCCATGGGCCCGACCAACCGTACCGCGTCGATCTCGCCCGACGTGAACAATCCCGGCTTTCGTGCCGTCTCGTTCGAGGAATTGCGCGCCGCCTATGCCGAGGCCGCCGAGGCGCTGATCGAAGGCGGCGCCGATATCCTGTTGATGGAGACGATCTTCGACACGCTGAACGCCAAAGCCGCGCTGGTCGGCATCGGCGACGTGTTCGAGAAGATCGACCGCGAGCTGCCGATCATGATTTCCGGTACGATCACCGACCTTTCCGGCCGTACGCTGTCGGGCCAGACGCCGGCCGCCTTCTGGCATTCGCTGCGCCACGCCGGCCCGCTCAGCATCGGGTTCAACTGCGCGCTCGGCGCGCGCGAAATGCGCGCTCATTTGGCCGAGCTATCGCGCCTCGCCGATACGCTCGTCTGCGCCTATCCGAACGCCGGCCTGCCCAACGAATTCGGGCTTTACGACGAGAGCCCCGAGTATATGGCTTCGCTCATCGGCGAATTCGCTGACTCAGGGCTCGTCAACATCGTCGGCGGCTGCTGCGGCACGACGCCCGCGCACATCCACGCCATCGCGCAGCGCGTGAAGGACGTAGCGCCGCGCGTGACCCCAAAGATCGAGCCTTTGCTGCGCCTCTCCGGGCTCGAACCGTTTACGCTCACCCCCGATATCCGCTTCGTCAACGTCGGCGAGCGCACCAACGTCACCGGCTCGGCGCGCTTTCGCAAGTTGATCAAGGACGGCGATTTTTCCGCCGCCCTCGAAGTTGCGCGCGAGCAAGTCGCCAATGGCGCGCAGATCATCGACATTAACATGGACGAGGGTCTGCTCGACTCGGAACAGGCGATGGTCAGGTTTCTGAACCTCGTCGCCGCCGAACCTGACATCGCGCGCGTGCCGATCATGGTCGATTCCTCGAAATTCTCGGTGATCGAGGCAGGACTCAAATGCATCCAGGGCAAGCCGATCGTGAATTCGATCTCGATGAAAGAGGGCGAAGACAAGTTCATCGAGCAGGCCAAGAAGGTTCGCCGCTACGGTGCCGCCGTGGTCGTGATGGCCTTCGACGAAAAGGGCCAAGCTGACACGCGCGAACGCAAGGTTGCGATCTGCGCCCGCGCCTACGCCATTCTGACTGAGAAAGTCGGTATTGCGCCCGAAGACATTATCTTCGATCCGAACATTTTCGCGATCGCGACCGGCATCGAAGAGCATAGCAATTACGGCGTCGATTACATTGAAGCTGCGCGCGAGATCCGCAAACGTTTTCCGCTCGTCCACATCTCCGGCGGCGTTTCCAATCTATCCTTCTCGTTTCGCGGCAACGAGCGGGTGCGCGAGGCCATGCACTCAGTGTTTCTCTATCAAGCGATCGCCGTCGGCATGGACATGGGCATCGTCAACGCCGGCCAACTCGCGGTCTATGACGAGATCGAGCCGCAGCTGCGCGAAGCCTGCGAGAACGTTGTCCTCAACCGCCGGCCGGACGCGACCGAGCGGCTTCTGGCGCTCGCCGAGAGCTATCGCGGCAAAGGCGGTGCGTCGAAGGAGAAGGACCTCGCCTGGCGCGATGCGCCGGTCGACAAGCGTCTCGAACACGCGCTCGTCGCCGGCATCGACGAATTCGTCGAGACCGATGTCGAAGAGGCCCGCCAGCAGGCGGCGCGCCCCCTCGACGTGATCGAGGGCCCGCTGATGGCCGGGATGAACATCGTCGGCGATCTCTTCGGCTCCGGCAAGATGTTCCTGCCGCAGGTCGTCAAATCGGCGCGCGTCATGAAAAAGGCCGTCGCCTATCTTTTGCCCTTTATGGAAGAGGAAAAGAGGATCAACGGCACAGCGGGCGGCCGGCAGACCGCCGGCAAGATCCTCATGGCGACCGTTAAGGGCGACGTGCACGATATCGGCAAGAACATCGTCGGCGTCGTGCTTGCCTGCAACAATTATGAGATCATCGATCTCGGGGTGATGGTGCCGGCGACGAAGATTTTGGAGACGGCACGCGCCGAAAATGTCGACGCGATCGGCCTCTCCGGCTTGATTACGCCATCGCTCGAAGAAATGTGCTTTGTCGCCTCCGAGATGGAACGCGAAGGTTTCGACCTGCCGCTTCTGATCGGCGGCGCGACGACGAGCCGCGTCCACACAGCCGTGAAAATCCACCCGAACTATCATCGTGGGCAGACCGTCTACGTCACCGACGCGAGCCGCGCCGTCGGCACCGTGCAGTCGCTGCTCTCCCCCGAGGGGCGGCGAAACTATATCGAGAACGTGCGCGCCGAATATCGCAAGGTGGCGGATGCGCATGCGCGCGCCGAGCTCGATAAGACGCGCCTGCCGCTGACTGCAGCACGCGCCAATGCGCTGAAGCTCGACTTCGCGGCCTACCAGCCGCCGAAGCCGACGTTTACCGGCACGCGCGTGTTCCGCAGCTACGATGTCGCGGAGCTCGTGCCCTATATCGACTGGACGCCATTCTTCCGCACCTGGGAGCTACGCGGCCGCTTTCCTGATCTGCTCGACGATCCCGAGCAGGGCGCCGCCGCGCGCCAGCTCTACGAGGACGCGCAAGACATGCTCACCCGCATTATCGACGAGCGCTGGTTCGATCCTAAGGCGATCATCGGATTCTGGCCGGCGAACGCGGTCGGCGACGACATTCGCCTCTACACCGGCGAATCGCGCAGCGAGGAGCTTGCGACGCTCCATACGCTGCGCCAACAATTGGGCAAGCGCGAGGGGCGCTACAATCTTGCGCTCTCGGACTTCATTGCGCCGGCTTCGAGCGGCAAAGCGGATTACATCGGCGCCTTCGTTGTCACCGCCGGGGCGCGCGAAGAAAAATTCGCGGAGCGTTTCGCCAAGGCCAATGACGATTATCGTTCGATCCTCGTCAAGGCGCTCGCCGACCGCGTTGCGGAGGCTTTTGCGGAACGCATGCATCAGCGCGTCCGCAGGGAATTCTGGGCCTATGCGCCCGACGAACCGGACTCTGCCGATAGGCCATATGAGAATTCTGACAAGTATCTCTTCGATGAACGCTATCGCGGCATACGTCCGGCGCCGGGCTATCCGGCACAGCCCGACCATACCGAAAAGGCGACGCTCTTCCGCCTGCTCGAAGCGGAGCGGCGGATCGGCGTTGTGCTCACCGAGTCGTTTGCGATGTGGCCGGGTTCCTCGGTCAGCGGCCTCTATTTCGCGCATCCGGACGCACATTATTTCGGGGTCGGCAAGATCG
>JBOHJJ010000073.1:0-14755 GCA_050728495.1 Methylovirgula sp.
TATAGGCGTGGGTCGGGCGGGCGAAACAATAGACGCAGCCGTGCTCGCAGCCGCGATACGGATTGATCGAACGGTCGAAAGAAATGTCGGGCGAGTCGTTGCGCGTGATGATGGTCTTCGGTCGCTCCAGCGTAACCGTGGTTGCAAGCCGCGGTGCCGGTTCCTCATCCCAGCCGTCATCGACGGGGATGTAGGCGTGGAGCTCGAACCTGCCGCTTTCATTAGATTGCGCGCCGCGGCCGCGGCGTGCTTGCTCCGCATCCGGCGCACGGCGGCTGGGCGCTCGGAAAACCTCAGCGGTGGCGGCGGCGGTAGCGGTGCCAGACATCGCAAATTTTCTCGTCTGATGAGAACATAATGGGAACATCTATAGAACAAAACATGCTCTGTCAATGCTTCTCCCGCGTTTTGGAAAGCCCCGCGCCTTGGCATCTATCTCACTGATTCTTCTATGTGACTTGGGACGCGGCCGGGGTTTTGGCGCCGAGCCGGTCGTGCGCACCCTTTCGGCCTTTGTTGCGGCTTCGGTAAACGGTCTCGTGCGCGACGCGATCTTGGCCGGGCCGCCACTAAGCGAACTTGCCATCATTGCAGAACACGCCGGCTGCGGCGTGGCCGAGGCCGCGACTGAAGCCGGCGCGGTGCGAGAAGCGCTGATCTTGGCCCGCGGCGAGGATCTGCTCATCCTTCATGCCGGGCATGTGCCGGAATTGGCGGCGATCGAAGAGATTGGCGACCTCGCGGCATCCGGCCAATCGGGCCACGGCTGGTTGTTGCGCGCCGCCCCGAACAATCTGGCCGAACGGTTCTTTCCGCGGCTCACTCCGCCGGTCGGGCTGCTGGCGGCGCGCAGGCTCTGCGAAGGCGTCGGCTTGCCTTCGCTCGCGAATTTGATCAAAGCGACGCGCGCGCATTCGGCGCGAGGCCTGCGGCTACGCGAAGGCGCATGAGTTCATTGCAGCCGCGAGAAGACCGGCACGTCGGCCGGGGGACAGTCCAGCATTCGCTCGAATACGGCGATAGATGTGGGACGACAGGGTCGAAACCGTCCTGCCCAATAAGCTTGTTCGAGTCCGAGGCGGCTCCGCGGCAAAGTAATTTCGTGCAGCCGCACGCCCAGCCCATGTGGCCAAATCCGCAAAAGCGACCGAATTGTATAGACCTGGCCAAGCGTCAGAAAGCGCAAGTTATCGTTGCCGTAGCCTTCGACGGGACGATTATTGACGCAAACGACGAGATCGCCTGGTTGCATCGGGATCGATCCATTTGTCTGACTCTGCTCGTCGGACAAACCGATCAGCGCAGCTGCCGTTCTTTTCTACTCACTCGCGTCCGGCGCAGCCTCGACATTTTAGCAGAAAAATCTCGCCTGAAAATATGATCCCGAGCAAGCTACGGCCGCGGCCGCTATTGTGCGAACGTGTTACAGGAATCGATTTGCCCTGAATGCAAACCTGTATTCAGCCATTGCACGCGCTGCGCCGCGGTTCCATGCGTAAAGGAATCGGGGACGACATAGCCTTGGGCAGCCTGTTCGAGGCGGTCGTCGCCGATCGCCTGCGCGGTCGCGACCGCCTTCTCGACGTCGGCCTGATCAAAATTATGGTACTTGCTCTGCGCGTTGGCCGCCCAGACGCCGGCAAGGCAATCGGCCATCAATTCGATGCGCACCGAGAGCGCATTGCGCTCGGCGCTTGTCGCCGCTCTTTGTTCGGCGGCTTCCGCCTTGCCGAGGATCCCGAGCTGGTCCTGAATATGATGGCCGACCTCGTGGGCGATCACATAGGCGTCGGCGAAATCGCCGCCGCCGCCATAGTGATTCTTCATGTCGTCGAAGAACGACGTGTCGAGATAGATCTTCTGGTCGAGCGGACAGTAGAACGGCCCCATGGCGGCTTGCGCGCCGCCGCAGCCGGAATAGGTGTGGCCGCTATAGAGAACGAGGTGCGGCGGCACGTATTGGATGCCCTTCTGCGCCGGCAGGACGGAAGACCACACGTCTTCGGTCTCGGCGAGAATGGCGGCGACGAATTGGCCGGTTTGGTCGCTCGGCGTGCCAGTCTGGCTTTGCTGCCGCGCGGGCGCCGACGCCTCGCTCAATTGGCTCGATTGGCCGCCGCCGTTTTCCATCATTTCGGCGCCGCCGATCAGCACGCGCGGATCGATGCCGAGCGCCCAACCGACGAGGCCGAGAATCACGATCGCGCCGAGGCCGAGGTGGCCGGTGCCGCCGAAGCTCGGGATGCCGATCCCCTCAAGCCCGCCTCCAGAATCATCGTCGCGCCGATCTTCAATATTGTCCGAACGGCGAAAACCTTGCCATTCCATCCGAGCCTCGCTTGCTTGCTGCGATCAGATCATGCGATCGCCGACCTGCCGCTCGCCGCTGATTTCGTCGCGAACGAGAACTGATACGCGCCGTTCCTGATAAGCCGCATGAAGCCGTTGGCAGCCTCCTGCCAGGTGAAAATTGGAAAGGCAGGTCTGACCGCCTTGCCGGCCAAGGCATCGGCGATCCGCGCTGCCAGCGAATCCGCATCGAGCAGATCGAAATAGGTGATCGCTTCGCCGCCGATCTCGCGAAAGACGGAAATATCGCTGGCAATCACGGCAAGCCCGTAGCGGGCGGCCTCAACGAGAGGCAGGCCGAAGCCTTCCGCGAAACTCGGATAAACGAGGCTCACGGCATGCCGATAGGCGTGGCCGAGATCCGCATCGCTCGCTCGATCCATCCAGAACAGGCGGCGCCGATATTCAGGATGGTTCAAGATTCGCTGGCGAAACGCCTGCGCACTCCAGCCGTATCGACCGATCATGAGGTAGCGCGCTTCCACGCCGCGCTTCCAAAGTTTCTCGAAGGCCGCCAAAGCGACCGGATGGCCTTTGCGCGGTTCGATCATGCCGACCGTCAAAAAATATGGTCCTTTCGCGCAGAACTCGACGATTTCTTGGGAAGGCGATGAATCGGCGGCGAAATCGGCGCCGAGATGTTGCCAGCCGAGGCGCAGATCCGGCTTGTGTTCCAGTTTGGCCACGTGATCGCGGATCTCGAGCGCGGCGCTGCGCGATACCGTAACGATGGCGTCGGCGTGCGGAACGGCGCGGTCGAGCCAAGCGCGAAGAGCATCCGCTGCTGCGGCGTTCTGCGCCGCCCAGGGATAGTGTAGCGGAATGAGGTCGTGAATGCCGAGAACGATCCGGCAACCCTTTCGGGAAACTTCCGAGATCACTGGCAGATACGTCTCGGGCTTATACCAGACCGAATCGATGAGCAGCAGGTGGTCGCCTGCGCCGGCCACAATCTCTTCGTCGAACGTCGGATGTTGGTAATAGGGAACGAACCGGCCGTCTTTGATGATGATCGCAAGACCCTCGCCGCTCGCCGCAGCGGCGGCTGCGATCTCCCGTACGACGCGCTGAACGCCAGTATGGCCCCCGTACATAAAGGTCTGCGTCGCATCGATAAGAATGCGCGGGCGCCGCTGCGGGGCAGCACTTGTAAGAAGCGGCCGCGACGTCAACGGCGGTTCGGGCCGCGTACCGTCGTGCCAACGGCCGAGACCCACGAGCCGCGTCAAGGTCCAAAAGAAGTTTTGAAGATGGTAGGTCAGAAAACGAAAGACCGGGTTCCTGTAGACGCGCAAGGCAAGCCGGTTCGAATCGCCGAGCACGAGGTCGACCTCCGCCTGCAATTGCTCAATTCGATATTGAGCGATCTTGTCCGGCGGGCTCATCTCTCGCACTCAATTCCCGGTCTTCTCGATCATTTTGGCCAATTGGCGCAGATCCTGCCAAGCGAATTTCTTGTGCGAAGGCTGGCGCAGCAGATAGGCGGGATGCAACATCGCAATCGCCGGGATCTTCTTCCCCGCCAGTTCATATTCGTGCCAGCGGCCCCGAATGCGCATGATTCCTTCGCGGGTGCCGAGCAGAGTCTGGGTCGCGGCGGCGCCGAGGCAGATGAGAACCTTCGGGTGAACGAGCTCGATCTGCCGGCGTATGAATGGCAGGCAGGCCGAAGTTTCGAGCGGGGTCGGCGTGCGATTTCCCGGCGGCCGCCAGGGGACCACGTTGGCGATATAGACGTGGCGCCGGTCGAGGCCGATCGCCGCCAGCATCTTGTCGAGCAACTGCCCGGCGCGCCCTACGAAGGGCCGTCCGATGCGGTCCTCGTCGACGCCCGGCGCCTCGCCGACGATCATGATTTCGGCCTCGGGATTGCCGTCCGCGAAAACAAGCTGCGTCGCGGTCGCCTTAAGAGCGCAGCCCTCGAAGGCGAGGAGCTCGGCGCGCAGTTCGTCGAGCGACCGCGCCGCCGCCGCGGCGTCGCATGCAGATTGCGCCGTGGCGTCGGCCGAGAGCGGGAGTTGCGCCGGCGTTCGCACCGCAGCTGCGGGCGAAGCCGCGGCACGGCGCGGCTTATCCAAATTCTTTGCCGCGAACCGGTCATGCGGCTCGGCGTCAACGGCGAGGTCGACGCCCATCTCGGCGTACCAGCGCAACAGCCAGGCGAGCGCCCGCACGTCGTCCGCCAAAACTTCGTCGGAATTGGCCATGCGTATTCCTAGCAAGAACGCGGGGGCGCGATCATTCGGTCTCGCGACCGACGCCGTATTTCGCCAAAAACATGGTCACCGCCGCCTCGACATGGAGATGGATCTTCTCTTCGGTGATGGTCTCAAAACCCGGCGCGACGACCAACATGATGTGGTGGTTGGCGACGACCGCGCCCAGGAAGAGCTTGGCGGCAAGCATGGGATCAGGGCAGTGCAGACTGCCCTGCCGCGTCGCGCGTTCGAGATAGAGCACCAGCTGGTGCAGGACCTGCGCCGGACCCTGTTGGAAAAAGATCCGGCCTAGCTCGGGCGCGCGCGGCAGTTCGGCAACCACAATCCTGAAGAGGCAGATCGGATCCTCGTTCAGAAGCAGGCGCAAAAGATTGAAGCCAAGCTGCATCAGGACTTGGCGCGGCTCGCCTTGCAGGCGGAACTCGCCTTCGGTCCCGCCATAGACACGTTCGGCGCGGGCCCGCACGACTTCCGAAAAAAGACCTTCCTTGCTGCCAAAATGCCGGTAGAGCGTTTCCTTCGAAGCCCCAGCCCGCGAGGCGACGATTTGCATCGTCGTCTCGGTGAAACCGAGTTCAAGGAAGACGCGTTCGGCGACGGCGGCGATCTCTTCGCGTCGCTTCTCGCCGCGCGGGATGCGCTGCGGTTTCTGCGTGCAGGGATGGGCGAGGTCGGTTGACATTGGGCAAGGGGGATCTTATACGAACTCTTTGGTTCGGTTAAGTGCCTTTTTTCGATTTTTGCGCCGCCCGGCCCGTCTTCGCAAGCCTGACGTTACAGTCCACTTTCCCTCGATTCATCATGCCCGATTCCAAGGCCTATTCAAATACGCGGGAGGCCGCATCTTCCCCGGATACTGGACCCGGTAACCGTACCGCTCAAACGCCGAACGGCGGCCCACAGCAGGGGCGCGGTCGGCGCCGGCTGGTTTTGGTGCTTGCGATTGTGCTGTTCGCCGGTCTCGCCGTTGCCGCCTACATCTACTGGTTCGGCAATAGAGGCTATGAAACCACAGACGACGCCAATATCGACGGCAACGCTATATCGATCGCTCCGCAGGTCACCGGCGAGGTCGTGTCGCTCGACGTGAACGATAATCAGTTCGTCCACAAGGGCGATCCCCTCATCCATATCGACAACCGGCAATATGTCATCGACCGCGAGTCGGCAGAGGCGCAGCTCGCCACGGCGAAGGGACAACTCGCTGGTTTCCAGTACGCCGCGGAAGTAGCGCGCAAGAATTTTCCGGCCGCACTTCTTCTCGCCAAAGCGCAGCTTTCCTCCGCCCAAGCGGAGCTTGCCAAGGCGCAGGCGGACTATAAACGTCAGCAGGCGTTACCGCCCCGAGCCACGAGCCAGCAGGACGTGGATGCCGCGACGGCAGCGCTGCGGCAGGCGCAAGCGCAGGTCGATCAGGCCGACGCGCAAGTGCAGCAGGCCGAACCCGTGCCACAGAGAATCGGGCAAGCGGAGGCGGAGGTCCGACAGAACACCGGCCAAGTCGCGCAAGCGCAAGCCCGGCTCGACCAAGCGCTACTCAATCTTTCCTATACCGTGGTGAAGGCGCCGCAAGACGGCTGGATTACCAAACGCAACGTCGAAGTCGGCAATTACGTGACGCCCGGAGAGCAGATTTTTTCGATCGTTTCGCCGCAAATCTGGGTCACCGCGAATTTCAAGGAGAGCCAGCTCAGGTGGATGCGGCCGGGCCAAAGCGTGACGATCTCGGTCGACGCCTATCCGGAACTGAATCTCAAGGGACATGTCGATTCCATCCAGCGCGGCACGGGATCGAAATTTACTGCCTTCCCGGCGGAGAACGCGACCGGCAATTTCGTGAAGATCGTGCAACGCGTGCCGGTCAAAATCGACATCGACAGCGGGCTCAATCCACGCCTTGCGATGCCGCTTGGACTTTCCGTTGAGCCTCGAGTGAAAGTGCAATGACCGCGCCCTGGCGGACAGCGAAGACATCCGATGCCGCCCGGCAGCCGGCGGACGAAACGCGCGCGGCGGCGCCGCTCCGCGAGTCCGCCGAGAATGCTCCGGTCGCCGCTCCGGCGTCCGCCGAGACGCTAGCCGCCGCTCCTACCGCGGAAGACGGCCACGGCGATTGGCGCCCTGCGTTTAATCCATGGCTGGTCGCGATCGTCGTCACTCTCGCCGCCTTCATGGAGATTCTCGACACGACGATCGTCAACGTCGCCTTACCGCATATCGCCGGCAGCCTTTCTTCCTCGAACGACGAGGCAACCTGGACATTGACGTCTTACCTCGTCGCCAACGGCATCGTATTGACGATCTCCGGCTGGCTTGCCGCGGTTCTGGGGCGCAAGCGCTATTTCGTGATCTGCCTTGCGATGTTCACCGTCTGCTCATTCCTGTGTGGAACCTCGCGAAGCCTGCCCGAACTCATTTTCTTCCGTCTGCTGCAGGGGTTTTTCGGCGGCGGCCTGCAGCCCAACCAACAGTCGATCATCCTCGATTATTTTCCGCCGGCACGGCGCGCCGCCGCCTTCGGCGTGACGGCGCTCGCAACCATCGTCGCGCCGGTGCTCGGCCCGACGCTCGGCGGCTTCATCACCGACTCCGCGTCCTGGCGCTGGATCTTCTTCATCAACGTCCCGGTCGGAATTATCGCTGTCTTCCTCGTCTCGATCCTCGTCGAGGATCCGCCGTGGGTCCGCCGCGAGCGGAGCGGGATCGACGTCATCGGCCTCGGCTTGATCGCGCTCGGCCTCGGATGCCTAGAAGTGATGATGGATCGCGGCGAGGACGCCGACTGGTTCGCATCGAGCTTCATTTTCATCATGTGCCTGCTCGCCATAACCGGCATCGTCGGCAGCGCACTTTGGATGGCGGTTGCGAAAAATCCGATCATCAAGCTCGAAGTCTTCAAGGACAAAAATTTTACCGGCGGCTGCCTGATGATCGGCGCGATGGGCGCAATCCTCTATGCCTCGGCGGTGATCATCCCGCAGTTCGCCCAGCGGATTATCGGCTACAATGCGACCTGGGCCGGACTTATCCTCTCGCCCGGCGGTCTCGTCGTCATCGTTTTGATTCCGATCGTCGGGCGTCTACTGACAGTGATGCAGACACGCTACATTGTCGCGATCGGCTTCTTCATTATGGGATTGGCGATGATCTATTCCAGCAAGCTCGTCATCGACATCACCTATGTGAGACTGGTAATGATCCGCGGCGCGCAAACCATAGGATTGGCGTTTCTCTTCGTTCCGATCAGCACGATTACCTATGCGACGCTGCCGCGCGAGCTGAACGGCGACGCGACCGCGCTTTACTCGATGTTCCGCAACATCGCGGGATCCGTCGGGATCGCGATATCGACGGCCCTCATCGAGCAGCGTTCGCAGATGCACCAGGCCTATTTGGCGCGCTGGGCGACGCCCTTTTCGGATCCCTTCAATCAGTTGATCGCCCGCTATCAAACCGCGCTTCAGAGTATGGGGCACATTGCCAGCGTGGCGCATAGCATGGCGCTCGGCAAAGCCTATCAGATGTTCCGGGCGCAAGTGGCGGTAATGGGCTATTCCGACATCTTCGCCTACTGCTCGATCGTCGCCTTTGCCATGGTTCCGTTGTGTTTTTTGCTGTCGCCAATCAAAGGCGGCCGCGGTGGTGCTGGCGGCCACTAGCCGTTTGCGCCCAATTGTCGCCGATGGGATACGCGGCATGTCAAAATGGACGGCCTCCGGAATAGGCCGTCCACTTCGCGGAAAATTCGTCTTAAGGTGCGCTGTCGCGTGGGGGCGTGGATGTCGAGCACTTTGCGTATGACCTTCGGCGTGGGGCTCGCGTTGCTCCTCGCCGGCTGCGCGGTTGGCCCGAATTTTTCGCCGCCCGTTTCCGGGCTGCCGCAGCAGTGGTTCTTCTCCAAGGCACAGAAGCTCGAGCCCACGCCATCCGTCGTACCTCCGGATCCGGATTGGTGGGCGCTGTTCAAGGACCGCGAACTAATCGCGCTTGAGCGCCGCGTGGCGCTCGCCAATCTCGATGTGCGGACCGCGACCTTGCGGCTGGCAGAGAGCCGCTTTCAGCGCGGCGTGACCGCCTCGACGCTGTTTCCAAATCTCAATTCCAACGGCTCTTACGAGCGCGAGAAGGCAAGCGCCAACGGTCTGCTCGGCCTATTCGGCAACCAGACTCCGGGGACGGAAGCGAGCGGCGCCTACGGCACTGGCGCAGGCGGAGCGCCCGCCAATCTGCTCTCGGAACTATCGAGCCCGTTCAGCCTCTGGCAGCAAGGATTCGATGCTTCCTGGGAACTTGACATCTGGGGAAAGGTGCGGCGCGAGGTCGAGGCGGCCGACGCGCAGGTGGACCTTTCCGCCGATCAACGCCGCGCCGTTCTTGTCTCTGGCCTTGCCGAGCTTGCGCGCGACTACATGCAGCTGCGTGGTATCCAGGAGCAGATCCAGATCGCCCGCGACAACCTGAAGACAGCGAACGACATTCTGGAGGTCACGCGGGAGCGATCCGAGAAGGGTGTCACTTCTAATCTCGATGTCGAAAATGCGGCGGCCGAGGCCGAATCGATCCGCGCCATTTTGCCGGATCTGGCACGCCAGGAATCCGAGGCCATCAACGCCTTGAGCCTATTGCTCGACGAACCCCCGGGCGGTCTTGCGGTCGAACTCACACCGCGCACCCTGCCCTTGCAGCCGCCGCGTCTGCCCGTCGGGATACCTTCGGAATTGGCGCGGCGGCGTCCCGATATCCGCGAGGCCGAGGCGCAATTACATGCCGCGACCGCCAACATCGGCGTCGCCATCGGCGATTTCTATCCGAGCGTGACGCTCAACGGCAGCGTCGGATTCCAAGCGCTGGATCTGACCAATCTTTGGAAGGGCAGCTCGCTGCAATATGCGCTGGGGCCAAACGTCACGATGCCGCTCTTCGAAGGCGGGCGTCTCAAATCGATGCTCGAACTGCGCGGCGCGCAGCAGCAGGAAGCGGCGATCGCCTATCATGAGACGGTGCTGAAGGCCTGGCACGACGTCGTCAACGCGCTGGTCGCCTATCGCACCGAGCAGGAGCGGCGCCTCAGTCTTCGCCGGCAGGTCGAGCACGCGCGAGCCGCCCTCGACCTCGCCCGCAGCCGTTACAACGACGGCATCGCAGAATTCATCACCGTGCTCGACGCCCAGCGTACGCTGCTCTCGGCCGAACAGCAATTGACGACGAGCGCGACCAACGTCGATATCGACATCGTCGCTCTCTACAAGGCGCTCGGCGGCGGCTGGGAGACGACCTTCCCGCTTCGGCCGGCGGTCGCCACGATCGAGGTGCCGTAGCACAAGCGCACATACGTTTCGAACGATATTGGTTGTTGGCGCGTTCGTAGACGCGCATCGGCAAGAGCATGGGATCAAGAAAGGGCTTGCCCCGCGAGCTGCGCGCGCCGTGCGGCCTCATTCGAAGGCGACCGTCAAGCCGCGTCTTTCGCACTCGGCGGTAATCCCGGCGGCGATCTTTTGCAGATCTTCGACTTCGACTTCGCTGTCGTCGTGCGGCGCATCCCACATTAAGATCTCGTCGAGGCGAATAACGAAATCGACCGGCGTCGCCGCGCTGGGGAGGTCCGCGGCCGGGAAAATCGTCAGCGACTTTGGCCCGCAGGTAACGCGAAACGCGCCTTCGGTCAGTTCGACCTTCAAGCGGCCTCGGCCTTGGCTCGTTCGGCTCGCGCTCATAAGGCGAACTCGCGGTCGCTTGCCGGTCTCACCAGCCGCTGCTCCTCACCGCCGCCGCGATCTTGCGCATGAGGCTCGGCAAAGCCTCGCTTTCAAGATCGGCATCCCTTACCCACCGGCATCCGACCGGAGCTTCCGTCTCTACGTCGGCGACGAAAATATCGAGCGACAAAGAGAAATGCGTAAAAACGTGCGCCACACTTTGCGGCAGCCGGCGATAATCGGCAACCAGCGGCGCGGCGTGCAAGGCGGTTAGCGGATCGTAGGATTCCATCCAGGACGTGCTCGGAAATTCCGTCATTCCTCCGAGCAGTCCATGCGGCGGCCGGGTGCGCAAAAGGAGCGCATCGCCGCGCCGCAGAACGAAAGCCGCGCCGCGCCGTCGCGGCCGCTCCGCCTTTGGTGTTTTGCGCGGCCAATCTTCCGGCGCGGCCTGCGCCGCCGCGCGGCAAAAGGAGCGCAGCGGGCAAAGCCCGCAAGCGGGCCGTCGCGGCGTGCAGATCATCGCGCCGAGGTCCATCATCGCTTGCGCAAAATCGCCGGGCCGCTCGTCCGGCACCAACAGCGCGGCTTTTTTGGCGAGCAGCGGCTTGGCCGCAGGCAAGGGAACGTCGAGCGCATCGAGACGCGCCAATATACGTTCGACATTGCCGTCGACCGCCGCCGCTTTTTGCCCAAAGGCGATCGCCGCAATCGCCGCCGCCGTGTAGGGGCCGATCCCCGGCAATGCGCGCAGCCCCGCTTCGCTCGTTGGCAAGGCGCCGTCGTGCTCGGCGACGATCGCCTGCGCACAGGCATGAAGGCTGCGGGCCCGCGAATAATAGCCAAGCCCCGCCCATTGCCGCATCACCGCTTCGATCGGCGCGGCGGCAAGCGCCACGACGTTCGGCCAGCGGCGCAAGAAACTCTCGAAATAGGGTTTGACCGCCTCGACCCGCGTCTGCTGCAACATGATCTCGGAGAGCCAGACGACGTATGGATCGGGCAAATCGCCGGGGAGCGCCCGCCACGGCAAGCTGCGTCGGTGCCGGTCGTACCAGGCAAGCACCGCCGAGGTGATCTCGGCATCCGCCGCGGGAACGGGCGGCTCGCGGCGCAACTCGCGAGAAAGACTTTGCATCCTTCCCGTTTAGCCTGTCTTCCGAGATCCGCCTAGCGCGCGCCGCCGGCGCTGTGGGAAACGCCGCGGCGCTCGCCTTTGGACCGGCTGCGGATTATAAAAATCCTATGCCTAGATTCCGGCCCTGGTCGCGCCCGCTTGCCGATCTCGTTGGCGCAGCCATCGATCCGGTTCTCGCCCGACAGGGATTCGGCGCTTCCGACATTGTTCTTTATTGGGAAGAGATCGTCGGCGGGCGGCTTGCCGCCATGTCCGAACCGCTCTGTCTGCGCTGGCCGCCGCGCGGCAACAATCGAGGCGATCTTCTGCCGGCGACCCTCGTGGTGCGGGTGGAAGGCGCCCACGCTCTCGAATTGCAACACGTTTCCGGCATGGTTATTGAGCGCGTCAACGCCTATCTGGGCTTTGGCTGCGTTGGCCGAATCGCGCTGAAACAGGGCCCGTTGGAGCGCCGCTCCAACCGCAAAGCGTTGCGTCAGCCACCATCTGCGGAGGCCGTCGCAGCGGCTGAAGCCGCCGTCGCCGGCATCGCGGACGATGCACTGCACAACGCGCTTTGCCGGCTCGGAGCGCGGGTTCTGCAACCGCTTCCGTAAGGGTCGTCGATCTTAAACCGGAGCGCGAGCGGATTACTGAGTTTTAATTGCCGCGGGTGCATGCATACATAACCTGCACAAAGCGGCAGATTTCGTCCATACTCGGGCCTCTCCGCCGCCTCCGGCATGGAACAGCTCATGCAGAAAAAGCTTCGGTTGATGCGTCGCCGCACCCTTCTGGAACTTGCCGCCGCGGCCGTCCTCACTTTGGCCGGCGTGGCCGGAGTCGCCGACCCCTGGGGCAAGCTGGTTCACGCGCAAGGCGCCGTTGTTCCCATCGCGCAGCTCATGGAGCAACAGGCCCTACCCGATATCGTACAAGGCAAGGCGGACGCGCCGATCACCATGATCGAGTATGCCTCGATGACCTGTACGCACTGCGCCGCTTTCCACGCGATGACCTATCCGACACTGATCAGCAAATATGTGGATACCGGCAAAGTCCGCTTCATCCTGCGCGAATTCCCGCTCGATCCGCTGGCCACCGCCGCCTTCATGCTGGCGCGTTGCTCCGGCCCGGCAAAGCGCAACGCCGTCGTCGATCTTTTGTTCGACCAACAGAAGAACTGGGCATTTACCAACAAGCCGCTCGAAGCTCTCGCCAATCTCTTGAAGCAGACCGGCATGACGCAGACCAGTTTTGAGACCTGCATCAACGACCAAGGCCTTTACGAAAAGGTCGACCAGGAACGCGACAACGCCGCGCGGAAATTCGGCATCGACGCCACGCCGACCTTCTTCATCAACGGCCGCAAGATCAGCGGCGAAATCACTCCCGACGCGCTCGATAAGCTCCTCCAGCCGATGCTGAAGGGATAGGATTGTCGCCGCCGCGGCTGCTCCTCAACGTCCTTTGGCTGCTGACCGGCGGTTTGTGGATGGCAGCCGGATGGTTCGTCGCCGCAATTATCATGGCGGTGACGATCATCGGGCTGCCCTGGGCGCGCGCCGCGTTCAATATCGGCGTTTACACGCTGCTTCCGTTCGGGCAGCGCGCCCAGTCGCGTAGCGCCGTTACCGGCCACGAGGACCTTGGCACGGGACCGCTCGGATTGATCGGCAACATCATCTGGCTGATCCTTGCCGGCTGGTGGCTGGCGCTAGCACATCTTCTTCATGCCATTCTTCTGGCGATCACGATCATAGGGCTGCCCTTTGCTTGGGCACATTGGAAACTTGCCGGCATTGCCCTTTGGCCGATCGGCAAGACGATCGTTTCCATCGGGGCGTGAATTGCGGCTTGGAAAGCCTTAGTTTCGCACATAAAAAGTGCCGCCTTTGCTTGCGCTTTCGGGCCGGCTTGCGGCCTATATCGGGCCTCAGGAATCCGCCGGAACGGGCGGGGCCGGCGGCGCTCGTGGTAGGATGCAATGATTCGCGGCAAGAGCCTTCGCAAATGAAATTCATCAAGCTGCATGTCGCCGGGTTCAAGACGTTCGTCGAGCCGATGGAGTTTATGATCGAGCCGGGGCTCACCGGCGTCGTCGGACCGAACGGCTGCGGCAAGTCGAACCTGGTCGATGCGCTGCGCTGGGTCATGGGCGAATCATCGTCGAAGACGATGCGCGGCATCGAAATGGACGACGTGATCTTTTCCGGCAGCAACACCCGCCCCAGCCGCAACATGGCGGAAGTCCGTCTCGTGCTCGACAATACCGATCGCAGCGCTCCGGCCGCCTTCAACGACGCTGACGTCATCGAAGTCAGCCGCCGCATCCAGCGCGAGGAAGGCTCGAACTTTTTCATCAACGGTCGCGAGGTGCGCGCCCGCGACGTGCAGCTGTTGTTTGCCGATGCTTCGACCAGCGCGCGCTCGCCCGCTATCGTGCGCCAAGGCCAAATCGGCGAGATCATCGCGGTGAAGCCGCAACAGCGCCGTCGCATCCTCGAAGAGGCGGCCGGCATCGCCGGACTTTATTCGCGTCGTCACGAAGCGGAACTGCGGTTAAAGGGCGCCGAAGACAATCTCGACCGGCTCGAAGATGTCGTGAAGCAGATCGAGCAGCAGATCGACGCCTTGAAACGCCAAGCGCGACAGGCGACGCGTTATCGCGGGCTTGCCGCTGATATCCGCCGCAACGAGGCGCTGCTGGCGCTCGTCTATCTGAACGATGCGACCGCGCACCGCGACGCGGCGGGACGCAAGCTCGAAGCCGATCTTAAGAAGCTTGCCGAAGATACCTTGCGGCAGGCCGAGGCCGCTCGCCGTCAGGCGGCGGTCGCCGGCGAACTGCCGGCCTTGCGCGCGGCCGAAACGGCGGCGGGAGCCGAGTTGCAGAAACTGCTGCTCGCCCGCGAGACGCTTGACGGAGAGGAACGGCGGACCAAAGCGCGCATGGCCGAACTCGAACGCCGCATCGCCGAGATGAACGCCGACCTCTCGCGCGAGCAAGCCTTGATCGAGGACGCGGCGGAAGTCCTCTCGCGGCTTGGCCGGGAATTGGGCGAACTCGCCGAGACGGGCGACGAGACGCACGCCGAGGTCGCCGAACGACAGCGCCTCGCGCAAGCAGCGCTGGTGCGATCGGAGGCGGAACTCGCCGCGGCGCAAACGGCATTCTCGGACGCCGCCGCGCGGCGCGAATCCTTCAGCAAGACTCTGCGCGAAGAAAGCCAGAGAGTGCTGCAATTCGAGGCCGAGATCGTCACGGTTCGCGAAGACATCGCACGTCTGCGCGCCGAGCTCGTCGAAGCCGACGCCGAGGCTGGTCTCGAAACGGCGCTCGAAGCGGCGATCGCCAAGGCGCAAGCGGC
>JBOHJJ010000074.1:0-23539 GCA_050728495.1 Methylovirgula sp.
CCACCGTTCAGCGAACGATAGACGCCTTCGGAAACGCCGCCGCGACGCGTGAAAAACCCATGTGCGACGCCGGCGAGACGTTCGCTCGTCAAGGCTTCGATCATTGCGCCGCCGCGCCCATGAATCCAGGCGGGGTCCCGAGGTCCGGCGAGGTCACAGCCAGCACTTTGAAGAGTTCGGCCATGCTCGCATCCGGCCCCGATGCGGGGCCCGGCAGCGCCAGGCGCGCCAAAGCCAGATCGATCGCCGCGCATTGCGCCGCGTTCGCCGTGCGCTTCAGAATGGCGGCGCGCTGGAAAAGGCCGAGGCGGGCGAGAAATGTGCCTTGCGTAACCGGACCGTAGGTCGACGCGCCGGCGGCCTCGGCGGCGTGCGCCAGCGCCGCAAAATCGACGTGCGCGGTGAGATCGGCTTTGCCGGGATCGCGCAGCGGGTCGGTCTGACGATGTCCGCGTACGGCTTGCAATGTGGCCCCCGGGCGCGTGCGCGCGTGTCCGTAGTCGATGACCAGCAGCGCCCCGCCCTCGGTGGCGATAAGGCCGGCGAGCCGGCCCATCATGCGCTGCGCGACGAGGCCGAGTTCGACGATGGTGCCAAGCGGAAGCGCCGTCTCGGGCGCCACGGGAGCGATAAACTCCGCCTTCGGCGCCGGCGCGAGGCCAAAGCAGAATTCGCCGTCGCCGTCGATGCCGACCAGTCGTTCGCACCAGCCCGCCTCGACGCGCATGTAGTGGCGCACCGGCAGAGCGTCGAAGAATTCATTGGCGATGATGATCGTTCCGCCTTGCGGAAGCGACTCGACCGTTTCGTGCCAGGCGATCGGCACTTCGGCGGAAGCGAGCGTGCGGCGTTGTTCCTCGGCGAGGGGTTCGCTCATTTCGACGAGATGCACGTCGAGCGCGGCACGGAAGGCGGGCGCAACGCACGCAGCGCGCAGAAAATCTGCCATCAGCGTACCGCGTCCGGGACCGAGTTCGACGAGCCGCATGGGATCCGGCTCGCCCATGGCGCGCCACACTTCGGCGGCCCAAAGGCCAATCAATTCCCCGAACATCTGGTGGATTTCCGGCGCGGTGACAAAATCGCCGTGCGCGCCGATCGGCAGACGCGAGCGGTAATAACCATGCTCCGGATGCATGGCGGCGAGCGTCATGAAGCGCTCGACGCTCATCGGGCCGTCCTCGGCGATCATAGCGGCGATCTCCCGGCCGAGCGGAGTCATGTTTCGACACGCCGCGCGCGAAGCGCGAAATAGACGAAGACGATTCCGGCGGCGATCAGCGGCAGCGAAAGAATCATGCCCATCGTCACGCCGCCGAAGAGAAAGCCAAGCTGCGGATCCGGCTGACGAAAGAATTCGCAAAAGATTCGGGCGAGGCCATAGCCGATCGCGAATATGCCGGTCGTGAGCCCTGGACGCTTGAGCGCGCCGAGACGCACCGCGAGCATGAGAACCAGAAACAGGACAACGCCTTCGAGGCCCGCTTCGTAAAGCTGGCTCGGGTGGCGCGGTAATTGACCCGCAGCGGGCGCGGCCTTTCCGAAGTTCATAGCCCATGGCACCGTGCAGGGGGCGGCGCAAACGCGGCCCCACAGCTCCGGCTTGATGAAATTGGCGAGCCTTCCGAGAAAAAGTCCGATCGGCACCGAGGCGGCGGTAACATCCATGACGCTCAGGATCGGCACTTTGATCTGCCGCGCAAAAAGCACGATGCCGAGCGCCGCGCCGATCAGCCCGCCGTGAAACGACATGCCGCCTTTCCAAACGGCGATGATCTCGCCCGGATGGGCCAAATAATAAGCGGGGTTATAAAACAGAACGTATCCCAGCCTTCCGCCGAGAATAATGCCGAGCGCGACATAGACGAGCAGATCGTCGATGCTGGCCGGGCTCGGACGCGGCAGACCGTCCCATAGCGCCGCCTTACCGACGAGATGGCGCACATAGGCCCAGCCGAAGATCATTCCCGCGATGTAGGCAAGCGCATACCAGCGGATCGGCAGCGGCCCGATCCAAACCAGCACCGGATTGATTTGCGGATAGGGGAGGAGGAGGAGCATTTCGGTCCCACGCGCGGCGCACCACGCCTCATGCGATGCCGCGGCAGATGCGTCAAGCCGGCCCGCCAAAAGGCGCGACAGAGGCGCGGGAGCTGGCCTATAATGGTCAACTCTGGGAAGCTTCGCCAGGAGGAGCAAATGCCGCAGAGCCAAGGCACGATGTTCGACGATTTTTCGCGGCTGATGACCGACGCGGCAGAAATGGCGCACGGCGTACGCCGCGAGGCCGAGACCATCTTCAAAGCCCAGGTCGAGCGTTGGCTCGCCAATATGGATCTCGTGACCCGCGAGGAGTTCGAGGCAGCGCGCGACATGGCGATCAAGGCACGCGACGAGAACGACCGGCTCGCCAAGCGCATCGCCGCGCTCGAGGCGAAACTCGGGATGGAGACGCCGAAGAGCTCGGCCTGAGCGAAGATTGGGGCGGCGATGCCGAACTTCCGCCAAGCGCCGTTGCCGCAGGACGGGCGCCAATCCGACATGGCGCTCGCCATTTGCCGCGGTACGCGCCGGCTGCTGCGCAATCTCAAGTTCTCGACGCTCACGGAGTTGCCGTTGGCGAGCGGCCGGCGCGCCGATATCGTGGCGCTTGCCGGCGACGCAACGATCGTGATCGTCGAAATCAAATCCTCGATCGCCGACTTCCGTGCTGATGCCAAATGGCAGGATTATCGCGCCCATTGCGACCGGCTCTATTTCGCCATTCCCGACGCCGTGCCCGCCGCGATCATGCCGGAAGACGCAGGCCTCATCGTCGCCGATGCGTTTGGCGCCGCAATTCTGCGCGAAGCGCCGGAGCATCGTCTCGCCCCGGCAACCCGCCGCGCCCTGCTGATGCGCTTCGCGCACGCCGCCGCGCACCGGCTGCACGGGCTGAACGATCCGGAAATTCTGAGCTTCGGGCCGCTGTGAAGCGCAACACTTCTCTCCCGCTTGCGGGGAGAAGGAATTGTTAGCGCGGGGCGCGTTTGGCGAGGATGCGCTGCAGGGTGCGCCGGTGCATGTTGAGCCGGCGCGCCGTCTCCGACACGTTGCGGCCGCAAAGCTCGTAAATGCGTTGGATGTGCTCCCAGCGGACACGATCGGCCGACATCGGATTTTCCGGCACCTCGGCTTTGTCGTGGTGCGTCGCCATCAACGCGGCGTAGATGTCGTCAGCATCGGCGGGTTTGGCGAGATAGTCGAAGGCGCCGAGCTTTACCGCGGTCACCGCGGTGACGATGTTGCCGTAGCCGGTAAGAATGATGGCGCGCGCCTCGGGGCGCTTCGCTTTCAGCTCGGACATGACATCGAGCCCGTTGCCGTCGGAGAGCCGCATGTCGATCACCGCGAACGCCGGCGGCTGTTGCGCGATCGCCGCCAACCCTTCGGCGACCGACTGCACCGCGGTCACGATGAAACCGCGCCCCTCCATGGCGCGCGACAGCCGCGACAGAAACGGCTTGTCGTCGTCGACAATCAAAAGGGTCTTGTCGGTATCGAGATCACCGAGCGACGGAAAAGTCTCCACCCTTGTGCCCTGGCCCGTATCCGGGGGATCGGTTTTCATTATCGGGTCTTTCGTCTTTTTTCATATTAGGTCGGAATTGTCTCCCCGAGGAAGGCAAATTGTCGGCCGCCCGCCCCCGATTTGGCTTGTATGGGTGAAAGCCGAGAATTTCCAAGTTTATCATGCCCTTTTTGCCGGCGCATAGGGCAAATCCGGGCTGAGGTTACCGACCGCTCGGATGCCCCCCGAACTATCCGCTGGTAAACACCGATTTCACCGGCTCTTCGAAGCCGCGGCCGTGACGCCCGGGCTCGAAATTGGCGCGTGGCCAGCGGATTGTCACGCGCGCTCCCGGCTGCGGTGGAGCGAGGTTGTTCAAAATGACCGCTGCCCCGGAGCGTTCGAGCAACGTTTTGGCGATGAAGAGCCCGAGGCCGAGACCGAAGTCATCTTCGGATTTGGCGCGCCGATCTTTCTTCGTCGTCACATAAGGCTCGCCGAGGCGGCCGATCACTTCCGGAGAAAACCCCGGCCCGTCGTCCACGATCGCCACTTCGACGGAACTCGCGTTCCAACGGGCGCTGATCTTCACCTCGGAGCGCGCGAAATCGATCGCATTCTCGATGAGATTGCCGAGACCGTAAATCATCCCCGGATTGCGCCGGCAGATGGGCTCGGGCTCTTGCCCCTCTTTGGCGATGCTGATCTGAATTCCGAAGTCGCGATGCGGAGCGACCGCTTCTTCGAGCAGCACGCCGAGGCTCATCTCGCTCAGGATGTTGCCGGCCTCGTCGCCGAGCGAGGCGATCTTGGCGAGGATGCCGCGGCAGCGGCCGACTTCTTGCGCAATGAGATTGATGTCTTCATCGAACGCGCCGCCGGAGGGCAATTGCTTCTGCAGTTCTTTGATGACCAAGGTAATCGTCGCAAGCGGCGTGCCCAACTCATGCGCTGCCGCCGCGGCAAGGCCATCGAGCTGGCTCAAATGCTGTTCGCGCGCCATCACGAGTTCGGTCGCGGCGAAAGCGTCGGCGAGCTTGCGGGTCTCCTCGGCGATGCGCGAGGCGTAGATCGCGGTGAATGCCGCGCCGATCGTGATCGCCATCCATATGCCGCCGATATAGAGGAACGGCAGGTTCAGCGGCACGCCCGGCGCCCAGGGCAGCGGATAATGCGCGAAGGTAAGCGCCGTCGCCGCCGCAACGCCGAGCAGCGTGAGGCCGAGCGTGATCCGTCCGCTGAACGACACTGCGGCGATCATGATCGGCGCCAGAAACAGGATCGCAAACGGGTTTTCGAGACCGCCGGTCAAATAGAGCAGGGCGGAAAGCTGCACGATGTCATAGGCGAGCATCAACGCGGCGGGCGGATCTTCGAGCCGGTCGCTGCGCCCGAAGCGAATTCGAAGCAGAACGTTGAGCCAAGCCGAGCTTGCGATGAACAGCAGGCAAAGCCCGAGCGGAATCGGAAATCCGAGCCCGAACCGGACGAAAAGTACCGCCGTTGCCTGTCCGCAGACCGCGAGCCAGCGTAACCTGACGAGCGTGTCGACGCGCAGCCGGCGCGACCGTCTGCCGAGGTCGAGACTGAGGGACGGCGGGTATCCGTCGGCGGCCGGCCCCGGCTTCCACTGCAGGAATGGGCGCATGAACCGCAATCCTCCCGTTCACTCACCTTCTTTGCGTCTGTTATATGCCTCCGCGAGGACTGAAGCGACAGGACCCGCCCCATGCAATTCGCCGCGCCGCAGAGCGCGCACGAGCCCACCGATCCGGCGATCGAAGTCGCGGCCTTAACGAAGGTCTACAAGCGCTTGGTTGCGGTCGATCATCTAAGCTTTTCGGTCACGCGCGGTTCGGTGACCGGGCTGCTCGGCGGCAACGGCGCCGGGAAGACGACCACGATCGGCATGATCATGGGTCTCATCCTGCCGACCTCCGGCAAGGTGAAGGTGCTCGGCGTCGACATGCTGCGCCACCGTCACCGGGTGCTGGCGCGGATGAATTTCGAAAGCCCCTACGTCGACATGCCGCACCGCCTCACCGTGCGGCAGAATCTCGAAGTCTTCGGCCGTCTCTATGGGATCGGCGACCTCGAAATCCGTGTTTCCATTCTGGCCAAGGATCTCGCCCTCGAAGAACTGCTCAACCGGCCCTCCGGCCAGCTCTCCGCCGGGCAAAAGACGCGCGTCGCCCTGGCGAAGGCGCTCATCAACGAGCCGGAAGTATTGCTGCTCGATGAGCCGACCGCATCGCTCGATCCCGATACCGCCGATTGGGTGCGGGCGCATCTCGCAAATTACCGTCGCGGCAGCGGCGCGACGATCCTGCTCGCCTCGCACAATATGCAGGAAGTGGAGCGGCTCTGCGATAGGGTGATCATGCTGAAGGAAGGCCGCATCGCCGGCGATGCGAGCCCGCAGGAACTTCTGGCGCGTTTCGAGCGTAGCAGCCTCGAAGAGGTGTTTCTCGATCTGGCGCGCGGCCGTAGGCAGACACAATGAACCGGACTATCCCCGAAGGCCTTTCGCTGCTGCGCGTCGGCGCCATGTTACGGCGCTATCTCTACCTGTTGCGCTCTTCGCCACCGCGTATTCTCGATCTCATCTATTGGCCGCTGATGCAGATGCTGACCTGGGGATTTCTGCAGACCTACCTCGCAAAGGCGCCGGCCGCGGGACCGATCGCTGGCCGGTTGGGCCTCGCCGCCGGCGCTCTCATCGGCGCCATGCTGCTTTGGGACATTTTGTTCCGCGGCCAGCTTGGATTCTCGGTCTCGTTTCTCGAAGAAATGTGGTCGCGCAACATCGCCAACTTGATGATGAGCCCGCTGCGCGTCAGTGAATTCATCTTGGCGCTGATGGCGATGAGCATTATCCGGCTGTCGATCGGCTTCCTGCCGGTCACGCTGCTGGCGATCCCGTTCTTCGGTTTCAATCTCTGGGGATTGGGCCTGGCAGTCGGCTTCTTCTTCGCCAATCTCATCTTGACGGGCTGGGCTATCGGCCTCTTCTGTTCCGGCGTGCTGCTGCGTTACGGGCTTGCGGCCGAATCGCTCGTCTGGACGATGATGTTCCTGCTGCAGCCGCTGGCCTGCGTCTTCTATCCGGTCGGCGTATTGCCGAAGCCTTTGCAGGCCTTCGCCTGGGTGCTGCCGCCAACCTACGTCTTCGAAGGCTTGCGGGCGTTGCTCATCGAGCATCAGTTCCGCGCCGATCTGATGGGCGAGGCTTTCGTCCTCAATGTCATTTTGTTCGCCGCCGCGGTGATCGGCTTTCGCCAGATGCTGCAGAACGCGCGCCGCGCCGGCAGTCTGCTGCAAACCGGAGAGTGACGCTCCTGTGACATTTTTCCGTCAGATCGATGAAAAAACCGGCAGAAAAGAGAATTCTGCGTAATTGCGTGCATTGATTTGAGAAAATTGTCGTATTAGGCCTGTGCGGTGCAACAACGCGAGGCAGGGCCAAGCGGAACGCGGTCCTGTCCAGGCGGTTGTCGGTCCGCGAGGTGCTTGCAATGTTTGTTGGCAGACCGATGAATGCCTATTCCTATCAATTGCATGAGATGGCTTATTTGGCGCTCGCGCCGGCCCGCGCCTTTTCCGACATCACGCGCGGCTGGTTCAACAGCCCCATCAACCCGCTCGCGCATACCCAGATTGGCCGCAACGTATCGGCTTCAGCGGAACTGTTCGAGCGGCTGACGCGGCGTTATGGCAAGCCAGTTTTCGGCCTGACCACGACCACGGTAAACGGCAGAGAGGTGCCGGTCCGGGAAGAAGTCGTCTGGCAGAAAACGTTCTGCAAGCTGCTGCATTTCCGGCGCGTTTGGGAGGGCGCCGACGAGCCGCGCCAGCCCAAGCTGTTGCTGGTGGCGCCGATGTCCGGGCATCACGCGACGCTACTGCGCGGCACGGTCGAGACGTTCCTGCCCTATTATGACGTTTACGTCACGGACTGGGCGGACGCGCGGATGGTGCCGGTAGTGCTCGGCACCTTCGATCTCGACGACTACATCGACTATCTCATCGAGATCTGTCACCTGCTCAGCGCCGCGAAAGATGGGATTCCGCTCCATACGATCGCCGTCTGCCAGCCGGCCGTGCCGTTAATTGCGGCGGTGGCGCTCCTCGAAACACGCGGAAATCCCGATGCTCCGGCCTCGATGACCTTGATGGGCGGCCCCATCGACACGCGTCGCAGCCCGACCGTCGTCAATCTCCTCGCCCAGGAACGCGGCGGCGAATGGTTCCGGGGGAATTGCATCCATCCGGTGCCCTATCCCTATCCGGGGGTCGGACGCGACGTCTGTCCGGGGTTTCTGCAGCTTTCCGGATTTATGGCTATGAACTTCGACCGGCACGTCAACGCACACATCGAAATGTTCAACCATTTGATGGAAGGCGACGGCGACTCGGCCGAAAAGCACCGCGATTTCTACGATGAGTATCTGGCGGTGATGGATCTGACGGCGGAGTTCTATCTGCAAACGGTCGATACCGTCTTCGTCGAACATCGCCTGCCCAACGGCACGATGATGCATCGTAACGAGCGAATCGACCTCCCCTCCATACGGCGCGCCGCTCTACTGACCGTGGAGGGCGAAAAGGACGACATCTCAGGCCTCGGCCAGACGTTCGCCGCGCATGAGCTGTGCACAGGCATTCCGGCAAAGCGCAAGCTTCACCATCGGCAGGCGAATGTAGGCCATTACGGCGTCTTTAACGGCTCCCGTTTCCGGCAGGAGATCGCGCCGCGCATTCGGGCCTTCACCGCCGCCGTAGCGCCCCTCTAAGGGGCCTCCGCCCGGTCAATCAGACTGGCCGTCGCTATCGATATAATGCTAAGCTATAGCTTATATCTACTTGATTATAAATACATTATAACCAACAAAATAGAATCTTTCCGGCCGCCCCCTCCGATCCAGTGGCGACTCGGGGCGGCAGAAGATAAGCTCGATTCCCATGCCGAGCCCGCCCCCCAAAAGCGCGCCGCGAAGCTCGCAGATCACCTATCTCGATGTCTCGCATGGCGGCAAAACCTACCGTATCGCGTTGAAGCGAATCGCTTCGGCGCGCCGTTTCACCTTGCGCGTCCGCGCTGCGACACGCGACGTGGTCTTAACCATGCCGCCGCGCGGCTCGATCATCGGAGCGCGCAGCTTCATCGAGCGTCATGCCGCCTGGATCGGCGCGCGCCTGCAACGCCTACCCGAGCCGATGCCTTTCGGAGGCGGCGAGATCGTCCCGATCCGCGGCGTCAACCACCGGATCGTCGAGCGGCAGCGGCAGCGTGGCAACGTCTGGATCGAGCCGGTGCGTAAAGCGGAGGCGGATACCAAACTGCCGCTGCTTTGCGTCGGCGCGGCGCCGGCGCACGTGGCGCGGCGGGTGAAGGACTTTTTGATAAGCGAAGCCAGGCGCGATCTCGAAGCCGCCGTCTTCCGCCATGCCGCCAAGATCGGCGTTAAGCCGCGCAAGGTCAGCCTGCGCGACACCACGAGCCGCTGGGGGTCCTGTTCCTCGACCGGCGCTTTGAACTTCTCCTGGCGGCTGATCATGGCGCCGAACTACGTGCTCGATTATCTCGCCGCGCACGAGGTGGCGCATCTCGTGCACATGAACCATTCGCCGAGCTTCTGGAAAGTTCTCGGCAAACTCCCGGTGCATGTCGATCGCGCCGAGGCTTGGCTCAAGGCGCACGGGGCGGGCCTGTTACGGTTCGGCCCCTTTAATGCCTGAGCCTTACCGGCGCAGGAAGGTCAGATAGACCGGCTTGCGGCCCGCGGCGAGCGCTTTGGCTTCGTAGCGCGTCGCGCTCCAGCCCGGCCAGGGATCGCGCCAATCCGCTGCCGCCTCGGCCTTCCAGACGAAATCCGGCGAACGCAGAACGCGCGCCAGCGTCCAGCCGGCGTTGTCGTCGATGTCGGTGGCAAAGTGCAATTCGCCGCCGCTGCGCATCACGCGGGCGAGCGCGGCGAGCATGGCATCGGAGAGCAGCCGGCGCTTGCGTTGACGGCGCTTCGGCCAAGGGTCCGGATAAAGCAGAAAGACCCGGGCGAACGTCGCTGCCGGCAAAGCATCAATCACTTGTCCCGCGTCGCCGCAGTAGAGCCGCACGTTGCCGAGTTTCCTGGCTTCGATCAGCGCCAACGCCTTGGCGAGCCCATTCTCGAAATATTCGCAGCCGATCAGCCCGCAATCTGGGTTCGCCTCGGCTTCGGCGGCGAGATGCTCGCCGCCTCCGAAGCCGATTTCGAACCAAAGCGTCACAGGTTGGCGTGCAAACAGCGCTGCGGCGTCGACGATGGAGTGGGAGAGATCGAGCCGCAGACGCGGCAGTAGCGTTTCCAGCAGCTCCGCCTGGTGCGGCCGGAGCTTTTTGCCTTTGCGACGGCCGTGAAGCCGCGTCGCCGCGGCGCTGCGCGGATCGCGCTTTTCGAGATCGGCACGCATCGATTGTTAGGCGCAATGGGCCTCAGCCGAAACTGGCGAGCAGCTTCGGGACGAGATCCGTCTTCTCCCAGGAAAAGCCACCGTCGGCTTCGGGCGCACGGCCGAAGTGGCCATAGGCCGAGGTGCGCGCGTAAATCGGTCGGTTGAGCGCCAGGTGGTCGCGGATGCCGCGCGGCGAAAGTCGCATGACCTGCGGCAACGACACTTCGAGCTTATCCTCGGGCACGCGGCCGGTGCCGTGCGTATCGACATAGATCGACAAGGGCTCGGAAAAGCCGATCGCATAGGCGAGCTGGATCGTGCAGCGCTCGGCGAGCCCGGCCGCGACGACGTTCTTGGCAAGATAGCGCGCGGCATAGGCGGCGGAGCGGTCGACCTTGGTCGGATCCTTGCCCGAAAACGCGCCGCCTCCGTGCGGCGCGGCCCCACCATAGGTATCCACGATGATCTTGCGGCCAGTCACGCCGCAATCGCCGTCGGGGCCGCCGATCACGAATTTACCCGTCGGGTTGACATGCCAGGCGGTGTTCGGGGTGATCCAGTCGTGCGGCAGGGTAGCGCGGATATAGGGTTCGACGATCGCCCGCACCTCCTCCGAGGTTAGGTCGGCATCGAGTTGCTGGGTCGAAAGAACGAGCTGCGTCGCTTCGACCGGCTTGCCGTCCGCATAGCGGATCGTCAGCTGGCTTTTCGCATCGGGACCGAGCTTGGCCGCGCCGCCTTCCTTGAGCTTGCGCGCCCGCGCCAAGTTTTCCAGGATCTTATGGGCGTAATAGATCGGCGCGGGCATGAGCTCGGGGGTCTCCGCGCAGGCATAGCCGAACATGATTCCCTGGTCGCCCGCGCCTTCGTCTTTATTGCCGGCGGCGTCGACGCCGCGCGCGATGTCCACGGACTGGGCATGCAACAAGACTTCGATATTGGCGTTTTGCCAGTGAAACCCGGCCTGTTCGTAGCCGATCGAGCGGATCGCCTGGCGCGCCGTATCTTCGATTTTGGCGATCGAAACCGCCGGGCCGCGCACCTCGCCGGCGATCACCACCCGGTTTGTCGTCGCCAACGTCTCGCAGGCGACGCGCACTTGGTAAGCATCGATGCCGGTTCGGGCCGCTTCTTTGAAGAAGAGATCGAGGATCTCATCGGAAACCCGGTCGCAGAGCTTGTCAGGATGGCCCTCGGAAACCGATTCACTCGTGAACAGATAATTCTTCCGCGGCACAGACGGCTCCTAGGATGCGACACCACGCGCGCGAAAACGGACTCTTCGAGAAGCGGGAGACGAGCTGCCGCGAAGAGCGGCGAATCTCTGCTAAACCGTTCGTTTGGTCAAGCGCGATGGCAAAATACGTTCTCTATATCGAACAAATCTCAGGGCTTGCCGCGTTTGGGGCTGGGCTGATCTTCGGCAAGACTGGCAACAAGATCGATGAGGCGCTTGCGCACCTTCGGATCCTGAATGCGCGCGAACGCCTTGTTGAGATTCAAGCCTTCCGTGGTGGCAATAAAATCCAGCACATAGGACGAGCTTGCCTCCTCGCCCACGGCAAGTTCGCCGCGACCCATGGCGTCGAGCACGGGGGCGCCATCGAAAAAGAACGCCGGCGGCACATTCAAGGTCGTTGAGATCTGCTGCAAACGGCTGGCACCGATCCGGTTGGTGCCCTTTTCATATTTCTGGACCTGCTGAAAGGTCAGCCCAAGCGCCTCGCCGAGTTTTTCCTGGCTCATCCCCAGAAGGATTCGGCGCATACGGACCCGGCTGCCGACATGGCGATCGATCGGATTCGGGACCTTCTTCACGAAAACGATTCTCCTGCAGTTGCGATCAAACAAATACCGCTCACCACCGAAATCAATCAATCCGATCCGGCAAATGCAGGGCTAAGATAACACAGGACTTCATAGCGCCGATCGGCAGTGCCTGCCAATCGCCACCTCTCAGGCACGGCCGATACGCGAACGGCGCGCTTGAGATCGGTCGAGAAATCGTAAAGCGAATGTCCCCCGCCGTCGATTGCCCGAGGCGCCGCACGTCACGGCTAGCCTTTCGCCCCCAAAGTTTGTTCTCCTATAGAACCTTGTTTTCCCTGGAAGTCAAACGATCGCTCTGACCGCGAGAGATGCGCAAAATGCAACAATCCACGCGAGGAGATCGATGCGGAACGGAGCGCGTGCAAACGGCGGCGGCGCGATTTTCCCCGGCAGGACTGCGTCGATCACGCCCTTCTCTTCGACCGGCAACTGCGCCAGCACCCGTCCGTACGCATCGATAACCGCAGAGATTCCCGTGTTGGCGTCGCGCAGCAGCGGCAGGCCTTGCTCGATGCTGCGCAGCCGTGCCTGCGCAAAATGCTGATAAGGGCCGGCGGTGCGCCCGAACCAGGCATCGTTGGTTACATTGAGCATGAACCCGGGGCGTGGCGCGCCGGGCAGCCCCGCCGGCACGGCCTCTTCCGGAAATATGGCCTCGTAGCAGATCAGCGGCACCGCGGTCGGCAGGCCCGGCAAGTGCAAGAGGCTATGTCCGGCGCCCTTTGTGAAGCCGCCGGGCACACGCACGAAATGATGCAAGCCGAATTTGCGGAAGAACCAATCCATTGGCAGATATTCGCCGAACGGAACGAGATGAACCTTGTCATACGTATCGAGAATGACGCCGCCGCGACCAATCACCAGGATCGAATTATAGAAGGCAGGATGCGGCGGAGAATCCGCCGCCGGTGGCGTGGTGCCGATCCGCGCCGCGCCAGTCACCAGCGTCGTTCCCGCGGGTAGAGCGTTTCCGATCGTCAACAGCGCCTGCGCATCTTCGGTCAAGATGAAGGGAAACGCCGATTCCGGCCAGATAAGAAGCGTTACGTCGGCGAGGCCGGTATGCTCGGGACCCGTCGAGCGATCCGAGAGTTTAAGGTAATCGGCAACGATCTCGTCTTTGTTCTGCGGGCTGAACTTGGCGTCCTCCGCGATATTCGGCTGCATCAGGCGGACGTTGACGCCGGCGACGGGCGCCGGCGGCGGCTTTTCCAGGCGCAGCGTCCCAAACAGCGCCAATCCCGCCAGTGCTGCAACGCCCGCCAGCACGCCGGCCGGGACCCGCGGCGGGTCCTTGCGGCGGCGGTCGGCAAAGAGAGCGGGGGTCGCGAAGATCGCCACCGTCAAAACGTTCAGCGAGGCCAAGCCCCCGATCGCCGCAAATTGCGCCAAGACGAGATGATTGCCGAGCGCCATGCCGTAATCGTTCCAGGGAAAGCCGGTCAGCACATGGCCGCGCAGCCACTCGCTGAAGCCCAATCCGGCGGCGAGCGCGAAAATCCGGCTGATGCCCGGCGCCCAAACGAGTCGCGCCAGCGCAAATCCGAGCGCCGGAAAGAGCGCCAGCGCCGCCGGCAGGCCGACAACGCCGAGCGGCAGCGCCCAGGCGAATTCCGGCTCGACGAGGAAAGCCGACCCGAGCCACCAGAGGCCGGCGACGAAATAGCCGAAGCCCCACCACCAGCCGGCGCCGAACGCATTGCGCAGCGAAGCGAGGTGGGCGCGGCGAAACCCCTCCTTGGCTTCCGCCGCCCCGTCGATCAGCCAGACGGCCACGGTCATCGGGATCAGAATGGCGGGAAGGAAATTGACGGGCGCCAAGGCCAGCGCCCCGATGGCGCCGGCAAGAAACGCAATTGCGCGGCGTCGCCAGCCGGCGGCGAGAATGACGTATTCCGCGATGGATCCCATATGGCCGGCTTTCTCTCCGCCGAGGTGCGGGCGAATCGGGGAGAATCTACCGGCTTTTTCCGTGCCTGGCTAAAGCGCCGTGCGAAGCGTGCGCATTGTGCGCTTCCACCGGTTCGCCCGCTTCCGCGCCATCCGGGGGAGGAGCGCGGCGGATCTTGATCCGCTTCACGCGGCGCGGATCGGCATCGAGCACTTCGAACTCGAGCCCCGCCTCTTGGAGGATCTCGCCGCGCACTGGGACGTGGCCGGCGAGGCTTGTAATGAGGCCGCCCAACGTATCGACGTCTTCGGCATCGACGATGCTGCCAAGATCCTGGTCGAGGACTTGCGATACGTCGCCGAGGCTGGCGCGCGCATCGACGACGAACGTGCCGTCCTCGGCGCGTACGATCTTCGGACTCTCGCTCTCGTCGTGCTCATCCTCGATGTCGCCGACGATCATCTCGACGATGTCCTCGATCGATGCCAAGCCATCGGTACCGCCGTATTCGTCGATGACAAGCGCCATATGGGTGCGGCTCGTCTGCATCTTCACCAACAGATCGAGGGCCGGCATTGAGCCGGGCACGAAGAGAACCGGACGCAGCATGCCGGATTCGGCGAGACTCATCTCGGCAAAACCGGGCTTGCCCTGAGTCACGCCGATTTTGAAATTGTCGGTCGCCGTGGCGATGAAATCGACGAAATCGCGGATGTGGATCATGCCGCGCGGATCGTCGAGATTTTCGCCATGCACCGGCAGGCGCGAATGGCCGGCCTTGTGGAAGACCTCGGCCACTTCTCCCAACGTCGAATCATAGGCCATGGAGATGATGTCGGCACGTGGGATCATGATATCGGCGACGCGGACTTCGTGCAGCGAGAGCACGTTCTTCAGCATCGCCCGTTCGAGCGGCGAAAAGCCGGGAGCGGCCGAGACGTCGCCAAGCGCCTCTTGCACGTCGTCGCGGATCGATCCCCCGCCGAGACCGAAAAGCTCGCGCAGCCGTTCGAAGAGACTGGGTTTTGCCGTGGCGCCGTGGCCGTTGTCGTTGTCGCCGTTCAAGCTCATGATGGGATTCCGACGAGCGCGCCATAGGGATCCGCGACGCCGAACGCGGCAAGAATTGCGCCTTCGAGCCGTTCCATCTCCGCCGCTTCCGCGTCGTTTTGATGATCATAGCCGACGAGATGCAGAAACCCATGCACCAGGAGGTGGATAACGTGGTCTTTCAACTTCTTTCCTTCGGTTTGCGCCTCGCGGACGGTCGTCTCATAAGCGATTGCGATGTCGCCCAGCGCGCCTGCGGCGCCAGCCGGCGGCGGAAAGGAGAGGACGTTGGTCGGGGCGTCGCACCCGCGCCATCGCCGATTGAGGGCACGGATGAAATCGTCGTCGCAAAAGAGAATGCTGAGCTCGGCGCCGGGTTTGACGCGAACGTGGGTTTGGCGGATCGACTCGGCGATCGCCGCTTCGGTTAGTTCGACGAGGTTACCGAGCACCGACCAGGACGCGCTCGTGATCGAGATTTCGATGTTGACGCGGCTGGTACTTGGGCCGTCGCTCATCGCCGCGAACTCGCGTTCGGCAGCGAGGTGTTCGGGCGATCTTCGTAGGCGGCGACGATACGACGCACGAGATCGTGGCGCACCACGTCACTCTCCACGAACCGCACGTAACCGACGCCTTCCAGGCCGGGGAGAAGGCCGATTGCTTCGCGCAAACCCGAAATTTGGCCGGGCGGAAGATCGGTCTGCGATGGATCGCCGTTGACGATCATGCGCGAACCCTCGCCGAGCCGCGTCAAGAACATTTTCATCTGCACCGAGGTCGTATTCTGTGCTTCATCGAGCAGGATGCAGGCGTTGTTCAACGTGCGGCCGCGCATGAAGGCGAGGGGTGCTACTTCAATCATGCCGGTCTGCATCCCGCGCTCCACCATCCTCCCGTCCATGAAATCGTTGAGCGCGTCGAAGATCGGCCGCAGATACGGATCGACCTTCTCGCGCATGTCGCCCGGCAGGAAGCCGAGCCGCTCGCCGGCTTCGAGCGCCGGGCGGGAGAGGATGAGGCGCTCGACCAGACCTTGTTCGAGCAGCGAGACGGCATAGCCGACCGCCAGCCACGTCTTGCCGGTGCCGGCTGGTCCCTCGGCGAAGCAAAGTTCGTGGTGCTTGAGGCAGCGGAGATAGAGGTCTTGCGCCGCATTGCGGGCGCGCACGATGCCGCGCCGGCGGGTCGAGATTTCCTCGAATACCGCGCGGCCGATTTCGGCACTCGGAAAGAGACTGCCCTGCTGCACGCCTTCCTGGATCGCGCCATCGACGTCGCCCAGGCTGACCGGCTGTCCGAGCTTTACGCGTGCATACAGATTTTCGAGCACGTGGCGGGCCTGTTCGCAGGCCTCCGGCGGCCCTTTGATCGTGACCTGATTGCCGAGCGCATTGGCGAGAACGCCGAGCCGGCGTTCGACTTTGGCAAGGTTCTGGTCGTACAGCCCGAAGAGCAGCGAAGCATGGCGATTGTCATCGAAAGCCAAAGTGATTTCGGCCGGCGCATCGGAAGCGATGGTTGCCTCCTCCGCACGCAGCGACGCTATCGAACGATCCGACGCTCTCAAGCCTTTACCTCTTCGAAGCCGGCCGCGCCTGCAAGCCGTCCAAACAACGAGTTCGCGCCCGCGGCGACGATCTCGACCTGCCGCAAGACCCCGATCAGATCGGCGGACGCCGTAACCTGGACAGATTGAAGATAGGGAGACCTGCCGACAATTTGACCGGGATGGCGGCCCTTTTTTTCGAACAGGACAGCAAAAGTCTTGCCAACCATTGCTCGCTGGAAGGCCTTGCGCTGCGCCTCCAGCAGGTCCTGAAGACGGGCGAGGCGCTCCCGCTTTACCTCGGCATCGACCTGATCCGGAAAATTGGCGCCGGGCGTGCCCGGGCGCGGCGAATATTTGAAGGAAAAGGCGCTGGCGAATCCTACTTCGTTGACCAAATCGAGGGTTGCGTCGAAATCCGCGTCGCTCTCCCCGGGAAAGCCGACGATGAAGTCGGAAGAGAGCGCGATATCCGATCGCGCCGCGCGGATCTTGCCAACGAGATCGATATATTTGCCGCGTCCATGCTTACGGCGCATGGCGGCGAGCACAGCGTCGGAGCCCGCCTGTACGGGGAGGTGAAGATAGGGCATGAGCGCTGGTAGGTCACGGTGCGCGGCGATGAGTTCGTCGTCCATGTCGCTTGGATGGCTCGTCGTGTAGCGCAGCCGTAGAATGCCCGGCACTTCGGCGAGCCGCGCGCAGAGTTGGGCGAGCCGCCAGACGCGGCCGTCGAGGCCTTCGCCGTGGTAAGCGTTGACGTTCTGGCCGAGCAAGGTGATTTCCTTCACGCCGCCGGCGGCGAGCGTCTCGACCTCGGCGAGGATTTTCGCCACCGGGCGCGAATACTCGGCACCGCGCGTATAAGGAACTACGCAGAAGCTGCAGAACTTATCGCAACCTTCCTGCACGGTGACGCAGGCGGCGACGCCGCGCTCCTTGATCTTGCCCGGCCCAGGGCCGACCAGATGATCGAACTTGTCCTCGACCGGAAACTCGGTATCGACCGCCGCCTCCGTGCGGCGCAAGAGCGCGGGAAGGCGATGGTAATTCTGCGGTCCGACGACAACATCGACCGCGCTTTGGCGGCGCAGAATCTCGGCGCCTTCGGCCTGCGCGACGCAACCCGCGACAACGACTTTGGTGTTCAGGCCGGCGGCGCGGCGCGCCCGCTTGACGGCGCGGACCTTGCCGAGTTCGGAGAAGATTTTCTCGGCGGCCTTCTCGCGGATATGGCAGGTGTTGAGGATCAAGAGGTCGGCCTCTTCGAGGCTCTGCGTCGTCTCGAAGCCGGTCGGGGCAAGAAGATCGCTCATGCGCTGCGCATCGTAAGCATTCATCTGACAGCCATATGACTTGATGAACAGCTTTTTGCGCGGCGCGTCCGGCGCGTCCACGAGTTCTGTGGCCCCTTCGGACCGATCCGAAAATGCGTTCATGGTCCTCGTCGGCATAGACCCTTCTAATCGAAATCGCGGCGCAAAACGAGGGCGGAGCCGCGCATTCCGTCGGCTTTGCGGTAATAGGCTTTGCGCTCCCCAACTTCGCGGAACCCGAAGCGCCGGTAGAGGGCGAGCGCCGCCCGATTGTCGGTTTCCACCTCGAGAGAGAGCGATTTGGCGCCTTCCGCTGCCAAAGTCGCAAGATGGCGCATCAGCAGGGCCGCACCCACACCCCTGCGGCGCAGCACGGGCGCCACTGCAATCGTCAACATTTCCGCCATATCCGCACCGCGCCGCGACAAAATGAATCCGCTAACCCGCCGTTTGTTGAAAAGAAGGCTGGCGGCAATAGCCGCTTCGCCGATCACGTCGCGCCCGGCAAGCAGGCTCTCGAACTCGGCCGGCGCCCAAGCGTGAGCGAAGCTCTGCGCATGGATTTTGGCGCAGGCGGCGCCGTAGTCCGATCCGATGCGGCGAATCGATGCCGGCGTTTGGAGCCGTCCGAACAGATAGCTCAAGGATGCGCGAGCGGCACGTGGCCCGCCTCCGGCACCTTGATATCGGGCGCTTGCAGGTAAAGCGGCCGGGCGAGCGCCGACGCCGGGTCGGCGAGAAGCCCGAGCTTGGCGACAAAGCCAATATCGGGGGCAAATGCCCCGAGCACCTCGGCGCTCAAATGCGCCGACCAAGCTTCGATGGCGAGCATTGTCGCGCCCGACCCTGCCATGCGGATCGGACCTGCCCCGAGCAGACGCACGGCATCGCGCACCGGCATCACGCGCGGGACGACGATCGCCCGCCCATCGGGCGCGAAGGCGGCGAAATAGACGTTGCCATGTCCCGCATCGATGGCTGCGGCGACGAGGCCCGGCTTCTCGTCGAGGATTAACGGGGCCGCGAGCGCGGCAAGCGTTGAGACGCCGACTACCGGCACACCGCAGGCGATTCCGATCGCCCGTCCCGCGGAAATGCCAATTCTGAGCCCGGTAAACGAGCCCGGACCGACCGTGACCGCGACGCGCCCCAACGCCGAAAAGCCGCCCTCGACGTGCGCCATCACGCGATCGATAAGCGGCATCAGCGCTTCGGCGTGGCCGCGCTGCATAGCAATCGTTTCCGCGGCTTCGAGCGCCGCCGCGCCGCTTTCATAGACGCAGGCCGAGACCGCTTGCAGCGCGGTGTCGATGGCAAGGATCTTCATCTGCGGCATGCGCCTGCGCCTAGCGCGTCAAATCTGCTCGACGGTGTGGACGACCGGCACGTAATGACGCAGCAGGTTCTCGATCCCATGCCGCAACGTCGCGGTGGACGACGGACAGCCGGAGCACGAACCCTTCATCGCCAGATAAACGACACCTTCGCGATAGCCGCGGAACTTGATATCGCCGCCGTCGCCGGCAACCGAGGGCCGCACGCGCGTCTCGATCAGTTCTTTGATGGTCTCGACCGTATCGGCATCCTCCGGCGCAAAGAATTCGTCGGGCTCGTTTTGCGGATCTGCCACCACGCCTTCGGCGAGCAGCGGCGCGCCGGAGACGAAATGCTCCATGATCGCGCCGAGGATGGCTGGCTTGAGCTCCGACCATTCGCCGGCGCTTTTCGTCACGGTGATGAAATCGGCGCCAAAATAAACGCCGGATACGCCGGAAATTTCGAAGAGCGCTTGGGCGAGCGGCGCTTGCGCCGCGCCCGCGGCGCTGCGGATCTCCATTGTGCCGGCCGGCATTACGACGCGGCCGGGCAGGAACTTCAAGCTCGCCGGGTTCGGCGTCGCCTCGGTTTCGATGAACATTGCTGGCTCCCAATCTGCCGGTTCAAGGCCGCAGGTGGTTGGAATCCTTTGAATATGGTGAGCTGGGCCAAACTGAGCAAGCCCAAAGCTGCGGTTGCGTTCATGCCGATCCCCGGGCATTGCCCCCGCTCCGAGGTCCCGAGCGCGAGTTCACCGCCCACGATCCGGAGGTCTTCACCTGCTTTGCCATCAGCCTTAATGGTTTGCAAACGATCGCGGCGATTTCAGCGGGCTCTCTAATCGGTTGTGAAAGGTTTTCGCCTTAGATCCAACAACCGTAGGCCTGGGCGGCGGCACGATCGGGAGGTTCCTTGCTACGCGATCTCACATCGCCGGGCGCGCACGCGCTTGTCGGGAACGCTTTGCGCGGACCGCGGACCAAAACGGCAAGCGCGCGCAACCGGACGGTGCAGGCGCCGAATATAGCGCCATCCGAGCCGCCGGCATTTACGATCGAAGTCGCCACGGACACCCAGCTTTTGGCGCTCCAGTCCGACTGGGAGGACCTGCTGGCGCGCGCCGATACCGCCAACGCCTTCATGAATCCGGCGCTTGTCCGGCTTGCCAGCCAATTCTACCCCAGGCACCGCTGCTGCGCACTTCTGGCCTGGCGGAGCGATGGCACGCGTCCCCAGCTCGTCGGCGTTTGGGCTTTCGCAATCGGGCGCGCCCGACGATCGGTCATCCCGGTCTCGCTGCTGACGGCTCCCCCGATGCCGCATGGTTATCTTGCCAGTCCGGTGATCGACCGAGACTGTCTCGACAGCGTGCTTGAAGCCATGCTCGCGCATATTTCCGGCGATAAGACCCTGCCCAAGATTATCTCCCTCGAGGCCATGGGCGCGGATACCGTCACGATGGCGGCGCTCGCCCGAGCGCTCGCCGCGCGTGGCAGCCGGTCGTGCATTTTCGCGCAATGGCTGCGTCCGAAGCTCGCCTCCGATCTCGACGGCAAATCCTACATGGAGCGCGCGCTTTCGAGTTCGAGCCGCAAGAAATTGCGTCAGCACCGGCGCCGGTTGGCGGACAAAGGCGCACTGCGTTTCGAGGTAGTGAGCGAAGCGGAAGCGATCCGGCAGGCGTTCGAGGGCTTTCTCACGCTCGAGGCAGCGGGCTGGAAAGGCCGTAAGGGTACGGCTTTGCTCTCGCATGCGTCGGACGCGCATTTCGCGCGCGCTATGATCTCCGCGCTGGCCGCGCAAAGCCGCGCTTATATTTATGCGCTCACCCTCGATGCAAAGCCGGTGAGCATGCAGATTGTCCTGCGCGCTGGGCGCGCGGCTTTCACCTGGAAGACGGCCTATGACGAGGGCTTGGCCGACTTCTCGCCGGGCATGCTGCTGCTTGAAGACTATACCGCGGCATTTCTGGCCGATGACGACATCAGCTACGTGGATTCCTGCGCTTTTGATGAGAGCGGCTACATGGCCGCGTGGACGGAGCGCGCCGCAATCGCCCGGCTTTGGTTCGACGCACGGCCCGGACGCTCGCTGGTTTTTGCCCTGCTCAGTCGCCTGCAGGCGTTTCACCTCGCACTGCGCCGACGCGCCAAGGCAATCTATCACATCCCCTTGTTGCACTGGTTGTAGGGCGGAGAGCCATGCGGAATACGGACGTGGTCATCATCGGCGGCGGTCTCGCAGGCTCGCTGGCCGCAGCGATGCTCGGTAACGCCGAGATCGATACCGTCCTGGTCGATGCACACGCGGTATATCCGCCGGATTTTCGCTGCGAGAAACTGGACGGGGCGCAAGTCGACATTTTGCGGAAAACCGGCTTCGCCGACGCGGTCCTGCGCGCAACGACGCCGGACGGCGAATCGTGGGTCGCCCGCTTCGGCCGTGTCGTCGATCAGCGGCCGGGCGATCAGCACGGCATCCTTTACGCGCCGCTCGTCAATACGGTGCGCGACCACATTCCGAAGAACGTCACCAAAATTTTCGCCAAGGCGACGGCGCTTGCGACAAGCGCGGACCGGCAACGCGTGACACTCACCAACGGCGAAGAGATTTCCGCACGGCTGATCGTGCTGGCCAACGGACTGAATGTCGGTCTTCGTAACATGCTCGACCTGACCAGCGAGCTGCTGAGCGAATGCCATTCGATCAGCATCGGCTTCGATGTGAAGCCGGCGCCCCGGCGAGAATTCTCGTTCCCGGCATTGACCTATTACGCCGAGCGCATCAGCGACCGCGCAGCGCTGCTCACGCTCTTCCCCATCGGCGCGACGATGCGCGCCAATCTGTTCGTCTACCGCGATGCGAGCGATCCCTGGCTCAAGCGGCTGAGCGCCCGGCCGCAGGAAATCTTGTTTGCCTTGATGCCGGGATTGCGGAAATTGATGGGCGAATTCGAGATCGCTGGCGTGATCAAGATCCGCCCAGTCGATCTTTATGCCACCCGCGGCTACCGCCGGGATGGCATCGTTTTGATCGGCGATGCCTTTGCCACGTCCTGTCCGGCGGCCGGCACCGGCGCGCGGAAGGCGCTGACGGACGTCGAACGGCTTTGCAATGCGCACATCCGGCGCTGGCTCGCTACGCCGGGAATGGATGCGGAAAAGATCGCTGCCTTCTATGACGATCCGGTCAAGCAGGCCTGCGACAAGTTTTCTCTCGCAAAAGCCTATGCGCTGCGCTCGTTCTCCATCGATCCCGGCTTGCGGTGGCGTGCACAGCGTTGGGCCAAGTTCCTGGCGCAATATGGGATCGGAGTGCTGCGCCGGCTGAAGCGGCAGCTGGCGTTCAAGGCGCGCCAGCGAAGCGTTCCCGCGGCGACGCGGCCGGAAACATCACGCTGATATGTCCGTGATGCCGTTCCCGTGCCGGCGCTCGTTAACGTCTCATATACGCACCCAATAATCAGTCGTTATTTTATTGCCGCTATTTACCCCAGCGTGAAACCGGTCCGTTAGATTGCGATCTATCGAACCTTGACTGAGGCGGGAGATCATGCCGAGAGCGGGTTCCGTGCAGCTTGCCGCTTACGACGAAGCGAATTTGGATGCGCGAACGAGAAGCGTCTCCATCGCGAACGCCGTGCCCCCGCCGATCGAGTTCACAATCTACGAAAGTCTTGCGGAAGCAGAAGGCGATTGGCGCGCCTTCGAACAACAGGCCGATTGCAGCGTCTTTCAAACATTCGATTGGCTAAGCACGTGGCAGCGGCACATCGGCGTGCGTGGCGGCGTGAGACCTGCGATCGTCGTCGGCCGCGCCGGCGGCGAGGTTTTGTTGATCCTTCCGCTTGCCACCCAGAAGATCGCATTTGCGCGCGAGCTCGTTTGGCTCGGCTCGGATCTTTGCGACTATAATGTGCCGCTTCTGGCACCGCAATTTTCCTTGAAACTGGGTAGCCGACCATTCCGCGAAGTGTGGCAGCACATCGTCGCGGCGTTGCAAAGCCGCCCGTGGCTCAGTTACGATCTCGTTCGCCTGGAGAAAATGCCGGCGAACGTCGGCACGCAAGCCAATCCAATGCTCGCTCTCGGCGCGATGACAAACCCGAGCGGCGCTTATTGCACGCCTCTCACGGCACCGTGGGAGGCATTCTATACGGCCAAGCGGTCCGCGGCGACGCGCCGGCGCGACCGCACGAAACGCAGGCGGCTCGCCGAACTCGGCGCTCTTACCCTCTTGCATCCCGACGATGACAAGGAGATTCTTGCTGCCCTCGACACGCTGATGGCGCAAAAGTCGTGCGCCTTGCTGCAGATGGGAGCCGACAATCTTTTCGCTCGGCCCGGCTATCGGGAGTTCTATCGAGCCTTGGCAACAGATCCGCGATCCAAGCCTCTGGTGCACGTCAGCCAGCTTAATTGCGGGCCGCAGGTCGCCGCAGTAAATCTCGGACTGACCTTCCGGGGGACTTACTATCATCTGCTGGCGAGCCACGCTGCCGGCGAGCTGTCGCGTTTCGGACCCGGCGCGGCGCATCTGCAGGATTTGCTGCGTCACGCGATCGAGCGCGGGTTCAAGACATTCGATTTCACGATTGGCGA
>JBOHJJ010000075.1:0-6634 GCA_050728495.1 Methylovirgula sp.
AATTCGCGGGTGAACAGGATGTTTTCGAGCTTGGCACGCGCATAGGCCTGCATACCGGTGTATTTTTCCGTCTGCAGATCGTCGATGTCGAAGCGCGCGCCCCGGTGCGCATCGGAAGAAGTGTTGACGATGCGTGCTCCGGGCGTGGCGAGCAGCCGTTCACGCAAACCGGCCGTCACGACGAAATAAGAAAGATGGTCGAGTGCGAACGTGCGTTCGAAACCGTCCCTTGTCATTTCGCGCTGCGAGAAGAGCGCGCCGGCGTTGTTGATAAGTACGTCGATGCGCGGCTCGGAGGCGGCGATCTCGGCGGCGACGCGTTTCATGTCCGCGAGTTCCGCCAAATCACCATAGACGATCCGGTGCTTGACGGCCGGCGCTTGTTCGTTGAGACGTGCGAGCGTTGCCTCGCCGCGCGTTCTGTCGCGCGCGACCGCGACAATCCTAGCGCCCATTCCGGCCAATTCCAGCGCAGCGACTTCGCCAATTCCGGACGTTGCGCCAGTGATTACTACGGTCTTGCCCTGCATCATCTCTCGACCTCACGAGTGAGCGAAGATGCCGGGCACGTATCTATTCGGCCGGCACCCGCGTCTTGAGCGTGCGGTAGATATAGTCGGACGCAGGCACATTTGCATCGACGTCGTCGAACGTGGCGGCAATCTCCGCCACTTTGTCGTGATGCGGCGAAAGATGGCAGATGGGATCGGCGTTGCGGGCATCGCCGGTGAGCGCTAGCGCCTGACAGCGGCAACCGCCGAAATCGATCGTCTTGCGCGGGCAGGAACGGCAAGGTTCCAGCATCCAATCGGTGCCGCGGAAGGCGTTGAAGGCTGGCGAATTCACCCAGATGTCGGCGAGCGAATGGTCGCCTACCGTCCAGAATTCAAGTCCGGGGATGGTCTCGGCGGCGTGGCAAGGCAGAACCTTGCCGTGCGGCGTGACGTTCAGCGTGCGCTTGCCCCAACCACCCATACAGGCCTTCGGATATTTGGCGTAATAGTCGGGAATGACGTGATCGATCACGATCTTGCCTGCATAAGTCTTGCGCAAGCCCTCGACCTCGGCCACCGCCTTCTCGACCTGGGCGTGCGACGGCATCAGCGTCTTCCGGTTGACGAGCGCCCAGGCGTAATATTGCGTATGGGCGATTTCGACGCGCCGCGCTCCGAGTTCGACAGCGAATTCCACCATGCGGCCGGCGCGAGCGATATTGGCGCGGTGAATGACGGCGTTAATGGTGAGCAGAATGCCCGCTTCGTTGACCCATTTGGCGACCTCGATCTTGCGCGCGAACGCGCCCTTGTAACCGGCGATCTTGTCGGCCGATTCCGGCAGGGTGTCTTGGATCGAGAGCTGCACGTGATCGAGACCCGCATTGGCGAGTTCCCGTAACCGCTCTTGCGTGAGACCGATTCCCGAGGTGATGAGGTTGGTGTACAGCCCGACCTTCTTGCAATGCGCGACGATCTCGACGAGATCGCGCCGCGATGCGGGCTCGCCGCCGGAGAGATGCGTGTGAAGAATACCGGCGGCGGCGGCTTCCGAGAAGACTCGCTTCCAAGTCTCCGTATCGAGCTCGCCGGCACGTGAGTCGAGTTCGACCGGATTGGAGCAATAAGGGCAGCCGAGCGGGCAACGATGTGTCAGCTCTGCGAGGATGCCGACCGGAGCCGGAATGGGCGTCGGCGTGGTGTCAAGCGCGTTCATAAGTCCACCATGCGTTTGGCGGCGAGCTCGCCGAGCAGCGTGCGGACATCCGTCTCGACCCGAGCCCGCTCGGCCTTGAACTGTGCGGCAAGATCATCGACGATCTCCCTCAATGTGGCGTTTCCGTCGCAGCGCTTCAAGATTTCCACGGCGATCGGATTGGTCTTCAAAACTCTCTCCGGCGCCAGCAGCAGCCATTCGCCGCGCGTATCGTCGTGTTTCAGATGCACGCCGCGCGGTAGGCGCGGTTTCGTCTCGCCGCTGATCTCGGCGGAGCCGCTCATGCGGCTTTGCCACGGACCGCGACTTTCGTGCCCGGCACCCAAGCGTCCGGCGGAAGTACCTTATCGACGTAAGCGCCCCACAGTGCGTCGAGCATAGCCCAGAGCACGTTGCACTTAAACTTCAACGCCTTGATCGCCTGCTCCTGTTCGTCGCGCGTCTTGGCGTGGGTCTTGACGAATGCGAGCGCCCACTCCGAATCGCGCTTTGCCTGCGGCGGACGCTGCGAGAAATAGGCAAGCGTGTCTTTACTGACGAAATCGTAATGGGCCAGCATGCCACTCATCCGCTCGCTGATAATGTCCGGCGAGAAAAGCTCGGTCAACGAAGAGGCAACGGCTTCGAGGGGACTGCGGGTGCGGCAGAACTCGACGTAGGCGTCGACCGCGAAACGCGTCGCCGGCAGAATGCCCTCGGTCGAGATCACGTAATCGCGCGGAAACCCGAGGCCGTCGGTGAGTTTCAGCCAGCGTTCGATGCCGCCGTCGCCCGGTTTCAAGCCGTCGTGGTCCTCGATCCGTTTGCGCCATTGCCGCCGGTCTTCGGAATCCGTCAGGCGGGTCAAAACCGTCGCATCCTTGATCGGGATCATCGACTGATAATAATAGCGATTGAGCGCCCAGGCCTGAATTTCCTCGTAGCTACACTGGCCGCTGTATTGGCGGCGATGGAAGCGATGCCGATTGTGATAGCGCTCCGCGCCGACGTTGCGCAGCGCCGTCTCCAATGCTTCCGGGCTCAACAGATCGCTCATAACCTGACCTCCATCCCGTCATAAGCAACTTCCCACCCCGCCGCCTCGACCTTGCCGCGCTCCGCGGAATCCTCGACGAGCACCGGGTTGGTATTGTTGATATGGACATAGATCTTGCGGCGGACGCCTAGATCGGCGAGGCGGTGCATCGACCCCTGTTCGCCGCTCATCGCGATATGGCCCATGCGCCAGGCGGTCTTCGTCGAAAGGCCCAAGCGCACCATTTCGTCGTCCGTAAACGTGGTGCCGTCGAAAAACAATAGATCTGCGTCGCGCAACTTCTCGCGGAGGCGCGACGTAACTTCCGCGCATCCCGGGATGTAGAAAAACCGCTCGGCGCCGTCGCTGATTTCGAGGCCCAGCGTTTCCTCGCCTTCGGTGCCGATCTCGACCGCTCCGGCTTCTTGATAAAGCGGCACCTTTCCCGGCACCGAGAACGGCGTGACGCTGAGACCGATCCCCGTCTCAACGGGTTCATCCGGGATAACGCGCTTCAAATGCACGAGCTCCTTATTGAGGACCCCGAAGACACCGCCTGAAACGTCCGCAAGCGTCGCTTTGCTGCCGAAAATGGTGAAGCTTTGTTGTTCGCGCAAGGTCAGAAGTCCGGCTACGTGGTCGACGTCGCCACTGGTCAGAAATACCGCGGCGATGGGCGAACCGCGGCTTTTCCCGTGCGGCTGCAACTGCGGCGTCGCGAGAATCTGCTGGCGGAGATCGGGCGAAGCGTTCAAAAGCAACCAGCGCTCGCCATTGCCGCTGACGGCCAGGCTCGACTGCGTCGCAGGCTTTACGCGACGGTCGCCCTCCCAAGCGAGTCGGCAGACGGGACAGAGACAGTTCCACTGGGGGAACCCTCCCCCGGCTGCCGATCCGAGGACAATGATACGCAACTCAAGTCCTAAAGTTTGCGGTTAGAATTCCAGTTGGCCGTCGCTGATCAGATCTCAGCGGACGAATAGCTGGTTACTTCCATGCCAACACAAACTTCGACGACCGTCGGAGTTGTCCAGGCCATGTTTTCCTCCATTTGCACGTTGGTAAAACGGGACAGCAGGAACTGTCCACGCTCATGCTCCCACAAAATATGAGGGGCGGCCACGGCTAGTTAGAGGGCCCATGCATTTCTTACAGATGTTTTACAATCAAGCGGTTACGAACAGATGAGCGCGGCGCGGCGCGGCCTATTTTCGGCGGATTTTGAGGCCTGCGTTACAGGCAAATTACCCAATTCTGACACCGATAAAAGCGAGGCCCGGCGCAATCGCAGCGGCCCCCGGGATGCGGCGCCGAATCGCGCTTGCCGCAGCCATCAGCGATTCCGGAAGCTGGCTTACAGCGGCAGCGTGCCGTTAAACCGCAGCACTTCGCCGGCAAGATAAAGGCTGCCGGCAATGAGGACGCGCGGCGGCAGCGCCCATTCGCGTGCCGCCAGAAAGCGTAGCGCCTGCTCGATGTTCTCGCAGGCGACCGCCGGAATGCCCGCCGCATTGGCGAGCGCTGCGACTTCGACCGCAGGCCGGGCGACGTGCTCTCCGGTGACCGGCACCGCAAGCACCTCCTGCGCCAGACCCTTGAAAGCGCGCAGGAAGGCGGCGGTGTCCTTGCTGGCGAGTGTCCCGCAGATGAGGACGAGCGGCCTTGGCGCTTTTTCCTCGCAATCGGCCATGGCCTGGGCGAGCACGCGCGCCCCGTCCTCGTTGTGTGCGCCGTCGAGCCAGATCTCGGCGCCTTCCGGAGCGGGCGCCACCACGCGGCCCCTCTGCAAACGCTGCAGCCGCGCCGGCCATTTGGCGGTCGCAATTCCAAGTTCGATCGCAGCGGTCGGAATGCGCGGCTCGATCGTGCGCAGGGTGGCAATCGCCGCCGCGGCGTTCTGATGCTGGTGGCGCCCGACAAGACGGGGGAGCGGTAAATCGAGGAGGCCACGCTCGTCTTCGAAAAGCAGGCGTCCGTGTTCCTCGCGGGCGGAAAAGTCGCGGCCCGCCACCCTGAGAGGTGCTCCGATCGCACCGGCCTGGCGCTCGATGATCGCGAAGGCGTCCGCCTGCTGCGTCCCGATGATCGCCGCCACCCCGGGCTTCAAGATCCCAGCCTTTTCCGCGGCAATCTCGGCGAGCGTAGAGCCGAGGAATTCCTGATGATCGATGGAGACGGGGGTAATCAGGGTGGCGAGGGGTCGCTCGACGACATTGGTGGCGTCGAGCCTGCCGCCGAGCCCCACTTCGAGCAGCAGAACATCGGCGGGGTGCTCGCTAAAAAGATGCAGCGCCGCGGCGGTGGTGATTTCGAAAAAGGTGATCGGCGCGCCGGCATTCGCTTGTTTGCAAAGCTTCAGGACGGCGGCGAGCTCGGCGTCACCAACGAGCCGCCCCCCGCCTTTGCGCCCGAGCCGAATACGCTCGTGAAAGCGGACGAGGTGCGGCGAAGTATAGACATGCACGCTTTTGCCGGCCGCCTCCAGCATCGCCCGCATGAAGGCGATGCTCGAACCCTTGCCGTTGGTGCCGGCGACATGGATAACCGGCGGCAAACGGTTCTGCGGCGTGCCAAGTGCGTCGAGCAAGCGGATGACGCGGCCGAGCGACAGGTCGATCTTCTTCGGATGAAGATCGAGCAGGCGCGTCAGGATCGCATCCCACTCGTCGGAGGCAGCGACGGGTGCTCCGCTCATGCGGCGCCGAGCTCTAACGCCGGCCTGTGCAACAAGAGCGAGCAGACCCGCGCCAAGGTGGCGCGCATGTCGTGGCGGCGCACGACCATATCGACCATGCCGTGTGCTTGCAGATATTCGGCCCGTTGGAACCCTTCGGGCAAACGTTCGCGGATCGTCTGCTCAATCACCCGCGCACCGGCGAAGCCGATTACCGCGCCGGGCTCGGCGATATGGATGTCGCCCAGCATGGCATAGGAGGCGGTCACGCCGCCGGTAGTCGGATTGGTCAGAACCACGATGTAGGGGAGCTTGGCGGCGCGCAGCCGCTGTACGGCGATGGTCGTGCGCGGCATCTGCATCAACGAAAAGATGCCTTCCTGCATGCGGGCGCCGCCGGAGGCCGTGAAAATGACGAACGGCGTTTGGTTCTCGACGGCGCGCATCATGCCGGCGACGATGGACTCGCCCGCCGCCATGCCCAGCGAGCCGCCGAGAAACTCGAAATCCTGGATCGCGATCGTCACGTCCATGCCCTCGAGGCGGCCGGTGCAGACCCGCACCGCTTCGTTGGCTCCAGTCTTCAGGCGGTTCTCCTTGAGCCGGTCGGTGTAACGTTTGACGTCGCGAAACTTCAGCGGATCGAGCGGCACTTCGGGGGCCGGCAGATCGCTATAGGCGGCGTCGAAAAGCATATCGAACCGCGCCTTGGTCGGCATACGCATGTGGTAGCCGGAGCCCGGCACGACATAGAAATTGGACTCCAGGTCCTTGTGAAAGATGAGCTCGCCGCTCTCCGGACATTTGACCCAAAGATTTTCAGGGGTCTCGCGGCGCAGGAACGAGCGGATTTTTGGCGGGACGACATTGGAAATCCAATTCATAAGAAGCCCTTAGACACTGATTGGACGATTTTAGGGAGCCTGCGTCCGGCTAATCTATGCGTTCGAGCCGGCCCTTGCAAAGCCGGGCGCCGAGCGGCCTCGCACGCCCGCCGCCAGCTCGCGGACGAGACCCGTAACGGCGTCGACGCTGCCCGGCGTCGCTCGCCCCGCCTCGTCCAGCGACTTGCGCAACGCCTCGACAAGCGCCGAGCCGACCACGACCCCATCGGCAATGGAAGCGATCGCCGCGGCGCTCGCGGCATTCTTCACGCCGAAGCCGACGGCGACCGGCAGCTCCGTATGTTGCTTCAGCCGGCCGACCGCGGCGGCCACTTTGGCGGCATCGGGCGC
>JBOHJJ010000076.1:0-11570 GCA_050728495.1 Methylovirgula sp.
GCGTGCGGATCTTCTTCAAAATCATTGCGCGCATAAGTTTTCGCCTCGCTCACCATTTCGTATGGCAACGCTGCCGATCAGTGCCGATAAATTTTAACCGGCAAATCCTTAATCATGCCGAATTGAAATTCCAGAGTGACGTTTCTTGCGACGTGCAAACAGCACAAGCCAGAGAGTTTGCTGTGGAGGATATCATGGATGCACCTGTACCTGGGCAAGACGCCCGCAATGCTCAAGATAGTTCCATGAAAGCGGCGGCGTTCCAGACTGCCTGGCAATCCGCCGCTTTCGAGCTTCCCCTCGCTTTCATTGCGGAGATTTTGCGCTTCACTGCGCGCAGACTTCAGGCGCAGAGCGATTTCTTTGCCGGACTTGAGACCTGCCACACAGTTCCCGAGGTCATGGACGCGCAATCGCGTTTCGTGCGCAGCGCGGTCGGTGATTACGGCTCGCAAACCAGCAAGGTCATGACCGATATCCGGGATACGGTCTCGAAGGCCGCATGAAATAGCGTACGCGTCAAATTGCGTAAAAGACGGCCGCGCCGGCGGGGACCCGGCCGGCCGTTCACGCGTTCAGGCATGCGAAAGAAAGATCTGCACCAGCGCGATCAGGATCTCGGCGAGGATCAGGATCACGATGATCGCTTCCAACCGCATGGCGCGGTCGACGTCGAGAATGTCGGTCAATACTTGGCCAGTTTCGACAATCACCCCGAGCTTCCGCGTGACGGCTCGGGCGCGCTCGCGCAATTCGTATTCGTCTGCGAGCCGGGCATAGAGGCGGTCGAGGCTGGGGTGATCCCATAAGACGTCCGGGGTTTCTTCGACGGCAACGCGCCCCGACTGCCGGTGCTGCGCCAAAAGCGCTTGGCCGATGACCCGCAGCATTTTGCGGCGGTTCCAGGGGGCGCGTCCGGTTCGCGCCAGTTCGCCTGCGAACGGCTCGATCGCATCGAAGACCCCGCTGAGTGCGCCTTCATCGCGAGCGAGCGACACGGTTTTCGCCAAGACGTCGGCAATGACCAGGAAGCGCGCGGGGGAAAGGTCCGGCATCTGAACTGGGCCGCCGGGCGGAACTCTGTCCTCGTGTCCAGGCAGGATTTCTAGGAGTGCCGTTTCATCGTACCTGCGGTCACGTTTGCCGACGACGCGCCCGGCCATCTGCTCCAGGAAATTCTCTTCTTCGATCGGAGTGAATCCGATGAATACCACCACCCCGAACCGGTAAATCGCGACGAACTTCTACGGCCCCAGGCGCAGCGCAAGCGGCACCGTCGCGATCATGTCGCCGCGCTCAAGCCCGGCCGCATCGATCCGATCGCCCGCAAGCAGGGCTCTGGCCACGATTTTCTCGGGTTTCGCCTCGAGCGTTGCCGCGGCCGAACCGCCAGGTATGCCTTCGCTGTGTGTTTCTACGGCTGTCATCGCAGCATTGTTAGGTGGTGATCGCGGCGCCGGCTTGAAATAGGTCAAGGACGGGATTTCCCTTTTCCCAAATCATCGCTCCGCGGTCTTGACGGGTTGCTCTCGCACGCAATCTCTAACTCCGATTGGTTGCTGCTGCCGCCAATTCGCATGCGACTCCTGCAACCGAGGAAGTTGAAATGGCCGAGCGTAAGGATGTTGATCCTGAGATCCCCGTTCCGGAGATCAATCCCGACAAGGTTTGCTTCGTCATCGCTAAGGCGCGCGAGCTCGAGGCCGAGGACGAAGGAATCGACGCGGATGCTTCCAATCCAAGCGATGATGAATTTGTGAGCATCCTGAGCGACCGCGGCTATGGACCGACCCGGCAGGAACTCGAGGGTTTCATCAACTCCCTGGATGACGACGAGAAGGTTGAGCTCGTCGCACTCGCCTGGACGGGGCGCGGCGATTATAACGCGCGCGAATGGCGGGTCGCCGTAGCGGAAGCGCGCGCCCGCCGCGAGCGTGCAACGTCCTCTTATCTGCTGGGGCTTCCTTTGCTGGGAGATTATCTCGAGGACGGCTTGGCGGAATTCGATCTGTCCTGCGACGATTTCAACTCCCGCGAATTGGGCTGAGGACGTCGGGCGGCGCGAGGAGCGCGGTTGCGTCGACCGATTTTCACGCTCGGGAAGAGACCGCATTTCTGGTGCGGCTATCGAAACATCTCGACGCACTGGTCAAGTCGGGCCAGACGCATCGCCTCATTGTCGTTGCGCCGCCACGCGCGCTGGGGGTGCTCCGCAAGTCCTATTCTCCCGCGCTGCGGAAGGCGATTCGCGCCGAAGTCGATCATGATCTCGTCCATTTGCCGATTCCGGAGATCGAAGAGCGGCTCGTCAGAGCCTAATCGCCGCCGACCGTACAAACTCTTGCGATCTTCTCCATAAGCCATTGTAAATCAGCCAAGTTAGCCATATCTGCGAGCGTGACACACCGGATCGGCTTGGGCGGCGGCGCAGCGCTCCAGAAACGCGGCGCAAACGGCCGTTTTCCACATCGCCAGCGCGTCCCCCGTCAGCTTGCGCTCGAAGTTGCACTGCGGTAGGGATCGGCCCGGCTGGAAATGCGCTTTTCCGATCGTCGGCGCGTCCGTTGCCGGTCCAGCCTCAGGCGCGTCCATGCCCGACCTGCTCAGCCAATATCTTCCGCTCGTCCTATTCGTGGCCGTCGCCGCGCTGATTTCAGGGGCATTGGCGGTCGCCCCGTTCATCGTCGCGTTCAAAGCGCCGGATCCGGAAAAGCTCTCCGCCTACGAATGCGGTTTCAACGCGTTCGATGACGCGCGGATGCGCTTCGACGTGCGCTATTACCTTGTCTCGCTTCTGTTCATCATCTTCGATCTCGAAGTGGCGTTCCTGTTTCCCTGGGCTGTTGCTTTCAAACTGGCGGGTAGCGCGGGGTTTTGGGCCGTGATGGTGTTCCTTGGCGTCCTGACGATCGGCTTCGTCTATGAATGGAGGAAAGGGGCCTTGGAATGGGAGTAGCTGCGGCGCCGCTCGTCCATCCGGGCACCGGCCAGCCGGTGCGGTCGACCGACCCGACGTTTCTGACGATCAGCAACGAGCTTGCCGACAAAGGCATGCTGGTGACCACCGCCGATGCGCTCATCACCTGGGCGCGCACCGGCTCGCTGATGTGGATGACCTTCGGTCTTGCCTGTTGCGCCATCGAGATGATGCAGGCTTCCATGCCGCGCTACGATCTCGAGCGGTTCGGCTTCGCGCCGCGCGGCTCGCCGCGGCAATCGGATGTGATGATCGTCGCCGGCACGCTCACCAACAAAATGGCGCCAGCATTGCGCAAGGTCTACGACCAGATGCCGGAACCGCGCTATGTGATCTCGATGGGATCCTGCGCCAACGGCGGCGGCTACTACCATTATTCCTATTCCGTCGTGCGCGGCTGCGACCGGATCGTTCCCATCGATATCTACGTGCCGGGCTGTCCTCCTTCGGCGGAGGCGCTCGTCTACGGAGTCCTGCTTCTGCAGAAGAAGATCCGCCGTACCGGTACGATCGAGCGTTAGAGCGGAGAGGCACTATGGACGGCGCGCTTCAGGAGCTTGGCACGGCGATCGCGGCAGCGTTGCCCGGCGCTATTTGCACCAGCACGGTCGCCTTCGGCGAATTGACACTCGACGTCGAGCCGGCGCGGCTTATCGAGACGGTGCGGCATCTGCGCGACGATCCTGGCTGCCTGTTCGTCTCCTTCATCGATCTGACCGCGGTCGATTATCCCACCCGGGTGCCGCGTTTCGACGTCGTCACCCATCTGCTTTCGCCACACCACAACCGTCGCATCCGCGTCAAAGTTGCGACCAACGAAGATGTGCCGGTGCAATCGCTGACGAACCTTTACCCGGCCGCCAATTGGTTCGAGCGCGAAACCTACGACCTTTTCGGCATCGTTTTCGAGGGCCATCCGGATCTGCGCCGCATCCTGACCGACTATGGGTTCGAAGGCCACCCGCTGCGCAAGGACGTCCCGATGACCGGCTACGTCGAGGTGCGCTACGACGACGCACAGAAGCGGGTCGTCTATGAGCCGGTGCGGCTTCGGCAAGAATTTCGCACCTTCGATTTTCTCTCGCCCTGGGAGGGGCCGGTCGATTACGTGCTCCCGGGCGACGAGAAGGCGAGTAAGGACGAGGGCTGAGGCGGTGTTTCGATGACCGAACAGAACCTCCGTAATTTCAGCATCAATTTCGGTCCGCAGCATCCGGCGGCACACGGAGTTCTGCGCCTCGTCCTGGAACTCGACGGCGAGGTCGTCGAGCGCGTCGATCCACATATCGGCCTGCTGCATCGGGGTACCGAGAAGCTGATGGAGGCGCGTACCTATCTGCAGAACGTGCCCTATTTCGACCGGCTCGATTATGTCGCGCCGATGAACCAGGAGCACGCCTTCTGCCTGGCGATTGAGAAGCTACTCGACCTCGAAGTGCCGCGCCGCGCCCAGCTGTTGCGCGTGCTCTTCTGCGAGATCGGCCGCAATCTCTCGCACCTTCTAAACGTCACGACGCAAGCTATGGACGTCGGTGCCCTGACGCCGCCGCTTTGGGGATTCGAAGAGCGTGAGAAGCTCATGGTCTTCTATGAGCGCGCCTCGGGCTCGCGTATGCATGCCGCCTATTTTCGCCCCGGCGGCGTCCACCAGGATTGTCCCCCCAAGCTCATCGAGGACATCGGCGCCTGGTGCGAGCCCTTCTACAAGGTCTGCGACGATCTTCAGGAGCTATTTATCGAGAATCGCATCTTCAAACAGCGCAACGTCGATATCGGCGTGGTGAGCTTGGAGGATTGCTGGGCGCACGGCTTTTCCGGGGTGATGGTGCGTGGATCGGGCGCCCCCTGGGATCTGCGCAAAGCGCAGCCCTATGAATGCTACGAGGAGATGGAATTCGACATTCCCGTCGGCCGGCACGGCGACAATTACGATCGGCAGGTGATCCGCATGGAAGAAATGCGGCAGGCGACGAAGATCATGCAGCAATGCGTCGAAAAGCTGATGTCGGCGGACGGGCAAGGGCCGGTTACCGCCGGCAAAGGAAAAGTCGTGCCGCCATCGCGGCCTGAGATGAAGCGCTCGATGGAAGCACTCATCCATCATTTCAAGCTCTATACCGAAGGCTTCCACGTGCCGGCTGGCGAAGTCTATAGCGCGGTCGAAGCGCCGAAGGGCGAGTTCGGCGTCTATCTCGTTTCCGACGGCACCAACAGACCCTATCGCTGCAAGATCCGCGCGCCGGGGTTCGCGCATCTTCAAGCGATGGACTTTCTCTGCCGCAAACACATGCTTGCCGATGTGAGCGCGATCTTGGGCTCGATCGATATCGTCTTCGGGGAGGTCGATCGATGAGCGTGCGCCGCCTTGCCGAAGTGCAGCCCGTAAGCTTCGCCTTCACCCCGGAGAACGAGACGCGCTGCGCCAAGGAGATCGCCAAATATCCGACCGGCCGACAAGCCTCGGCGGTGCTCGCGCTACTGTGGCTGGCGCAGAGGCAGAACGGCTGGCTGACGAAGCCGGCAATCGAAAAAGTCGCAGCCATGCTCGGCATGCCGGATATCCGCATCCTTGAAATTGCGACGTTCTATTCGATGTTTAATCTTGCGCCGGTCGGGAAATATTTCATCCAGTTCTGCGGCACCACGCCGTGCCTGCTGGCCGGCGCAGGCGCGATCAAGGCCGTGCTGGAGCGCCGCATCGGTCCGCCGGGGCAGGTGACGGCGGATGGACTCTTTTCATGGGCCGAAGTCGAGTGCCTCGGCGCCTGCTGCAATGCGCCGATGGTGCAGATCAACGATGACTACTATGAGGATCTGACTGCGGAAAATTTTGAGGCACTGCTCGACAAGCTTGCGGCGGGGCGGCCGGTCAAGCCGGGCTCGCAGATCGGCCGGCACACTTCCGAGCCGGTCGGTGGTTTGACCTCGCTTACGAGCCTTTACGGACTCGACGGGCGCAGCGGCGTCCAATCAAGCTCCGGCAAGGATTGAAGATGCTCGAAGACAAGGACCGCATCTTTCTCAATCTCTACGGCTTCGGCGACTGGCGCCTGAAGGGCGCCCGCGCGCGCGGCGCCTGGGACAATACCAAGGCGTTGCTCGATAAGGGCAAGGACTGGATCATCAACGAGATGAAGGCCTCGGGCCTGCGCGGGCGCGGCGGCGCCGGCTTCCCGACCGGCCTCAAATGGTCGTTCATGCCGAAGCTCGACCCGGCACGGCCGCATTATCTCGTCGTCAACGCCGACGAGTCCGAGCCCGGCACCTGCAAGGACCGGGAGATCATGCGCAACGATCCGCATCTTCTGATCGAAGGTTGCCTCGTTGCGAGCTTCGCGATGCAGGCGCACGCCTGCTACGTCTACATCCGCGGCGAATATGGCGTCGAATTTGAGCGGCTGCAGGCGGCGATCGACGAGGCTTATGAGGCGAAACTGATCGGCGAGGACAATGTTCACGGCTGGCCGTTCCACGTCTATATGCATCGCGGCGCCGGCGCCTACATCTGCGGCGAAGAAACGGCGCTCCTCGAATCGCTGGAAGGCAAGAAAGGCATGCCGCGGCTGAAGCCGCCGTTCCCGGCCAACATGGGCCTTTATGGCTCGCCGACCACGGTGAACAATGTCGAGTCGATCGCCGTCGCGCCGGCCATCCTGCGCCGCGGCGCCGCGTGGTTTGCGAGTTTCGGCGCTGAGAACAATAGCGGCACGAAGCTTTTCTGCATCTCCGGACATGTCGAGCGCCCGTGCAATGTGGAAGAGGCCATGTCGATTCCTTTCCGCGAACTAATCGAGACACATTGCGGCGGTGTCCGCGGTGGCTTCGACAATCTGCTGGCAGTTATTCCCGGCGGCTCTTCGGTTCCGCTCATTCCGGCGCACGAGATCATCGACGCGGCGCTGGATTTCGACACGTTGCGCAATCTGAAATCAGGGCTTGGCACGGCGGCGGTGATCGTGATGGATAAATCGACCGATATCGTCCGGGCGATCACCCGCATCAGTTATTTCTACAAGCACGAGAGCTGCGGTCAGTGCACGCCGTGCCGAGAAGGTACGGGCTGGATGTGGCGCGTGCTCACTCGCATGGCGGAAGGCCGCGCGCAGAAACGCGAGATCGACATGCTGCTGGAAGTCACAACCGAGATCGAGGGCCATACGATTTGCGCGCTGGGCGACGCCGCCGCATGGCCCGTGCAAGGCTTGATCCGGCATTTCCGTCACGAGATCGAAAAGCGCATCGATCAATATACGGCCAACCCGCATTCGGAGCCGGCCGAGGGCTTCGGGATCGCGGCGGAGTAGGGCGATGGCAGAGGTAAAGCCGATGACCAAGCTTCTCGTCGACAACGTCGAGATCGAGGTTCCGCCGGAATACACGCTGCTGCAGGCGTGCGAGGCGGCCGGCGCCGAGATTCCGCGCTTCTGTTTCCACGAGCGGCTGTCGATCGCCGGCAACTGCCGCATGTGCCTCGTCGAGGTGAAGGGCGGCCCGCCTAAGCCGGTCGCCTCTTGCGCCATGGCGGTGCGCGACCTGCGTCCCGCCGCGAAGGGCGAGTTGCCGACCGTGCTCACCAAGTCCGCGATGGTGAAAAAGGCACGCGAAGGCGTCATGGAGTTTTTGCTGATCAATCATCCGCTCGACTGCCCCATCTGCGATCAGGGCGGCGAATGCGATTTGCAGGACCAGGCGATCGCTTTCGGCTTCTCGCGCTCGCGCTACGCCGAGAACAAGCGCGCGGTCGAGGACAAGTACATCGGCCCGCTGGTGCGTACCTCGATGAACCGCTGCATTCATTGCACGCGTTGCGTGCGCTTTACGGCGGAAGTGGCGGGCACCGGCGACATGGGCGCGATCGGACGCGGCGAGGATATGGAGATCACGACCTATCTCGAGACGGCCATGACCTCCGAGCTGCAAGGCAATGTCGCCGATCTCTGCCCGGTCGGCGCGCTATTGCCGAAGCCCTATTCCTTCAAGGCGCGCTCCTGGGAGCTCACCAAGACCGATTCGATCGACGTCATGGACGCGCTCGGCTCCGCGATCCGCGTCGATAGCCGCGGGCGCGAGGTGATGCGCATCCTGCCGCGCATCAACGATGCGGTGAACGAGGAATGGATCTCGGACAAGACGCGGCAGATCGACGATGGGCTGAAGACGCGCCGCCTCGACCGGCCCTATTTGCGCGAGGGCGGCAAGTTGCGGGCGGCCACTTGGCAGGAAGCTTTTGCCAGCATCGCCGCGAAGGTGAAGTCGGCGCGCCCCGAGAGGATCGGTGCGATCGCCGGCGATCTCTGCGCGGTCGAAGAAATGTTCGCACTGAAGCTCTTGATGGAGAGCCTCGGCAGCACCTCGCTCGATTGCCGCCAGGACGGGGCCAAGCTCGATCCGAAATTCGGCCGCGCCAGCTATATCTTCAATCCGACCGTCGCCGGCATCGAAGAGGCCGACGCGATCATGATCATCGGCTCCAATCCGCGCAGAGAAGCGCCGGTCCTCAATGCCCGGATCCGCAAACGCTGGCTCAAAGGCAATCTGCTGGTCGGCGTGATCGGCGAGCAAGCCGATCTGACCTATGACTATAATTATCTCGGCGCCGGCCCCGAGACGCTGGCGCGGTTCGTCGATCACGCCCCCGCGCGGAAGGAACGGCCGATGCTGCTCATCGGCCAGGGCGCGCTTGCCCGGCCCGACGGATTTGCCGTTCTCGCGCAGGCGGCCAAAGCGGCCCTATCGCTCGGCTGCATCAAGCCCGATTGGCTGGGCTTTGCGATTTTGCATACAGCCGCAGCGCGCGCGGGCGGCCTCGATCTCGGCGTCGTGCCGGGGAAGGGCGGGCTCGATGCCGAGGCGATGGCGAAAAGCGGCAATCTCGACGTGCTCTTCAATCTCGGCGCCGACGAGATCGAGATCGCGCCCGGCGCCTTCATGATCTATCAGGGCACGCACGGGGATCGCGGCGCGCATCGCGCCGACGTGATCCTGCCGGGCGCAACCTATACCGAGAAATCGGGGCTCTACGTCAATACCGAAGGCCGGGTACAACTCGCCGAACGTGCCAATTTTCCGCCCGGCGACGGGCGCGAAGATTGGACGATCCTGCGGGCACTTTCGGCCGTGCTCGGCAAGACCTTGCCCTTCGATTCGCTCCATGCGCTGCGGGCGAAGCTCTATGCTGCGTATCCGCATTTTGCGAAACTCGACGCGATTCTGCCGGGCGAGGCGGCAGATATCGAACAGCTTGCCGCGGTGGAGGCCGGAGCGCCGAGCGCGGCGCCCTTCATCTCGCCGATCGTGGATTTCTACGTGACCAATCCGATCGCGCGCGCCTCCGCCGTGATGGCCGAATGTTCGGCTTTGGCCCGCGGCCTTCTCCAACAGGCGGCGGAATGAACATGGATTGGGCTCTCCCGCTTCTCCTGACGTTACTGAAGAGCGTCGTGCTGATCGTCGCGCTGCTGATCTACGTCGCCTACATCCTCTACGCCGACCGCAAGATCTGGGCAGCGGTGCAATTGCGGCGCGGACCGAACGTGGTTGGCCCTTGGGGCTTGTGGCAGAGCTTCGCCGATTTGCTCAAATTCGTCGTCAAAGAGCCCATTGTTCCGGACGGCGCGAATAAAGGCGTCTTTCTGCTCGCACCGTTCGTCATGGGCCTATTGTCGTTCGCCGCCTGGGCGGTCATTCCGCTCGATAAAGGCTGGGCGATCGCCAACATCAACGTCGGCGTGCTCTATATTTTTGCGATCTCCTCGCTCTCCGTCTACGGCATCATCATGGGCGGCTGGGCGTCGAATTCGAAATACCCGTTTCTCTCGGCGTTGCGCTCGGCGGCGCAAATGGTTTCCTATGAGGTTTCGATCGGTTTCGTCCTTATCACCGTGCTGCTCTGCGCCGGCTCGCTCAACCTTTCCGACATTGTGAAGGCACAGGACACGCATTTCGGCCTCTTCGGCTGGTACTGGCTGCCGTTGTTTCCGATGTTCGTCGTGTTCTTCATCTCGGCGCTCGCCGAAACGAATCGTCCGCCGTTCGACCTTGTCGAGGCAGAATCCGAGCTCGTCGCTGGCTTCATGGTCGAATATTCCTCGACCCCCTATTTGCTCTTCATGCTGTCGGAATATGTGGCGATCGTCACCATGTGCGCCTTCGGAACGATCCTGTTCCTTGGCGGCTGGCTTTCGCCCATTCCTTTCGCTCCGTTCACCTGGGTGCCCGGCGTCGTATGGTTCATCCTGAAGGTCTCGGCGCTTTTTTTCCTATTTGCGATGGTAAAAGCCTTCGTGCCGCGCTACCGCTACGATCAGCTGATGCGGCTCGGCTGGAAGGTCCTTCTGCCGATCTCTTTATTCATGGTCGTGCTCATCGCCGCGGTGCTCGAAGCCACCGGCTTCGGCAACGTCATGGCGCAATGAGGAAATGATGAAGGTCGATGCCGCCGCCAAGGCGCTTTTGTTGAAGGAGTTCGTCGCCGCCTTCGCGCTGTCGATGCGCTATTTCTTCAAGCCCAAGGCGACGCTCAACTATCCGCACGAGAAGAATCCGCAATCACCGCGCTTTCGCGGCGAGCATGCGCTGCGCCGCTATCCCAACGGCGAGGAGCGCTGCATCGCCTGCAAGCTCTGCGAGGCGATCTGCCCGGCGCAGGCGATCACCATCGAGGCGGGGCCGCGCCGCAACGACGGCACACGCCGCACCACGCGCTATGACATCGATATGGTGAAATGCATCTATTGCGGGTTCTGCCAAGAGGCTTGCCCGGTCGATGCCATCGTCGAAGGGCCGAACTCGGAATTTTCGGTGGAGACCCGCGAGGAACTCTACTACGACAAGGATCGGCTGCTGGCCAACGGCGACCGGTGGGAACGCGAGCTCGCCCGCAACATTGCGCTCGACGCGCCCTATCGGTGAAGGCATGAGTCAAGCCAGAGTTCAGAAACGGCAGCCTCATCCTGCGGAGCGTCCTGAAAGGACGCGTCTCGAGGGATGCGTCGGCGTCTTCTGCCTTTGCTCATCCTTCGAGATGCTTGCTTTGCAAGCTCCACAGGATGAGGGGGGACTCATTCTTTGAACGCCGTCGCCTTCTTCTTTTACCTATTTTCCGCCGTCATGATCGCCGCGGCCTTCATGGTCATCACGGCGAAGAATCCCGTCCATTCGGTGCTCTTTCTGATCCTCGCTTTCGTCAACGCGGCGGGGCTTTTTCTTCTGCTCGGCGCCGAATTTCTGGCGCTGATCCTCATCTTCGTCTACGTCGGCGCCGTCTTGGTGCTGTTTCTCTTCGTCGTGATGATGCTCGATGTGGATTTCGCCGAATTGAAGCAGGGCTTTCAGCGCAACTTGCCGATTGGGGCGACGATAGGCGGCATCGTTCTCATCGAACTGATCTTCTGCGTAGGGGCGTGGAGCATCGGCGGCGCGGCCACGCAAGTGATGACGCCGGCGCCGCCGGGCCTCTCCAATACCGCGGCGCTCGGCCGCGTGCTCTATACGCAATATCTCTATCTCTTCGAGGCGGCGGGTCTCATCCTCTTGGTCGCGATGATCGGCGCGATCGTCCTGACCTTGCGCCACAAACAGGGCATCAAGCGGC
>JBOHJJ010000077.1:0-10252 GCA_050728495.1 Methylovirgula sp.
GCGGCGCTCGGCCGCGTGCTCTATACGCAATATCTCTATCTCTTCGAGGCGGCGGGTCTCATCCTCTTGGTCGCGATGATCGGCGCGATCGTCCTGACCTTGCGCCACAAACAGGGCATCAAGCGGCAGAGAATCGAACTGCAGAACGAGCGTAGCGCGAAGAGCGCAGTCGAACTCAAGAAGCAGCCGTCGCGGGCGGGAGTCTGAGGAATGTCGGTTTCGCTCGGCCATTACCTTGTCGTCGCCGCGATTCTGTTCACGCTGGGCATTGCCGGCATCATCGTCAACCGCAAGAACATTATCGTCATCCTGATGTCGATCGAACTGATCCTGCTCGCGGTGAACATCAATCTCGTCGCTTTTTCGGCCTTTCTCGGCGACCTCACCGGGCAGATCTACGCGCTGTTCGTTCTGACCGTCGCCGCCGCGGAAGCGGCAATCGGGCTGGCGATCCTCGTCGCCTACTTCCGTAATCGCGGCACGATCGCAGTCGAAGACATCAATATGATGAAGGGCTGAGCGTGTATCAAGCAATCGTCGCTCTTCCGCTGCTCGGCTTTTTGATCGCCGGCATTTTCGGTCGGCTGATCGGACCGCGTCCGTCCGAGGTCATTACGACGAGCCTACTCTTCGTCTCGATGCTGCTTGCCTGGGTCGTCTTCGGCGAATTCATCTTCGGCTCGGCCGGACCCGACGTCGAATTCGTCGCGAGCTGGATGACGTCGGGCGCGCTGCGGGTCGATTGGGCTCTGCGAATCGACAGCCTGACCGTCGTAATGCTGGTCGTGGTGACGACGGTTTCGGCGCTCGTGCATCTTTATTCGATCGGTTACATGCACGAAGACAAATCGCGGACGCGCTTTTTCGCCTATCTGTCGTTCTTCACGTTTGCGATGCTGATGCTGGTGACAGCCGACAATCTCGTCCAGCTTTTCTTCGGCTGGGAGGGCGTCGGGCTGGCCTCCTATTTGCTAATCGGATTCTGGTACCAAAAGCCGGCCGCCAACGCTGCGGCGATCAAGGCATTCATCGTCAACCGCGTCGGCGATTTCGGCTTCACGCTCGGCATTTTTCTCGTCTTTTTGCTGACACACTCCGTCGCTTTCGACCAGATCTTCGCCGCCGCGCCAGGTCTCGCCCACAAGACGATCCATGTCTTCGGCTTCGACATGGACGCGATGACGATCACTTGTCTGTTGCTCTTCATGGGCGCGATGGGCAAATCGGCGCAGTTTCTGCTCCACACCTGGCTTCCTGACGCGATGGAGGGCCCGACGCCGGTCTCGGCGTTGATCCACGCCGCGACGATGGTGACGGCCGGCGTGTTCATGGTGGCGCGGCTCTCGCCGCTCTTCGAACAATCCTCGGCGGCGCTCGCCTTCGTGACCGTGATCGGCGCAACGACGGCGTTCTTCGCCGCGACCGTCGGTCTCGTGCAGAACGACATCAAACGCGTCATTGCCTATTCGACGTGCTCGCAATTGGGCTACATGTTCGTCGGGCTCGGCGTCGGCGGCTATTCGCTCGGCATGTTTCATCTGTTCACGCATGCCTTCTTCAAGGCACTGTTGTTCCTCGCCGCCGGCTCCGTGATCCAGGCCATGCATCACGAGCAAGACATGCGCGAGATGGGCGGTCTTGCGAAGAAGATCCCCCTGACCTTCGCGATGATGGTTGTCGGCGCGCTGTCGTTGACCGGCTTTCCGTTCACGGCCGGCTATTTTTCGAAGGATGCGATCATCGAAGCCTCCTATGCCGCGCATCGGCCGGACGCGTTCTACGGCTTCGTGTTAACGACGCTTGCCGCGGCGTTGACGGCCTTTTATTCCTGGCGGCTCATTTTCATGACATTTTTTGGCGTGCCGAAATGGCAGCGCGCCACGGCAGGTCATGAGGCAAGGCATCATGAAGATGGCCATCACATCGACCCGCATGAGTCGCCGCAGACGATGATGATTCCGCTCTACGTCTTGGCGTTCGGAGCGCTCTTTGCCGGGCTCGTTTTCAGCAGGCTTTTCGTCGGCGAAGGAGCAAGAGAATTCTTCAAGGCCTCGATCTACTACGGGCCGGCGAATCACATTATGGCGCAGCTCGAAGATACCCCGCTGCTCGTCCATTTCCTGCCCACTGTTATGATGATCGGCGGCTTCATCGTGGCGCTCTATCTCTACATCTTGGCGCCGGGAACCGCGGAGCGGTGGGCGAAGGCGATGCCGGGCCTGTATCGTTTCCTGCTCAATAAGTGGTATTTCGACGAGATCTACGACGTTCTCTTCGTGCGGCCTGCCTTCTGGCTTGGCCGAGCGTTCTGGAAAGGCGGCGACCAGAACACCATCGACCGTTTCGGCCCGGATGGCATCGCGGCGCGTGTCATCGACGTGACGAACCGCGTCGTGCGGCTGCAGAGCGGCTATCTCTATCATTATGCCTTCGCCATGCTGGTCGGGGTTGCGGCGCTGATCACCTATTATCTTGTCTGGGGTTTGCGCTGATGTTTGGCTTTGGGATTCTGAGCTGTCTGGTGTTTCTCCCGCTGGTCGGCGCGGCTTTTATCTTCGCGTTGCGCGGCGAGGACGAGGCGACTTGGAATAACGCCCGCTGGGCGGCGCTGATCACCACCGTCGTCGACTTCCTTCTCTCGGTCTATGTCTACGCGAAGCTCGACCCAAACTACCCGGGCTTCCAGTTCGTCGAGGAAAAGCATTGGTTCGGCGGCGGCCTCGTTTACAAGATGGGCGTCGACGGCCTGGCCATGCCGTTCGTCGTCCTCACCACATTCCTGATAGTGATCAGCATTGCCGCGTCGTGGAAAATAAACACGCGCGTCAAGGAATATATGATCGCCTTTCTGGTGCTCGAGACGTTGATGACCGGCGTGTTCTGCGCGCTCGATCTCTTCCTCTTCTACCTTTTCTTCGAAGGCGGTCTGATTCCGATGTTCCTCATCATCGGCATCTGGGGCCACAATAGACGCGTCTATGCAAGCTTCAAGTTCTTCCTCTATACGCTGCTCGGCTCGCTGCTGATGCTCGTCGCCATCATGGCGATGTACAGCTTCGCCGGTACGACGGATATTTCGGTGCTGCTCAAGACGGCGTTCCCAGCCTCGATGCAGAAATGGCTATGGATCGCGTTCTTCGCTTCCTTCGCGGTAAAGATCCCGATGTGGCCGTTCCACACCTGGTTGCCGGATGCGCACGTCGAAGCTCCAACGGCCGGCTCTGTCATTCTGGCCGGCGTGCTTCTGAAGTTGGGCGGCTATGGATTCCTGCGTTTCTCGCTGCCGATGTTCCCCGATGCCTCGGCCTATTTCGCGCCGCTCGTCTACGCGCTCTCGGTGATCGCGATCGTCTACACTTCGCTCGTCGCGCTGGTGCAGGAGGACATGAAGAAGCTCATCGCCTATTCGTCGGTCGCGCATATGGGCTTCGTCACCATCGGCCTGTTCTCGCTGACCCAGCAGGGCGTGCAGGGTGCCATCTTCCAGATGATCTCGCACGGGCTCGTCTCCGGCGCGCTCTTCCTTTGCGTCGGCATCGTTTACGACCGTATGCATACGCGTGAGATCGCGGCCTATGGCGGACTCGTCGAGCGAATGCCGCTTTATGCGGTCGCCTTCATGCTGTTCACGCTGGCCAACATCGGCCTGCCCGGCACGTCGGGATTCATCGGCGAGTTCCTGACGCTACTCGGCGCGTTTCACGTCAACAGCATAGTCGTGGCGATCGCCGCGACCGGCAGCATCCTTTCCGCCGCCTATGCCCTCTATCTCTATCGCCGGATTATCTTCGGCGTGCTCGAGAAACCGAGCCTAAGATCCATTCTCGATCTTTCGCCACGCGAGATCGCGGTGCTCGCGCCGCTTTTCCTGCTGACGATCTTTTACGGCATCCACCCCGGACCGATCCTCAACGGCACCGCGGCCTCCGTCGCGCAGCTGATCCATGACAACGGCGAAATGCGCACCGCGGCGCTCGCCGTGCCGTTGCATTTCGAAGGGCGGCGCGAATGATCCCGCTTAATCTCGCGCTCGCCCATTGTTTGCCGGAGCTCGTGCTGGCGATCGGCGCCTTGGCGCTGATCTTCGTCGGCGCCATCCACGCCAAGACTTCCAACCGTCTCATCACCGAACTTGCGGTCGGCGTCCTCGGACTAGCCATTCTTATTGTCTTCGACGGCAGGGGAACGGCCACGGTCTTCGACGGCGCTTTCATCGACGATCCCTTCGGGCGATTCATGAAGGTCCTGAGCTACGCAGGCTCTCTCGTTACCTTGTTGATAGCGCAGGATTTCCTCGCACGCGAAAAGATCGACAAATTCGAATTTCCCGTCCTCATACTGCTCTCGACGCTCGGCATGTCGATGCTGATTTCGGCGAGCGGGCTGATCGCCCTCTATCTCGGCCTCGAGCTGATGTCGCTCGCGCTTTACGTCGTCGCCGCATTTCATCGCGACGACGCGAAGTCCTCGGAGGCGGGCCTCAAATATTTCGTGCTCGGAGCGCTCTCCTCGGGCATGTTGCTCTATGGCGCGTCGCTGCTCTATGGGTTCGCGGGAACCGTTTCCTTCGCCGGCATCGCGGCGGCGGTGAAGGGGGTCGCTTCGCTCGGCGTCATTTTCGGTCTCGTCTTTCTGTTGGCCGGCCTTGCCTTCAAAATCTCCGCCGTTCCGTTCCACATGTGGGTCCCCGACGTCTATGAAGGCGCGCCGACGCCGGTAACGGCGTTCTTCGCCTCCGCCCCGAAGATCGCCGCCATCGCAATCACCGTCCGCGTCGTCATCACCGCGTTTCCGGGCATTTCCTTGCAATGGCAGCAGATCGTGATCTTCCTGTCGATCCTATCGATGGCGCTCGGCTCGTTCGCGGCCATCGGCCAGACGAATATCAAACGGCTCATGGCCTATTCGTCGATCGGCCACATTGGATTCGCGCTCGTCGGACTTGCCGCAAATAGCGCGGCGGGGGTCGCCGGCGTTCTGTTCTACATGGGCGTTTACCTCGTCATGACGCTCGGAAGCTTTGCCGCGATTCTTACGATGCGGGTCGGTGGCAGGTTCGTGGAAAATATCCATGATCTTGCGGGACTGGCGCGGAGGGACGGCACCATGGCCTTCTTTTTCGCGATGCTGATGTTTTCGCTCGCCGGCATCCCGCCGCTTGCAGGGTTCTTCGCGAAGTTCTACGTCTTCTATGCCGCCGTCCAAGCGCACCTTTATTGGCTCGCGGTGATCGGCTTTGTCACCAGCGTCGTTGCCGCGTTCTACTACCTTCAGATCGTCAAGATTATCTATTTCGACGAGCCGGCGGCGCGCTTCGACAAGCCGGCGCCCGTGCTGCGCGCCGTGCTTGCGGTGAGCGGGCTCGCGATGCTGTTCCTGTTCGCTTATCCGGCGCCTTTCGTGAGCGCGGCCGCGGTGGCCGCCAAATCGCTGTTTTGACCTTGGCTGCCTTGCAACCGTTTCAGCTCGCTTCATCCACCGCCGCTGACGGATTCAAGCTTCGCGTCTTCGAGACGATCGGCTCGACCAACGACGAGGCGCTTGCCTCGGCACGTGCCGGCGGTTGCGACCGATGTTGGTTTGTTGCAAGAACGCAGACTGCCGGCCGCGGCAGGCACGGGCGAATCTGGATCTCGCCGCCCGGCAACCTTTATGCAAGTCTGTTGCTCCTCGATGCTGCGCCGATTGGGGTTGCGCCACAACTTGGCTTTGTGGCGGGCGTTGCTCTGGCGCGCACCTTGCGCGCTCTTGTCGCAGAGGACGCGCGCCTCAAGCTCAAGTGGCCCAATGATATTCTGTTCGATGGCGCTAAACTTGCCGGCATCCTGCTCGAAGGCGCGACCCTGCCGGCCCGTGGCTTTGTGTCGGTGATAGGAATTGGCGTAAATTGTAACTCGTATCCGCGCGATCTTACCTATCCGGCGACGGCGCTTTCGGAAGCCGGAGCCGCCGCTGCCACGGCGCGGGAGGTATTTCTGCGACTTTCCGGCGAAATCGCGCATTGGCTCGGCGTCTTCTCCGCCGGGGAGGGGTTTTCGGCGATCCGCCGCGAATGGCTCGCGTTGGCCGGTGGCCTGGGCGAGCCGATCAAAGTCGCAACGCCCGCGCAGCATTTCGAAGGTAGGTTTCAGACGATTGACGCCAGCGGCCGTCTTCTCCTTCAGAACGAAGCCGGCGTGGTCGCCATCGATGCCGGCGACGTCATCGTGGGCCATTGAATGAGCATTGAATGAGCAAGGCGATTCAAGAGGCCGACGAACTGGTTTTCGTTCCGCTTGGCGGCCTCGGCGAGATCGGTATGAATCTGGCGCTCTACGGACTCGGTCCGCGGCGGCGGCGGAAATGGCTGATGGTCGATTGCGGCCTGACCTTCGCCGAGCCGGAGCGCGCCGGTGTAGAAATCATCATTCCCGATCCGCAATTCGTCGAGAAAATCAAGCGCGATCTCGTTGGCCTTGTCATCACGCACGGGCACGAGGATCACATCGGTGCGCTTGTCGATATCGGACCGAAGCTTGAATGCCCGATCTACGCGACGCCGTTTGCCGCTGGCCTTTTCGCCATGCGCATGGCCGAGGCGGCGTTGGCGGAGCTGCAGATCAAGACCGTGCTGCAGGGATCGCGTCTGGCGCTCGATCCTTTCGACGTCGAGTTCATTCCCGTCGCGCATTCGATTCCGGAGAGCTGCGCGCTCGCAATCCGCACGAGTTGCGGCACGATCTTGCATAGCGGCGACTGGAAGATCGATCCCGATCCGGGGCTCGGCAAACCTACGGACAGCAAAAGGCTCATCGAAATCGGCAACGAAGGCGTGCTCGCACTCGTCTGCGACTCGACCAACATTCTACGCGAGGGCACGAGTCCTTCGGAAGGAGAGGTCGCAGAGACGTTGCGCACGATCATTGCGGCAGCACGCGGACGTGTCATCGTCACGACCTTCGCCTCGAACGTGGCGCGCATCCGCGCCGTCAGCCAGGCGGCGAAGGCGGCGGGACGCAAAGTAGTTCTCGTCGGACGGGCGATGGAGAGGGTCGTGGCGGTCGCCCGCGACGGCGGCTATCTCGAGGGACTCGACGAGTTCCTTTCTCCCGATTCCTATTCGACGCTCGACCGCGATGAGGTCGTTCTTCTTGCGACCGGCAGCCAAGGCGAGCGGCGCGCCGCCATGGCCCGTATTTCGGAAGACGATCATCAGCTCGTGCGGCTTGCCCCAGGCGATACGGTCATCTTTTCGTCGCGAACCATTCCCGGCAATGAGCGCGAGGTGCAGCGCATCGTCAACAATCTCGTCAAACAAGGCGCCGAGGTCGTTACCGATCGCATGGCGCTGATCCATGCCTCAGGCCATCCGCGCCGCGGCGAGGTCGCAAAGTTCTACGAGTGGATTCGGCCGAAGATCGCAATCCCCGCCCACGGGGAGGAGCTGCACCTTGCGGAGCATGCGCGCTTCGCGGTGCAGTGCGGAGTCGCGCATGTGGTGAAGGCGCGCAACGGCGACGTGGTGCTATTGGCGCCAGACGGACCGGCGATCATCGACGAAGTGCCGCATGGCCGGCTTTGCAGGGACGGAAACGCGCTCCTGCGCCTCGACGACGAAGCCATAGAGACACGCCAGAGATTGGCCTTTGCCGGTATCGTGACGATCGCACTCGCGGTCGATGCAAAGGGCGAAATGGCCGGCGTTCCCGACGTCATGCTCGCCGGATTGCCTGCAAAGACGCGCGCCGGTCTCTTGCTCGACGAGATCGTCGACGCGGCGCTGTTCGAGACGTTCGATGCTCTGCCGCGACCGCAGCGTCGCGACGCCAATCTTGTCTCGACGGCGATTGAAAAGGCGGTGCGCGCCGCGGTCGCCGCCGCCTGGGGCAAGAAGTCGACCGTGCACGTTCTGGTCGTCGAGGTGTAGCGTCATTGCTTCGCTCGCAACGACGGGGGATCGCCTACGTTACGTCGGCGTGTTTCCTGGCGCGCTGCACGTGCTCGGGGAGCATGATGATGCGTGCGCCTCGCTGCAGCGTGAAGAACTGCCAGAGCCAGTTCAAAGCTACGATCAAACGGTTGCGGATGCCGATCAGGAAATAAATGTGGGCGACGCTCCAGAACAGCCAGCCGATGAAACCCGTCAGCGTCAGGTGATCCAAGTTTAGTTTGACCAATGCCGCGTGCCGGCCAATCGTGGCGAGGTCGCCTTGGTGATGATAGACGAACGGCCCTGGGCGAGGCCCGCCCTTGATATCTCCTGCGATGAGCTTGCCGACATAGGCGCCCATTTGCTTGGCGGCGGGCGCGATGCCCGGCACCGGCTCGCCCTTGTCATAAAAAACGGCCGCCGTATCGCCGATCGCGAAGATTTCCGGATGGCCGGGAACGGAAAGATCGGGCTGCACGAGCACGCGCCCGGCGCTGTCGTGCGGCGCGCCGATCCATTTGGCCGCCGGCGAGGCGATGACACCCGCCGCCCAGATGATCGTGCCCGCCTCGATCCGTTCGTCGCCCACCACCACGCCTTTTTCATCGACGTCGGTAACCGGCGACGAGGTCCAGACCTCGACGCCCATCTTTTCCAGCGTCTTCTTGGCGTATTCGGAGAGATTCTCGGGGAACGACGACAAGATCCGCGGCCCCGCCTCGATGAGGACGATGCGTGCGGATCGTGGGTCGATCGTGCAGAATTCCTGCGGCAGCGTCTGCAAGGCGACTTCCGCAATCGCACCGGACATTTCGACGCCGGTCGGACCGCCGCCAATAATTACGAATGTCAGAAGCGCGCGCTGCTTGGCGGTGTCGAAGGTAAGCTCCGCGTGCTCGAATGCGAGCAGCATGCGCCCGCGGATTGCGGTGGCGTCCTCGATGTCCTTGAGGCCGGGCGCATAAGGCGCCCAATTGTCGTGGCCGAAATAATAATGCGTCGAGCCGGCCGCGAGCACCAGAACGTCGTAGGGAAGCGTGACGGAGTCGGTGTGGACGAGCCGCTGCTCGGTATCGACGCCGGTGACCTCCGCCATCAGGATCCGCATATTGTGCTGGCCGCGCAAAATACCACGGATCGGCCAGGCGATGTCGGCCGGCGAGATGACCGCCGTCGCCACCTGATAGAGCAGGGGCTGAAAACAATGATGGTTTTGCCGGTCGAGCAGCGTGACTTCGGTCGGCAGGCCCTTTAGGGCGCGCGCCACCGCCAAGCCGCCAAAGCCGCCGCCGACGATGACGACGCGTTTTCCTTGCGGATAATGTTCCAAAGTTCATCCCCCGATGCAGCGAATTGGCCGGGGCCTTCTATAACGGATCGCAGCCTTGCGGAACCCCGCATCGACCGCCGACGCAGATACTGCAGCGCACAACGAACAGATATGCCGCGGCGCCTCAAATTCAATGAAGGTCGCCCGGCTGGAATGGGCGATGAGACGTCGTCGGACGATGGCCTGGGGCGAAGATCGGAATCGCGATGGCGTCAGCGCCGCACGAGTTCCTGCGCCGGGGGACGGTAATCCCGATAGCAGGCGACCCAGATGATGTGCCGCTGTTCGGAGCTGAGATGAAGGCGTTTTGACCAGTAATTTTGTTGCGCCGTGCTTAGGCCGCGCACGTCGTCGCAGGTAAATGCGTTGGCAGGCATGGATATAGCAAACACGCTCATGGTCAAGATGAGCAGAGCTAGAATATTTCCTGAGCAGAAAGACATTCTTCGGTTAACAAAAGAGCGCATGTAATCTCCTCAATAGCTGAAGCTAAGGCGCGACATGCGCGAGCTTCGCTTCAAATGGATTGGAGTAGTCCATGCCTCTAGGAGAAAAGTGGCACTATTTTGACGTTTGAAAGCGAAAAAAGTTCGGACGAACCTGGCTCAATGTGTCGCGCGATGAGGCCGCGATAAGGTCCTCTACTTGGGAAAGTTTGGGCGCTTTCGACCTGTTACGAAAGCACTGACTCGCGGCGCCATGACAAGCGCAGAATGGATTTATCCCACTGTTGCGGCCGATCTACGGCTCTCCCACCTCAGCATTGAAATCCGCTTAGGTTCGGCATTCGTTCGCGCACTTCAAAATATATTTGAATACCGCCTCCAGTAACGCCCACAGAGGCTGAACCGAAGGGCTTGGGGTGGCTGTTGTCACGTGGCCCAGACATCTCTCGAAAGGACTTGAGTAATGAAGACCAGCAATCTTATCCCCTCAGTTGTAGCAGCAGCGGCGCTAATACTGGCTATCCCCCTTGCACAGAGCGCCTTTGCCCAAGACGCCATGGGCAAAGA
>JBOHJJ010000078.1:0-5519 GCA_050728495.1 Methylovirgula sp.
ATGACGATTGGACGTCTCTATAGATGGGGCTGTGTCACATGCGCGTTCAGCTTCTGGCCCATAGGTCGGGACGATCTTGCAGTTTCGCATCGGGGACGCTGTCTTTGAAGGAATCAATCCCTGTCAGTGCTGCATCGTGCCGCCGCGCAATCCGCTCACCGGCGTGCTCGACGACACGTTCGTGCGCCGTTTCACAGAGCTACGCAGCAGGACGCTTCCCTCCTGGTCGACACGCGAGCGTTTCGACCATTTCTATCGCGTCGCGCTCAATACGCGGCGTGCTTGCGAAACGGGAGGAACTGCGAAGGCAGTTCGCCGATGCTCCGCGCGGGTATTATGTGAAGGTCGGCGCGCGACCGGGCGACTAGACCTCAACCTCTATGTCGCTTCCTGCGACGCGCACGTTGTAGCGGCAGGCGGCTTCATACGCCGGCGGACCGAGAACGTCGCCCGTGCGCACGTCGAACCTTGCGCCGTGCCACGGGCACGTCACCTCGTGACCGTCGATTTCTCCCTCGGCTAATGGCCCCTCTTCATGCGTGCAGGCATTTTCGAGAGCAAAGAAAGTACCCTCGACGTTGAACAGCGCTATCTCTTTGCCCTTGATGTTTACGAGTCGAGCCTGACCGGGCACGATCTCGTTCGTGTTCGCCACCTTCACAAATTCGGCCATGGACTCATCCTCCGTTCCCACCGCAGATTTCGGCTAAACCATACAGCGGGGAATTCCGGCACCCAGCGGGTGCGCCTAAAGACATCAAACGCCTTGTGGCAAGTTAATACGCCGCCAAGCAGCAATGTAATTGACAAATACCACACGAGATTCCACGATTCGCCAGCAGTTCAGCCACCGCCCCGGAAGAGCCGACGATGACCTTGGCCTTAAAAATTGAAACGAGCGTGATCCTTCCATGAAATGCCCAAACTGCAATACGGACTTGCTACAAACGAAACACAGCGGTGTCGATGTCGAATATTGCCAGTCCTGTAAGGGAATGTGGCTGAGTTGCCAGGAATTGGAGCAGCTGGAAGACGAAGTCTTCGATTTCGGCGACGACGAGAAAGGCAGTTTGATCTTCAATCCCACCGCCACTACTCGTAAATGCCCCCAGTGCGGCAAACTAATGAGAAGATTTCAGTACCGGCTTTACGACCTTGAAATGGACTTCTGTGAGGACGGGCACGGCTACTGGCTGGATGCGGATGAAGATAAAAGGGTCTTGGAGCTCATGAAAAAGGAAGAAGCGGGGCTCGAGAGAAAAGTTCTCGCCGAGGACAGGTGGGCGTCTCATCTCCAACATTTGCGCTCCGGCTCCTTCCTTGACAAGGTCCGCAACTTGTTTCGGTAGGGCGACTTAGCCGATCCATTCGCTAGGGCCTGTGATTTTGGCAGTCTTCTGCGCGTCATGATTTCGGGCGCGGAGCGGCTTTGCGAATAGTCGCGCCGGCCATTACCGGCCTTGGCGTTGCTGCCGACCGTTCCGCTTGGGACGGGTCGGCTGTCGCTTTGGCTTGCGCTGTTGCAAAGAAGCGGATTTGGAAGAAATATGCTCGCCGTGCCGCTAAGGATTTTGCTCATCGACATGGATGGCGATCGCGCGCAGGCGCTTAAGGAGACGCTTGCCGATTCCGGGTTCGCGGAAATATTGCACGCCCCGGAAGGGCTAGATCTCGCCGCGGCCGTCGAAAGCATGAAACCCGATCTTGTCATCGTCGACATGGCGCTGCCCGATCGTGACGCGCTAGAGGACATTCGTGCCGTATCGGCAAACCGGCCTGTCGTCATATTCACGGACAGCGATGACCCGACTTTCGTAGAGGAAGCGATAGCTGCCGGCGTGTGCTCCTACAATCTCTCCGGCATCGCGCTTCATGATGTGAAGCCGATCATGGCCTCGGCGATCGCATTGTTCCGTCGCTATCGTCGGATCGAAACGGAGCTGGCGGCGGCCAAAGCGCTGTTGGAGGAACGCCGCCTTATCGAGCGTGCGAAAGCCATATTGATGCAGGGCCGCAAAATGACCGAGCCGGAAGCCTATCGCTGGCTGCAGAAAAGGGCGATGAATGAGAACCGCAAGTTGGCGCACGTCGTTGCGGCATTTCTGAGGGACCACGATGTCGATCCGCCTTCCGCGTTGCAGACGGGGAAGAAACGGCCATGAGCGAGGTCGTTTCTCTGTCGGCGGCGCGCCGAACCACGGCACGTAGAATGCGCATCGGCCTCTTGCACCTCACCGACGGCGCGCCTGTGATCGTCGCGCATGAGTTCGGCTTCTTCGCCGATGAAGGGGTCGAGACGGAGCTTTTCGTTGAACCTTCCTGGGCCAACATCGCCGACAAGCTCTCCTTCGGCTTCCTCGACGCGGCGATGATCGTGCCGCCTCTCGCCTTCGCCGTGCAACTCGGCCTGCGTGGCGGAATGCAGCCGCTCATCATTCCCTATGCGATCAGCATGGGAGGCAACACCGTCACGCTCAATCGCGGGCTGGCGCAAGAGGTCCGTGATCGCGCCGCGGGCGGCGATCTTTCGACGGTGCAAGCGCTCGCATCCTGTCTGCGGACGCGAGGTGCGACGCTCGGCGTGGTCCATGCTTATTCCACGCATAACCTTCTTCTGCGGTACTGGCTCGCCACGGCGGCCGTCGAGGCGGGGCGCGATGTAAAAATCGTCGTCGTTCCGCCGGCGCGCGCGGTCGAAGCTCTAACCACAGGGCAGGTTGCAGGCTTTTGCGCCGGTGCCCCGTGGGGTGAAGTCGCGCGGCGCGCGGGGGCTGGGACAATCATCGCAACTTCCCGCGACATATGGATGGCTGCGCCTGAGAAGGCGTTCGCCGTGCGGGCGCGCTGGGCAGAAGAAAAGCCAGATGCGCTCGCTGGCGCAATGCGAGCTTTGCTGCGCGCTGCAAAGTTCTGTGACGCTCCAGAAAATGCCTCTTACATCGCCGCGCTGCTCTCGCGCCGCAAATATTTGGGCATCGACAGCCACGCGATTCTCGCTTCGCTGCCCAGCGGCGCAACGCCTGATACCGGGAGCATTTTCTTTCGGGGCGCGGCAACTTTTCCGTGGCGATCGCACGGCTTGTGGTTCCTCAGCGAAATGCGGCGCTGGAGCCTGATCGATGACGCCGTCGACCTGCGCACGCTCGTCGAGCGCGTCTATCGGCCGGATCTCTATCGCGCCGCCGCTGGCGCGTTGGACATTTCGGTACCGGCAACCGACTGGAAAAATGAAGGCGCTCACGCCGAGCCATGGATGCTCGGCGCGGGAACCGCGCCAATTGCGATGTCGCCCGATCGCTTTTGCGACGAGATTGTATTTGAGCCGGAGAAAGTTCCTTCGATCGGCAGCACTGCGACAAAGAGTGCACTGCACAACCTTTGAGCCGATTTGCATACAGGCTGGGCAGAAATAGCCGGTCCAAAATAAGTCTTCGCACTGAAACCCCTTTACATTTCCGTATCTTCCGCAGTGCGGTAGCCTTGGCATCCTCCTTGCTGTGGAAGCTGCACGCGGCGCGGGCGTGCCCCCGCCGGGCGTGAGGCAACCCAACGGCGGGTGGCTTCTCTCAATCAGCTTCTTCGCGGGCTAATGGCGGTTCGCATCCGGATAAATCCGGCAGCGCTGTGCGCTGAATTTGCGAGCCATGCCGATGAAGAACGCTTTCCGCGAAGCGGCGCATCTTCCGCGCGTCTTTACCGACGCCTTCGCGAAGATCGCCACAAGCCGCCTGATTCTCACCGCGACGAACGCGACTTGCGCGCGCGCTTCGGCGTGGCCACGCCATCGTCGCCCTGTCGTCCAATTCTCGTCCGAGGAGGCGAGAGGATGAATACGCATAAAGTGGAGCAGCTCGTCATCGCGACTGTGGGCTTCTTCTGGTGCTTTCTGATGTGGTTCTCGACCGCCGCATTCAGCCCGAGCATCGCGGCAAGCTATCATCTGAATATCAAGGCTCTCGGCCTGTTGGCGAGCTCGGCGATCTGGATGGCGCCGCTCGGTCGCGTCGTGGCGGGATGGGCGTCGGATCGTTTCGGCGCGCCACGCACCTTCGCCTTCATCCTTGTTACTTGCGGCCTTGTGTCGATCGCTTCGGCCTACACGACGAACTACGAACTCCTCTTTGCCGAACGCGTGATCGTCGCCATCGCCGGTGTGTCCTTCGTGGTCGGAATCCAGCATGTGGCCCAGTGGTTCGAGCCCCAAGAGATCGGCACCGCCGAGGGGCTCTATGCCGGCACCGGCAACGTGGGCGCAGGCATCGGCGCGTTGCTGCTACCGCGCATCTTCGGCACCGACTATCACGCGGCGTTTCTGTGGTTGGGCGTGATCGCGCTGTTTATTGCGGGTTGGTATCTCGCACGCGGCAACGCCGCCAGGAGCATGGAACGGCGCGATCTTGCCCGCGATCGCAGCAACCTGCGCAGCACGGCTTTCGTTTGGAGCCGGTACATCGCCGTCGCGCTGATGCTGGCCTACGCAATGTCGTTTGGGCTTGAGATCGCGATGAACGCCTGGCTGCCCGGCTATTTCACGCACGGGTTCCACAACGCGATTCTCGCGCTTGGCTTTACCAGCGTGGCAGGCTTGCAAATCGCCGCCGGCACATTCGCCGCGGTCGAGTCCTTTTGCGCGTCGTTGTTTCGTCCGTTCTCCGGCTACATGTCGGATCTCTTCCAGCGCAAGGGTTGGACGCCGCTGCCGTTCATCGCAAAGACGTTGCCCTATGCGCCGCGCCTTCATTGGCTCGGGATCGCGCTGATCCTGATCACCATCGCCATGGCGGGATTGACGTTCGCAGGACTTTCCGGGTCGCTGCATTTCTCGGTGGTCCTTCTAGTCGCGCTCGGCATTTTTATATCGTTTGGGACCGGCGGCACCTTCGCTCTAGTGCCACTATTGTTCCCAGACCGTCCCGGAACCGCTGCTGGCTTCATCGGCGGCGTCTCGACCGCCGCCGGCATCGTCTATCCGCTGATCTTCGCCGCCGGCCCGAACATCCACATCGGCTATCTCTACGTCGCCCTCTACATGTTCGTGCCCTTCGTCCTCTTCTATTTCTGGGCCGCACGTCATGAGCGCGATCCGGAAGAGCACGGCATCTTCAACGCCGTCCTAGCGACCGACGAAGCCTGATCATGCAGCTCTCAACCAAACCGCAAACCTGAAATCGTGAGATCATCCATGAGCGCGACAACCCGATCTACCGAGCCTGTAACTTACGAGCCCTGGTACAAATACGGCGTTGCCTTTCTCTCTCTTGAAATGATGCTCGCCGTAGCCGTGAGCGGCTATTCGCTCTTCATGACGTTTCATGGCTTGGGCGGCTTTCCCGGCAAGCATTGAAAGGCACGTTGGAAACTCCGCAAAAAATCGACAGGGAGCGGCATCGGCACCGAATTGGAGAATCTCGTATGACCCCGACACAGATCACACTCGTTCAATCCAGTTTTGAGCAGGTCGCGCCCATCGCGGCTGACGCTGCCGCCTTATTCTACGAGCGTCTTTTTCAAGCGCTTCC
>JBOHJJ010000079.1:0-1921 GCA_050728495.1 Methylovirgula sp.
GGATTCTTGAATGATGCGGCTGGCTGACCTCACGCGTCTCGGTCTGCGGCGGTTCAAGTTGCGCCCCGGCCATGTGCATACTCCTTCGGTGGTGCTATGGAGCATCGCCTACGCCGCAACCACGCTCTTGTTCTTGCTGCTCGGCATCCGCCTCGGTGCAACGGCGGTGCAACATGCCGTTTCACTTTTTTCCTGGAAATTTGTGGCGCTGGCCTTCACAGACCGCGTGAACATCGTGTTGGTGATTACTGCGCTCACGTTTCGTTTCGCTATGGCCGCGCAAGCTTATCGAATTGTGAGACAGCTCACGGAAAGTGAGGCAAAAGCCACACAGGTCGCCGGACATGACACGCTCTCCGGATTACCCAACCGCTTTCTCTTCAATCAGCTCATCGATGCCGAGATCGCCCGTTGCAAGCGCAAGCATTGCCAATGCGCGCTGTTCTATCTGGATCTCGACAATTTCAAACTGGCCAATGACACCTTCGGGCATGAGGTTGGCGACCGCACCCTCGTCGCGGTGACGCAGCGGCTCGGCAAGATTCTCCGCAACGGCGATCATTTCGCCCGTCTCGGCGGCGATGAGTTCGCCGTTCTGCAGACCGATGTGACTGACCCGCGCGATTGCGCCCGGCTTGCGCAGCGCCTGCTCGAGGCGATGAGCATGCCGTTCGACATCGCCGGCCAGCAGATTTTCTTGGGCACCTCGGTCGGAATCGCGCTCTGCCCGCAAAACGCCAGCGAGCGGCATGACTTGATGCGTCTGGCCGATCTCGCGCTCTATCGCGCCAAACAAGGCGGTCGCAATCGCTTCGCCTTCTTCGAAGCCAAGATGGGCGAACAACTGCGGCTGCGGCAAACCGCCGAAGACGAGCTGCGCGCGGCGATTGAAAGCGACGAACTCATCTTACATTATCAGCCGATCGTATCGTCTCCTGGCAACCGGATTGTTTGTGTTGAAGGACTGGTGCGCTGGCAACACAAAACCCATGGAATGCTTTCTGCCGACAGTTTCGTCAGCCTTGCCGAAGACCGCGGCTTGATTGTTCCACTCGGCGAATGGGTCTTGCGCCGCGCCTGCAATGACGCCAAGCGATGGCCGGGGATCAAGGTGGCGGTCAACGTCTCGCCGATCCAATTCCGGCAGAAGGATTTCGTCACCACCGTCGAGAGGATTCTTGCCGAGACCGGCATCGAGCCGGAACGCGTCGAGCTTGAACTCACCGAAGGCATCGTGATTTCCGACGCCGATCTCGCCGAGCGTTTGATGGTCGACTTGCGCGCCCTCGGGGTCACCATGGTGCTCGACGATTTCGGTTGCGGCTATTCAAGCCTGATCTATCTGCGCCGGTTTGCCTTCGACAAAATCAAGATCGATCGTTCGTTCCTCGAATCGATGGAGACCACCGGCGAAAGCGCGATCATCGTCGAATCGATCGTGGCCCTGGGCCGTGCGCTCGGCTTGACGGTCACGGCCGAAGGAATAGAGACTGTCGAGCAGGCACGTTTTCTCGAAGCACTCGGCTGTCACGAATTACAGGGCTTCCTCTTTTCCGGGCCGCTTACCGCCTCCGAGATCGAGGCCAAACTCACCGAAGAGCGCGCTCTGCCGGCATCCGTCCGCTCCGTCGCCTGAGCAGAGAGACCCTCTCCCGGAAAAGGTGCGCGGCGCGCTGCGGGCTCAGTTCAGCTTGAATTCGGCGTCGAAGGTCTTGATCTCGGCGGGTTTGATGAGCCGCGCGTGACCGATGCGGACGCTGTGCAGAGGTCCGTCGAGCTTTTCTCGCCAAAACGCCAGGAATTTCATCAGGGTCGGAAAATCGGGAGCGATATCGTAGTCCTGCCAGACGTAGGTTTGCAGGAACGTCGGGTAGTCGGGCAGGTGGTAAAGGATTTCCGCGGTGGTCAGGCCGTAGCCGGC
>JBOHJJ010000080.1:0-3641 GCA_050728495.1 Methylovirgula sp.
CGTAGCGCCGCGGCCTACGCGGTCGACGCGCTGGTGACCACCGAGCGGCATGCGCCGCGTCTTTCCGGCATACTCGCCAAGGCCGCCTCGGGCGGACTCGAACACGTGCCGATCATCGAATTGGTCAATCTGGCGCGCGGCCTCGACGAGCTAAAGGACTTTGGCTACTTGCGCGTCGGTCTTGATTCGGAAGCGCCGCTGTCCTTGCAGGCGGCGCCCTTGACTCGTCCGCTCGCGCTGGTGCTGGGCGGGGAAAGCAAGGGTCTGCGCCGCCTCACGCGCGAGAATTGCGACCTCGCAGCCCGGCTCGACATGCCGGGACCGATCAAGAGCCTGAATGTCTCGAACGCCTGCGCCGTCGCGCTCGACATCGCACGGATGAAGCTCGCCAGCTATCCGGGGCAGTCGAACGGCGTGCCGTAGACGAGGCGCGGCAGATTCTTCGCAGGATGGGCAGGCACGAGATGGATCAGCAACGGCCGCACGCAGCGCGGCCGCGGCGGCGGCGCGTATTGCACGACGTAATACGGCGGATAGGGCGGCGGAAGGACCACGCCTCCTTCGTACGGCGCCGTCGGGAACGTGCCGGAAAGCAGCGTCGTATAGGCCCCGCTTGCTCCTAGACCTGCGAAATTCTGCCGTTCATGCGCAGGTTGCGCCCGCGTCTCGATCGGGAAGGAACGCGCCGGCATTGCGAACGAGCGCGCCGCATGTCCGCCGCCGGAGGCCGCGGCGGCTGGCGTCGCCAAGGCAAGGAGAATTGCCAGTCCGGCCGAAGAATTCATGTCCGCGCCCTATGGTTAACAATTGGTTAACCTAGCGCAAGGCTGGTGTGGCGTCCATCGGCCGCGCTCATGATTTTGCGCGGCGCTTTTTCTTCGCCAAAGGAGCGGCAGCGAGTTCGTTCATCGCCGCCAGCGAGGCTTCGCGCGCTCGAGTGAAAAATTCGAGCAACAGGGAAAGCTCGCCGTCGCGGTACTGCGATAGCGCCGCGTTGGCGGCGCGTTGCATCGGCTCGAACAATGGCACGATGCGCTCGTAGATCGCAGGCAACGCGCGCACCAGCACTTTGCGGCGATCGTCGGGGTCGCGCTCGCGGCGCGCGAAGCCGGCGCGCTCCAGCCGATCGATGACGCCGGTGATCGCGCCCGTCGTGAGTCCGGTCGCCTCCGCGAGCATTCCTGCCGTGATCGGTCCGCGCAGCACGACATGGTCGAGACATTCGAGGTCGGTGCTGTTGATGCCGAGGCGCCCGGCCACGGCCTGGCTGTAGAGCACGCCCTGGCCGCTCGTTTCGCGCATCGCATTGTTGAGAGTGGCCATCAGCTCTTGCCGGTTTTTCGGTCTCCTTGACATCGTTTCGCAGATTCCTTAGCAACAATATATCTTAGCAACTAAGGTAATTGGCACTTTCTTGCAGATGGCTTCCCCCCGCAAACCTTACCGCGGCATCGGCATGGAAGGCATGCTGGCGACCTGGTACGCGAAGAACACGGGCAAGAGCCTCGCCGAATTTCGCACTCTGGCCAAACGCATCGCCCAAGAACTGCCGGCCGGCGCGAGCCTGCTCGAGATCGCGCCAGGCCCCGGGTATCTGGCGATCGAACTCGCCAGGTCTGGATCCTACTGCGTCGCCGGACTCGATATCAGCCATTCGTTCGTGCGGATCGCCCGAGAGAACGCGGCGCATGCTGGGGTTAGTGTCGATTTCCGCCATGGCGACGCGGCCGCCCTGCCCTTCGCGGATGGCCAATTCGATTTCGTCGTCTGCCGCGCGGCATTCAAGAATTTCAGCGATCCCGTCGGAGCGCTTTCGGAAATGCACCGCGTTCTGCGCCCGGGCGGGACGGCACTCATCATCGACATGCGCAACAATGCTTCCGACGCAGCGATCGAGCGCACCGTCGCCGGTATGCATCTCGGCCGTATCGAATCCCTGCTCACCAAGGCGATCTTCAAACACATGTTGAGAAAGCGTGCCTATTCGAAAGAGGACCTCGCCCGGGTGCTGGCCGCGACTCCCTTCCATAGCGGCGAAAGAATCGAAGAGCCGCTCGGCTTCGAGCTTCGTTTGAGGAAATGATCGCGGCAGGACCGTGTCAAAGAAAAGGCCCCGATAACCGGGGCCTCGAAAACGCAGGGCGAGAGAACTCAGTTGCAGACTCGAACGCGATGCACGACATAGGCGCCGGCATAGCCGTCCCACACCTGTCGCGGCTCGTACCAGCAGCGCGGCCCCGGACCATAGGGACCGGGTCCCGGAGCATAGGCCGGCGCGTAATATCCGGGCGGCGGAGGGGGTGGCGGGGCGGCCGCTGCGGCGGCAGCGCTGCCGGCGATGAACCCGAGCGCGGTACCGCCGAGGATGCCGGCGGCGATCGCGCCGCCGTCGCCTGCCTGGGCGGGAGCAGTGACAACAACCATCAAGCTCCCGGCCAAAGCCAAGGCGAGCCCGGATTTTACGGTTGATCCGATGTTTGACATTCGTCCCCCTCCAAGAAACGGCGCCGGATTGGGCGCAATGCAGTTCAGTTTAGCGGGTCGCAGAACTGAGAAAATAAGCGTTTCCCCGCATCGCGCGCCCGTCGGCGCCCCAAACCGTGAGATAGATTGTTTAATTTAGCCACCTATTTGCGGCAAGGATGCGGCCGAGCCCAAGACCGGCGGTCAACGCGGGGCAAGCCCAACATCGCGGCTCGTCCACAAAAGAGCCCGGCACTTGGCCGGGCTCGGAACGGTATACCGTCGTGTTCCCACCCGCCTGCTAAGGCGAGGTGACCAGCGCGTAGACGGTCACAGCGAAGCAGAACGTCCAAAGGATGGCGCAGACGATGACCTGGTCCATGTCATTTCCTTCCTGCCCCCTTGCCTTTATTGTGCAGTGCACGAGATGCTATTTTAGCTACGACTGACCTTTCGGTGATTTTGCCAACTTTGCGCAAAAGATCAACCTATATCGCATCAGATAGGCCGCGCAACGCCCAAGGATACTCCGTTGTTCCGCAATTTCGAGCGGAACTTGCTCAATTCAGAAATTTTTGCATTGCGGCACGATTGGCAGAAAAACGCTTCCCCTCGGAAGCCGATTTCGAGGAAACCATTCTGGTGTTGGATCCGGTTGAATCGCGTTCCTTGCGCTGTTAGCTCAACGAATAATTTGGATTGGCGCGGTATCCGTTCCCTCGGAAATCGCCGAGATCGCCGGTTTAGCTCAGTTGGTAGAGCAACTGATTTGTAATCAGTAGGTCGCAGGTTCGAGTCCTGCAGCCGGCACCAGTTCGTTTTGCGTTGCGCGCGGGTCTAAAGAACGCTCGCTAACGGCAAGGCTGGCCCTGCTGTTCTCCTGCATGCACTTGTGCGGATCTGAAACTGTCGCTACGCCCGAGCTCAGATGCCCGATCCGTCGCCTTCGGGCGGCTCGGGAAGCTTGGCAGCCAGTCCCGGCGTCTTAAACGGCGGCGACCATGCCGGCAGCGGCATCCAGTGGGCGACTTCCCACTCGTCGTAGATGACTGCGCAATTCTGATCCGAGTCGACCGACGTCCAGCAATATTCCCCATGCGACTTGGGCTTCGCCCAGCGCACGACATCGATGTCGGAAGCGCCCTGCTCGCTTGCCCGGATCACGACGATGATGCGCG
>JBOHJJ010000081.1:0-11956 GCA_050728495.1 Methylovirgula sp.
GCACGGCGATCTCGCGGTCAACGCGGCGATGGTCTATGCCAAGGAAGCCAAGGCCAGTTTCGCCAATCCGCGCCAGCTCGCGACCGAACTCGCCGCCGCACTCGCCGAAGATGCAGACGTCGCCGCGGCGGAAGTGGCGGCGCCGGGGTTTCTAAACCTGCGCCTGAAACCGGCGGTGTTCGCAAAAGTTCTGCGTACCGCACTGCAGGAAGGGCCGCGCTTTGGCGCGGGAAACGGCACACGGCCGAAGCGCAAGATCAACGTCGAATATGTGTCGGCCAATCCCACCGGCCCCATGCACGTCGGCCATGGCCGCGGCGCCGTCTTCGGCGATGCGCTCGCCAATCTCCTCGCCTATGTCGGGCACGAGGTGACGCGCGAATATTACATCAACGATGCCGGTGCGCAGATCGATGCTCTCGCCCGCTCCGTGCATCTTCGTTACCGCGAGATTTTCGGCGACAAGGTCGAGATCACCGAGGGCCTTTATCCGGGCGAGTATGTGAAGCCGATCGGCGCGGCGCTAGCGGCGCAGTTCGGAGAGGCTTTGTTGCGGCGTCCGCAAGGCGAATGGATCGAAGCCGCACGCAACGTCGCGATCGCCGCAATGATGGAGGGGATCCGCGCCGATCTCGCCGCTCTCGGAATCAAGCACGAAATCTTCTTCTCCGAGCGATCGCTGACGGCGGGCGGCAAAGATCTCATCGCCGCGACGATCGCCGAGCTGCGCGCCTTGCGTCTCGTCTATGTGGGCCGTCTGCCGGCTCCCAAGGGCCAGCCGGGCGAAGATTGGGAAGATCGCGAACAGACGCTGTTCAAATCGACGGCGTTCGGCGACGACCTCGACCGACCCCTCACCAAATCGGACGGGTCCTATACGTATTTCGCCGCCGACATCGCCTACCACAAATCGAAGATTGAGCGCGGATTTGAAGTATTGATCGATATCTGGGGCGCCGACCATGGCGGCTATGTCAAGCGCCTGCAAGCCGCGGTTACGGCGCTTTCGGGCGGCAGAGCTGTACTCGACGTCAAGCTCTGCCAACTGGTCAAGCTGATGCGCGGCGGCGAGCCGGTCAAAATGTCGAAGCGCAGCGGCGATTTTGTCACCTTGCGCGAGGTGTTGGACGAGGTCGGCGTCGATGCGGTGCGCTTCATGATGCTGTTTCGCAAAAACGACGCGGTGCTCGAGTTCGATCTTGCCAAAGTCATCGAACAGTCGAAGGACAACCCGGTTTTCTACGTGCAATATGCGCATGCCCGCGGCAAATCCGTCATGCGCCAGGCGCGTGCGACGTTTCCGGGCATCGATTTGTCCGTTCCGGCCCTCGCCCGGGCGGAACTTTCGTTGCTCATTGATCCGGGCGAAATGCGCTTAATTAAGCTCGTCGGTCAATATCCGCGTGTAATTGAATCTGCCGCAGTGGCACATGAACCGCATCGGATTGCCTTTTTTCTACATGACCTTGCCTCAGATCTGCACTCCCATTGGACGCGCGGCAAAGATCAGCCACAATTACGTTTTGTTAATGAAGAAAGAAGAGATTTAACTATTGCCCGGTTGGCCCTGGTAGGGGCGGTTACATCGATTTTGGCGGCCGGGCTTGCCGTTCTAGGGGTTCATGCTCCGGACGAGATGCATTGAGGCAAACCCGGGGTTGCGATCCGCAGAGCGAACCTTGCTGGGTCCCTAGCCCAACGCGGCTTCGGCGGCGCTGAAAAAAGCCGGGTTTTGGGGGATAGTTCGGCGGCAGGGGGACTGCAGGGAAGATCGAGGTGATGTCATGAGTGATCCCGCAGCCAGGCAACGTCCGATGATTAATCTTGATGAATTCGAGCGCCGGCTGGGTCGCCCGGCTGCACCTTCGGCGAGGAGCGGCGAGGACCCGCTTGCCGAATTGGCGCGGCTCGTCGGCGGCGCCGAGGACAGGTACAAAACCGTCTTCCAAGCGCGCCCGGCGGCATCTACCGCCTCGCGCTACGCGACCGAACGCCAGCAACCCGCCCCACCCGCTCCACCCGTCGCAGCGCCGCGTCGACTCGGGGGCGACTTTGCGGCGATCGAAGCGGGATTGCGCGGCTCTATTGGGTCCGAGTTTGCGGCCGCGCCGGCGGCAGAGTTCCGGCCTGACTTGGACCAACCAGAACCGGACACGGACGATTGGCTCGATGCGCCCTATCTTCCGCCGCCTCAAATGTCCGAAGTTCCGCGCTCGCGGCTGCCGCTCTACGCGACCGCTGCGATCATTATCGCTGGCATGGCCGGGATCGGCACAAGTTTCGCGCTGAAGCGCCACTCGGTCACGCCCCATCAAATCGCGATGATCAGGGCCGAGCAGGGTCCCACTAAAATTCAGGCGGCCAATACGGCAGGTACGCCAAAGCCCCAAGAAATCTCGCTTCTCGACAGTTCGCCGCAAGTTCCCGTCGCGGTGGTCAGCCACAGCGAGGAGCCGGCCAATCTCCGACCGGCGCCGGCGAGCACGGCGGCGCGGACGCCCACCAGTGCAAGCCAGCAGCCTTCGGCAAGCCAGATGCAAATTGCGTCCGCGAGTCCGGCCGCCGTCGTTCCGGTTCCCGCGCCCCCCGCCGCCGAAGCGCAAGGTCCGGCTTTCGGCTTGGCTGGATTGATCGAACCCAGGAAGGTGAAAACCGTCGTCGTGCGTCCGGATGGCACGATCGTATCGAACGATGCGCCGCAAGAGCCTCCTGTGTCCGCCCCGCAAGACTTACCGACGGTTGCGCCTCCACAAGAGATGCTGCCCGTCGGGCCGGGTCCAGTACCGCTCGATACGACAGCCACAACGTCAAACGCATCGTCAAAGACGACGCGGCGGGCAGTTTCTGAAAGCCCCGGCAGTGATTCAGCGTCGGGCAACGAAGCCGCGGCGCCTGCCGCCGAGCCAGATACGCATTCGGCGCGGGCCAGACCGATGAGGGTTGCCGAGGCAAACGCGACGGTTGCCGCACGGCAGGCCGACGACGGGCACGATTTCGCGGTCCAGCTCGCCGCGCCGCAGACCGAGGCGGAGGCGCGCCACTCGATGGCGAAGCTGCAGAGGGAATATGCCAGCCTACTCTCCGGCCTTCGTCTGAAATACCACCGGGCCACGGTTGCCGACAAATCGTACTATCGGGTTCGTGTCGTCGGCCTATCGCATGCGGAAGCGACCGCGCTCTGCGAAAAGCTGCAGGCCAAGGGCGGCAGTTGCTACGTTGCCAGGAGTTATTGACGGGCGGCTCGCCCGTTCTGAAGTGAGGGCATGACGCGCGCCTTCGTTTGCGGCTGTAGCGGCGTGGCCTTGACGCGCGAGGAACGCGGCTTCCTGCGCGACAGCGAACCCTTCGGCCTGATCCTTTTCAAGCGTAATATCGAGACGCCGGACCAAGTCCGCACCTTGATCGACAGTTTCCGAGAGGCGCGCGGCGATGCCGATGCGGCCGTACTCGTCGATCAGGAAGGCGGGCGCGTGCAGAGGTTTGGGCCGCCGCACTGGCGCGCCTATCCGGCGGCGGCGCGCCTCGCGGCTCTCGGCCTACCGCTCGAACGCAAGGAAAGGCTCGTCCGTTTGGCGGCGGCGCTTATGGGGCGGGATCTGCGCTTGCTCGGCGTGAGCATCGATTGCGCGCCGGTGCTCGACGTTCCCGTCGAAGGCGCCCATTGCGTAATCGGCGATCGCGCTTACGGGCGGGATCCGTCGGCCGTCGCCAAGCTCGGCCGCGCCGCCGCGCATGGCCTGCGCGATGCAGGCGTGCTGCCGGTCATGAAACATATTCCCGGGCATGGACGCGCCAAGGTCGACAGCCACCTCGACCTTCCGATCTGCGCGACGCCGCTCGAGGCGCTGCGCAAGACCGATTTTCTGCCGTTCAAGGCGAACGCGGATCTGCCGATGGCGATGACCGCACATGTCGTCTATACGGCGCTCGACAAAGAACACCCTGCGACGCTCTCGAAGCGGGTCGTCGACTATATCCGCAACGACATCGGCTTTGCCGGTCTGCTTCTCAGCGACGATCTCTCGATGCGGGCGCTACGTGGAGGCCTGCGCGAACGCTCCGCGGCGGCTTTTGCCGCCGGCCTCGATATTGCGCTTCATTGCAACGGCGACCTCGCCGAGGCCGCCGCGGTTGCCGCCGCGGCGCCGGTTCTGGCGGGAGCGTCGCGCGCCCGGGCCGCTCGGGCGAGGGAGTGGCGCTGCGAAGAGATGCGCTTTGATCCTGTGGAAGCTTGGGCCGAAATCGAAGCCGCGCTTGCGATTGCCGCCTGATCGGACCAAGTTCGCTCGCCTGGGCTCTCGCCGGCTTCGATTTGGGCCTAATATCCTGACGCAAGGGAATGATTCGCCGATGGAATTGGCATTCGAACAGACCGAACCGAGCGGAACGAGCAGCGAGCCGACATTTTTCGTCGATGTCGACGGCTTCGAAGGACCGCTTGACCTTCTTCTCGAACTGGCGCGCCGCCAGAAGGTCGACCTTGCCAAGATCTCCGTCTTGGCTTTGGCGGAGCAATACCTCGCTTTCATCGAAACGGCACGCGACCTGCGTTTCGAGCTTGCCGCCGATTATCTGGTGATGGCGGCGTGGCTTGCCTATTTGAAATCGCGGCTATTGCTGCCCCAGGCGCAGAAAGACGAAGAGCCGCTCGGAAGCGATCTCGCCGCAGCGCTCGCCTTCCGGCTGCAGCGGCTCGAAGCGATCCGCGTCGCCGCCGAGGCACTCGTCAACCGGCCGCGGGTCGGGCGCGACATGTTTCAGCGCGGCCAGCCCGAGGGTGTCGCAATCTCCCGTAGCTCGCAATGGCAGGCGAGCCTGCACGATCTTCTCTCCGCCTATGTGCGGCAACGACAGAAACACGCGGCTTCGCATATGCGGATCAAGCAACGCTTCGTCTGGTCGCTGGTCGAGGCGCGCAAGGCCTTGGAGCGGTTGGCTGGCCAAGCGCTCGATTGGACGGCGCTCGACCCCTATCTCATGACCTATTGCGCGAGCCGCGAAGCGCGGCGCGCGGTGCGCTCCTCCGGGCTTGCCGCGACGCTCGAAATGGTCCTGCAGGGAAATTTGAGCGTGCGTCAGGATCGCGCCTTCGCGCCGATTTGGATCAAACGGCGCAGCGGCCCGCAACCGGCCTGATCGGAACGCGGCGATAAGGGAGAACGGATTGGCTGAAGTGGCAAGATTATTCCCGAGCACCGACCCAGATGCGGCGGACCCCGCTGTTCTCGGAGAGGCGATGCGCATTGCCGAGGCGATGCTTTTCGCCGCCTCCGAACCGCTGGAAGAAGCCGAGATCGCGCGGCACATGCCGGACGGATTGGCGGTAGCCGATGTCTTGGCGCGCCTCAAGCAAGATTACGCCGCGCGCGGCGTCAACCTCGTGCGCGTCGGCAGGAAATGGCTGTTTCGCACCGCCGCCGATCTTGGCTGGCTGTTGTCGAAGGAAGTTGTCGAGTCGCGGAGACTGTCGCGCGCGGCGCTCGAAACGCTGGCGATCGTCGCCTACCATCAACCCGTGACGCGCGCCGAGATCGAGGACATTCGCGGCGTCGCAATTTCGAAAGGCACGATGGACGTGCTGATCGAAACCAGCTGGGTGCGGTTGCGCGGCCGGCGACGTAGCCCGGGGCGGCCGCTGACGTATGGAACGACCGAAGCTTTCCTGCTGCACTTCGGCCTCGAGGCGATCACCGATCTTCCCGGCCTCGAAGAACTGAAAGATGCCGGGCTCCTCGAAGGACCTTTGCCGCGGGCATTCACGGTGCCCCAGCCGCACGACGATGTGACGCTGACGGAAGATGAGGATCCACTCGAGTCCGACGGCCGCGAGGCATTCAACGACGACGATGCTTCGATCGAAGCAGATCCCGATCCCGAGAACGAAGACTAAGACGGCAGCGCAGGCTATTGCCTCCTGTATCCTGCAGCAACCGCCACAAAGACTCTATCCTGCAACGCCGCGATCGCATGCAGGGCGAACATCTTCGTGCTGCTCTCAATATCTTACGCTGTCGCTGGTATCACCTTCGAGCGACGTGCGTGCTGCGCCACCGGTCGTCTCAAGACCTGACCTCTTCAAGGACGCGCAATCTGTGCGCATAGTTCGAGGCATTGGTGCGCCCGGCGCAGGCGTCGCGCGAGAACATGATGAGGTGATGCGCCGAGATGGCGGTGGCGAGAATCGGTTCGATTTCTCCGCGCCGCAGCAGAGGCAGCGCAAATTTCCAGAACACCGCACGGTAATCGGCGAGCACCCCGAGCCGCCAGAACACTTTGGCGAGCATCACGAGGCCGCGGAAAATGTTGCGCGGCGAGGCGCGACGTTTGCTCAAGGGGCGCGGCAGCCGGTTCGGCCAGGTTTCGCGCATCTGGTATTCGTAACGCGCGAACAGGCGCTTCGGCTCATAAGCTTCCTTCATGCAGTGCCTCCACATCGCGACGACCTCGTCGTACGGCATGAGGAAGCGCACGTTCGATTCGCGGCCTTCTTCGAAATTGATCCGCCCGTCGCGTTCCAGCCGGTCCCAAAGCGGCGTGCGCGGCAGCGCCTCGAGCAAATTGATGGTCAGCATCGGAATCTTGGATTCCTCGATGAAGTCGAGAATTTTCCTCCCCGACTCGGGCGTATCCGTGTCGAGGCCGAGAATGATGCCGGAGACCACCTGCATGCCGTGCGCGTTGATCGCCCGGACGGAGTCGAGGATCGGCATGACGAGATTCTGCTTCTTCTCGATTCCCTTGAGGGCTTCCGGATCGGGCGTCTCGATGCCGCAGAAGATCGTATCGAATCCGGCCTCGCGCATGAGCGCGAGGATTTCGGGAGTGCGCGCGATGTTGAGCGTCGCCTCGCAGGAAATACTGAGCGGATAGCCGGTGCGTTGCTGCCAGGCGACGAGATGCGGCAGCAATTCGACGACGGCGCGCCGGTTGCCGATGAAATTGTCGTCGACGAAATAGACCGCGCCGGTAATGCCGCATTCGACGAGCTTGTCGAGCTCTGCGATGATCTGCTCCGGCTTCTTGATGCGCGGAACGCGTCCGTAAAGCCCGGGGATGTCGCAGAACTCGCAGCGATACGGACAGCCGCTCGAATATTGGATGGTGCCAAGCAGGTAGCGGTCGATGCGGGCGAGCTCGTAGGCGGGCAGCGGAAACTCGATGAGGTCGCGGCGCTCCTTGGTGGTCAATACCACCTGTCGCTGCGGCCGGCGCACGCCATCGGCTAGAATCGCAATGAGCTCATCGGTCGCATCGCCGAGTTCGCCGACGTGCAGATAGTCGAAGCTTGGATAATACTCGGGGCATGCCGACACCGAAGGCCCGCCGAGCGCGACGACCTTGTCGTGGCGGTGCGCCCTGCGGCAGATGTCTTCGATCTGCCGGCGTTGAATGTGCATGCCGCTGACGAATACAGCGTCGGCCCAAGCAAAGTCGTGATCCGTGGCCGGTTCCATATTTTCGTCGATGAAGCGCACCTGCCAGTGTTTCGGGAGCGTCGCAGCGATCACCAAAAGACCTTGCGGAGGCATGAAGGCGCGCGTGCCCAAGGTAAGACAGTAGGAATATTCGAAGGTCCCGAAGGAAGGTGTGTAACGCGGAAAAACGCAGAGGATACGACGCACACAATCAACCGTCGAATGCGTCATGGCGGAGACCGTCTCTGCTTTCGAACCGAAGGCTTGGGCATCAAAGCCGATCAGTGCCGTTCTGTACAGATGTTATGGGTCTTGGGGATGCGCCTTCAATGCGATCAAAGAGCGAAATCTGTGCCAAGCTCGCTCGTTGGCGGGCGGGCTTAGTCGAGCGAGCAATAGTCTTGCGAACCTGCCGCATGTGCCATCCGCTCCGCGCCTGAAGAGCCGGTAATCTATTCGCAATATCCGTGGATTAGAACGGCTGCCTCAGGCGTTGCCACCGTTCGGTGAGGCGAGGAGTCGCATGCGTCCTCATGTTTTGGACGCATTCTTCGTGTTATTCCCCGCCGTCTCAGCCTCGGTGTTCGCATTCTTCGGCGCGGCGCGCGGTTCCCGCGACGTGAGTCGGAGACGTTTGATGAACCGATTGATGTGCTTTTCGCCCGAGCGCAACCGGGCGCATCCTTCTTTTTGGCGAATTCGGAACCCATGCGCCTGGACCAGATATCTGTGATCCGCTCCGGATGCTGACCGGAGTTCGATAGGAGAAAATCACTATAGAGACGGTGTTGAGCGAGATGGACGATCGCGGCGTGACGTCGCAGATCTCTATCCCAGAGGCGTTGCGTCGTTTCGTTGCTGTCGCTGGCGAGCGCCGATTCGCAAGCCATTTCGGCAAATTCGCCGCGCCATGTCGCGTCGGCGGCGCACTGCTTCGCGATTCGCATCATCCCCAATATGGCACAAATAACGCATGGCGGAACGGCGATCAGGCCAGACTGCGCGGCGCGGCGCGGAGCAGAATGCATGGCGCTTAACGTTTCGGCCTTGTCGATTCGCAAGCCCCTGCCGGCGGTTGTTTTCGCCTTGACAGTGTTGGCGCTTGGCGCCGTGAGCTTCGTGAAACTGCCAATTACCCTCCTGCCGAACGTCGATCCGCCGATCGTCTCGGTTGTGGTCACGCAGTTCGGTGCCATTCCCTCCGAGCTCGAATCGCAGGTGACGAACAAGATCGAGGGGGCGGTCGCAAGCGTCGAAGGCGTCCGTCACGTTACATCTTCGATAAGCGACGGCATCTCGGCGACGACGATCGTCTTCGATCTCGACGTCGATACGGCGAAAGCGCTTGCCGCCGTCAAGCATGCGGTGAAGAGCACCGATCTCCCGAAATCGGCTTCCGCGCCGCAGGTCCGCCGCGTCGACGCAGTGGGGCTGGGAATTGAAACTTATGCCGCGATAGCGCCGGGCAAATCGCCCGAGGAATTGTCCTATTTCGTCGACAATGTTGTAGTCGACAAGCTGAAAGACGTGAAGGGCGTAAGTGAGGTTGAGCGGATTGGCGGCGTACAACGTGAAGTGCAGGTGTCGCTCGATCCCGAACGCCTTCAGAACCTCGGCCTAAGCGCCGCGCAGGTGAACCGGCGCCTGCAAGGCGCCATGGAAGGGCAGGGCGCCGGCGGTCTTGCCGCGCTCGCCGCGATCAAGATCGACCTGCCGAGCGGCGGCCAGGTTCGTCTCGCCGATCTGGGTACGATCAAGGATACGATCGCCGAGCCGCGCACCTTTGCGCGCTGGAACGGCGAGCCGGTGGTCGCCTTCAGCATTGTGCGCGCCAAGGGCGCCAGCGATGTTGCCGTCGCGGCGCGCGTCAAGAAACTCATCGATCAAATCAAAGCCGCACATCCCGAATTCGATCTCAAGCGCATCGACACCTCGGTCAGCTACACCCAAAGCAATTACGAGGCCGCGCTCCATACTTTCTTCGAAGGCGCGGCGCTGGCCGTGATCGTCGTCTTCCTGTTCCTGCGCGATTTGCGTGCGACGGCGATCGCCGCGATCGCTCTGCCGTTGTCGATCATCCCGGCGTTTTGGGTGATGCGCGTCTTTGGCTTTTCGCTGAACCTCGTGAGCCTTCTCGCGGTCACGCTCGCCACCGGTATTCTCGTCGACGACGCGATCGTCGAAATCGAAAATATCGTGCGCCATATGCGCATGGGAAAATCCGCATATAAAGCGGCGATGGAGGCGGCCGACGAAATCGGTCTCGCCGTCATCGCCATCAGCCTGACCATCGTCGCGGTGTTCGTGCCGGTGAGCTTTATGGGCAATATCGCCGGCCAATATTTCAAGCAATTCGGCCTGACCATCGCCGCCGAGGTTCTGTTCTCACTGATCGCCGCGCGCCTGATCACGCCGATGCTTGCGGCATATTTCCTGAAGCCGGATGGCCGCAAGGAAAAGACCAACGCGCTCATCGAGCGCTACGGCAGCCTCGTAGGGTGGTCGGTCGTCAACCGCTATAAGTCGGTATTCGTCGGGCTTGTGCTTTTCGCGCTCTCGATCCTCAGTATCACGACCAATCTCGTGTCACGCGATTTTCAGCCCACGCAGGACTCCGGACGGTCGCATCTCGCGATCGAATTGCCGCCCGGCTCCGTCCTTGCCGATACGCGGCGGATCACCGCCATGGTTTCGGATCGCTTGCGGAAAAGGCCGCAAGTGGTCAGCGTTCTCGTCGACGGGGGCCGGATGCCGCCCGGGGCGCCGGAAGTGCGCAAAGCCGGGCTCGTCGTCAATTATGTGCCGAAGAGCCAGCGCCGCCTTTCGGTTGTGCAATTGCAGTCGGCGATCGGCAAGAATCTGGCCGATATTCCCGGCATAAAGTTCTGGTTTGTGGATGATTACGGCATGCGGCCGGTATCGCGGATCGTTACCGGACCGGACGGAGCGGCGGTTGCCAAGACGGCAGGCGAACTCGCGGCCGGGATGCGGCGCCTGGCGCTCGTCAGCAACGTCGCGGCGTCAATCAACCTCGACCGTAGCGAACTGCGCATCGAACCCAACCACGATCTTGCCGCACAACTCGGCGTATCGAGCGAGGCGCTCAATGAGACGATTCGCATCGCGACGATCGGCGATGTCGCTGCCACCAAGTTGCGCATCGACGGACAGGAAATTCCGATCCGCGTGCAGCTTGCGAGCCGCTCCAATCCGCGCATTTTGAGCATTTTGAACGTGCCGACAACGGCGGGAACTTCGGTTCCGCTCGGCCGCGTCGTCAAGATCGAGAACGTGAAAGGCCCGGTCAGCATCGATCATTTCGATCGCGAGCGCGCCGCGCGCGTCGAAGCCGATCTTGTCGATGGCGCGGCGCTCGGCGATGTCGAGAAGGCGCTCGACGCGCTTCCGGTGATGCGCCATCTTCCGCCCGGCGTCAGCATACGCAAGTCGGCGAGCGGCGAGGCGATGGACGAGTTGAGCAGCGGGTTCGGCGATGCGATGCGCAACGGGCTCGTGATGGTCTACATCGTGCTCGTGCTGCTCTTTTCAAGTTTCCTGCAGCCGATCACGATCCTCTTCTCGCTGCCGTTGTCGATCGGCGGCGCGATCGTCGCGCTGCTCATCACCGGACGGCCCCTCAGCTTGCCGGTGATCATCGGCATTTTGATGCTGATGGGCATCGTGACGAAGAACGCGATCATGCTCGTCGATTTTTCGGTCCGCGCTATCGAGACGGGAATGCCGCGCACCGCAGCCCTCGTCGAGGCAGGCAAGAAACGGGCGCGGCCGATCATCATGACGACGGTCGCCATGGTGGCAGGTATGCTGCCGAGCGCGCTCGGGTTTGGGGCCGGCGTCGAGTTCCGCTCGCCGATGGCGATTGCCGTCATCGGCGGGCTGCTCGTCTCTACGCTCCTTTCCCTTCTCTTCGTCCCGGCGTTTTTCGCCGTAGTCGACGATCTGCGGCTTGTCCTGCAACGCGCCTGGGCGGCGCTCAACGCCGAGGCAAACTACCTGCCCGAGCCGGCCGGCCGGGAGCCGGGCGGCACACCGGCGGAATGAGGCGCCTTTTCCTGCCGCATTCTCGGAGAAGTCTGGCTGCGCCCGCCGGGTGAGCCTCACAGCCATGAAAGAACACTGGCCACGCTACACGCCCGTCGTCAGTTTGGATGCGGCCGACGTCGGCCGGCTGATCCTGCCTCTGTTCCCGGGCCATACGATCGCTCACGTCGAGCCGGTCAAAGGCGGCCTGATCAACACCAATCTTAAGGTGCGTCTCTCTCGACGGCCGGGCGCGCTTCTGCTGCGGGTATACCAGCGCGGTATCGCTCCGGCGGAAAAGGAGATGGCGGTCCATCGCCTGGTGGGCGGGCGCGTGCCGGTGCCGCATTTCCTCTACTTTTGCGCGGAGAACCCACTGACCGGCCATCCTTATGCGATCCTGGATTGGATCGAAGGATTCGAGCTGCAGGCGATGTTCGCCGCGCTCGCGGCGGAGAGACGCGTCGCGCTTGGTGGCGCAATCGGGCGCATGCTGGCCG
>JBOHJJ010000082.1:0-5003 GCA_050728495.1 Methylovirgula sp.
CTTTCGCTTCAACCACTGGACCGCGCATGAAACCCTTTCCCCTTCTCGCCTGCCTTGCCGCTCTGCTTGCCACTCCGGCGCTGGCCGGTCCCATCAACATTGTCGCCGCCGAGAATTTTTACGGTGATGTAGCCCAGCAGATCGGCGGGCCTGAAGTCGCGGTGACCAGCATTCTCAGCAATCCCGACGAAGACCCGCACCTCTTCGAAGCGAGCCCGTCGGTGGCGCGCGCCATCTCCGCCGCCCGAATCGTTGTCTTGAGCGGCATCGATTACGATCCTTGGGTCGAAAAATTGCTCGATGCCGCAAAAAGCTCCGATCGCAGGACCATTGTCGTTGCCGAGCTTGCCGGAAAGAAGAACGGCGACAATCCCCATATCTGGTACGATATTGCGATCATGCGCAGCTTTGCAAAGACGCTGGCGAGCGATCTCGGCGACACCGATCCTGCGCACCGGGCCCTGTATCAGCAGCGTTACGCGCAATTTGCCAAATCGCTCGAACCGATCGAAGCGAAGATCGCGGCGCTTAAAAGCCGTCTTGCCGGCACTCAGGTCACGGCGACCGAGCCGGTGTTCGGTTACATGATCGACGCGCTCGGCATGAAAAGCCGCAACCAATCGTTTCAAATCGCGGTGATGAACAATACCGAGCCGAGCGCTTCCGATATCGCCGCTTTCGAGGATGATTTAAAAGGCCACAAAGTCCGCCTATTGATTTATAACAGCCAAGCATCGGACCCAATCGCCGAACACATGATGAAACTCGCCAAAGCATCGGGTATTCCGGTGGTCGGCGCGAACGAGACCGAACCGCCCGGACGAACCTATCAGGCGTGGATGCAAAGCGAGCTCGATGCCGTCGATCACGCGCTTCCGAAATAGCGGCCCATGAATGCTATCGAGCTAGACGACGTATCGTTGATGCTCGGCAACCGTCGCGTCCTGGGCGGCATCAGCCTGCAGATCGCCTCCGGCCAGTTCGTGGGCGTGCTCGGCCCGAATGGTGCCGGCAAGACCACGCTGATGCGCGCCATTCTAGGGCTGGTGGCGCCAAGCCGCGGAGCGATCCGCGTGCTGGGACAAGCGGCGACGCGCGGCAACCCCGCCGTCGGCTACATGCCGCAAGCCTTGAGCAGTGTCCCGCAAGGGGGAAGATTGAGCGGCTGGGATTTCGTTGCCAGCGTCGCGAGTGGACACAGGCTTGGTTTGCCGATCCTCGGGCGCGAAAAGCGGGCGGAAATCGAACGCGCCCTCGACCTCGTCGGCGCCCGCAAGCTCGCCCGTCGCCCGCTCGCCGAGATCTCGGGCGGCGAACGCCAGCGTCTGCTGCTCGCCCAGACACTCATCGGCCGCCCGCGACTGCTGTTGCTCGACGAGCCGCTGATCAGCCTCGACCCGCGCCATCAACAAGAAGTGGTCGAATTGGTAAAAGCGTTGCGAACGGAGCTGGAGATCACCGTTCTATTCAGCGCCCACGAGATCAATCCGCTGCTCGGGGCGATCGACCAGGTGCTCTATCTCGGCAACGGGCTAGCCGCGCTGGGAGCGATTGATGAGGTGATTACCGGACCGGTTCTTTCGCGCCTTTATGGCTCCGAAATCGACGTGATCCGCCTCAAAGGCCGGATCTTCGTGATGTCCGGCAGCCACGACGTCGAGCATGACGAACATCGGCACGAAGGCGGCCATGGGCACGGGGCGCATGTACACGGTGCGCATGGAGAGCAGGTCGACCATGTTTGAATATGACTTCATGCGCAACGCTTTTGCGGCGGCGACGATCGTCGCCCTGCTCGCCGGCAGCGTAGGCTATTTTCTCGTGCTGCGCGGCCAGGCATTCGCCGGCCACGCATTGGCGCACGTCGGCTTCACCGGCGCGACCGGCGCGGTGCTGATCGGCATTGCGCCGCTTTGGGGGCTGGTGCTGATGACCATGGCGGCCGGCATTGCCATGGGTTTCCTGGGCGAGCGCTTGGCGCAGCGCGACGTGGCGATCGGGCTCGTGCTTGCCTTTTCGCTCGCTCTCGGCCTGCTGTTCCTGCATTTTTACACGGCATTCGCCGCGCAGGCGACGACGCTGCTGTTTGGCAACGTGTTGGCGGTCGACGTTTCGACGGTCTACACGCTGCTCGCCCTCGGCGTCGTGAGCCTTACCATGCTGGCTATCATCTCGCGGCCTTTGCTTTTTGCGAGCCTACAGCCGGAGCTTGCCGAAGCAAAGGGCATTTCGCTGCGCCTCTACGGCGTGCTGTTTCTGGCTATCGTCGCGCTGACGACCGCCGAATGCGCACAGATCGTCGGCGTATTGCTGGTCTTCGCGCTGATGATTGGCCCGGCTGCGGCGGCGCAGCAGTTGACGAGCGCTGTTATCGCCGGTGTCCTGCTCTCGGCCGTTCTGGCGCTCTTCGAGGCCTGGTGCGGCATCACCCTCGCCTTCTATACCGATTGGCCAAGCAGCTTCTGGATCACGGCACTGAGCGTGGCGATCTATCTTCTCGCGGCGCTGCCGCGGAAGTTGCGCGCTCTGCAGCCCGCCTAGCCATCAAGGATTACTGGCTCGGCGTCGTCAGAGCCGAAAAGCCCTGCTTAAAGAACGAGGCCGCGCCGCTAAAAGGATTGCCCGGCTGGGCCGTCGCTTGCGTCTGTTGCGCAGGTGACGATGCCGCATCGGGTTGCGTCGCCGCCGCGTCTGACGCTTCCTGCGCCGCGTCGGGCGTTTGCGCTTGCCGGCGGAGCGGCGGTATCGGCGCCGCCGCATCCGATCCGGCAGTGGATGCAGAGGCAGCATTCGTCGCGTCTTGCTCGGACCGCTCCGGCTGCGGCTGCGTCTGCTCGTAGAACGCGCTATTGTCGGTCATGGGTTCGGCTGCTGGTTGTTGCGGTTGCGCAACCGCCTGAGTACGCGGCTGCTGCATCCCGAACAGATGGTGCAAGACCGAATTGTCGGAGGCGTTTGGCTGCTGCGCAAGCGACGCCGGAGCGACAGCGGATTGTGGCTGGGCGTTGGATGTCTGCGGCGTATCGGCATCTTCCGACGCGGTGCGTTCTTCGCGCAACGCCGTTGCCTTTTTCTCTTCCGCCTTGGCTTCGGCAAGATCCTTTGCCTCAGCCGCCTTCAATTGCTTCAGCGTCGGCGTTTTGTGTTTGGCGTTGATTGCGACATCGACCGAACCTTCGGCGAGCGCGGCGGGCCGGCTCACGTCTCCATGCCACGATGCAAAACTCGGGTTCTGGCCGCCATCGGCATAGACGGTGTACACCGGCCGCACGCCTGCTGCGATAAGCTCGGCGATCTTCGCGTCGTCGCGTTTTTGTTTGGCGAGAACTTCGGCCTCTACCATCGGATCGTGCTTGAGCGGCGGACAAGGTAGCGTCGGCTCTAAGCTTCCGCCGTTCGCCGCTTCGGCGTTGAAAACATAATGGTCGCCGCAGACCCCGACCGCGACCTCCTGTCGGGTAACTTCGAAATTGTCGCTGCCGGTCTTCAGCTCCTTCCAAAAAGCGATGTTTGGATCGAGCCGGTATTTGGCGAGGTTCTCGGCAGTCATGTGGAACGGCAGCGATTGCATCTGGATCTCGCGCTGGCCGCCGGCGAACGCTTCACGGGCGACCGCATAGATCTCGGCAATTTGGTCGTCGGTCATCGAGAAACAGCCGGCCGAGGAACAGGCGCCGTGCACCATGATCGACTCGCCGGTGGCCCCATGGGCGCGATCGTAGGCGTTGGGATAGCCGACGTTGAAGGAGAGATAATAATTCGAATTGGGGTTCATCTGGGCGGGCGTGATCTTATAGAAGCCTTCGGGCACCTGACGATCGCCTTCGTGCGTCTTTGGTCCCAGCTGGCCAGACCAGCGGCACATCGGATAGGTCTTCAAGAGCGCATATCGCCCGTCCGACCGCATCTTCCAGATTTCGAACTCAGCTTCCTTTTTGTAGGTGCGGATGAGCATGGGCGCTGCCGGGGTAGTGCCCTTCTCCTGCATGAGCGCCAACATTTGCGGCGAGAGCGGCTCAGAGGCGCGGCTGGTGAGGAGATGCCCCGGTTCCTCGCTGCAGCCAGCGAGGACAGCTGCCACTAAAACCGCGGCAGCGAACGCGCCGATGCGACTTGCGAGATCGGTCGTAGAAAACATTGGCCCCGCTCTTTGATCCGGTTCCCTAAAGGTGAACCCGATCAATCATATAAGCGTTATCCTTATTGACCAGTTACCGCAACCCTATGCGTCACCTAGGTGGGTTAACGAAATCCGGCCGCGCCCGTTATTCCTTTTCTTTGAGACCCTTGAGTTTGGCAAAAACAGAGTCGACATCGAGGTCGGCCTCCTGTTCGGCGGGGGCTGGCGGGGTTGCGAAGACTTCCGTCTCGGCCTCTTCGTCGTGATGCGCCGTGGTCACCTCGGCGGGTACCAGTGTCTGGCTGCGGTCCTCCTCGACAGGCGTGCGCTCTTTGGCGGCGCGATTGACTTCGAAATCCAGGTCCATTTGCGAGCAGAGCCCGAGCGTCACCGGATCCATCGGAGTCAGCGCCTGCGAATTCCAGTGGGTCCGGTTGCGGATCGATTGCAGCGTTGTTTTCGTCGTGCCGACGAGCCGCATGATTTGTGCGTCCTTCAGTTCCGGATGATTGCGAACCAGCCATAAGATCGCATTCGGCCGATCCTGGCGGCGCGACAGCGGTGTGTAGCGAGGGCCGCGCGGCCGCTTCGCCTCGGGCAGGCGCACCTTGGGCTGCGCAAGCTGAAGCTGGTGACTGGGGTCCTTCTCGGCGGCGGCAATCTCCTCGCGCGTCAGCTGCCCGGAGGTGATTGGATCATGCCCCTTGATGCCGGCCGCGACTTCGCCGTCGGCGATGCCTTTGACTTCGAGCGGATGAAGCTTACAGAAATTGGCGATCTGCTCGAAGCTCAGCGAGGTATTCTCAACCAGCCAGACCGCGGTTGCCTTGGGCATGAGAGGGGTATTGTCCATTTTCTTCTCCTTTGCCCGCCAAGCCGAGCG
>JBOHJJ010000083.1:0-14309 GCA_050728495.1 Methylovirgula sp.
GCGACAAAGCGCTTGGCGAAAACGGCGTGCCGGCGCTCGATCCGCAAAGCCGTGCGGCGCTCGCCGATTCGCGCCGCTATCGGCTGCGTGAGAACGGCCGGATCGGCGCCGATGCTTATGCGCATTACGAACGGGTGCTCTGATGTTCACCGGCCTCGTCAGTGCCATCGGGCGCATCGAAACCGTCACGCCGCGCGGCAAACTAACGCGCGCGCGCATTGTTTATGTGGCGCCTGCCGAGGAGATCACGGTCGGCGCCTCGATTGCCTGCAGCGGCCCCTGCCTCACGGTGGCGGCGCGCGGTGCCGCGGACGGCAAGACCTGGTTCGAGGTCGATCTTGGCGCCGAGACTTTGGCGCGCACCACGGCGCGGCATTGGCACGTCGGCACCAGGCTCAATCTCGAACGATCCTTGAAGGCCGGCGACGAACTCGGCGGACATGTCGTCACTGGGCACATCGATGGCGTCGCCAGAATTTTAGGGATCGATGCGTTCGACGGCATGAAGCGCTTCGCTATCGAAGCACCGCCGCATCTCAGCCGGTTCATTGCCGTAAAGGGCTCGGTATCGCTCGATGGAACGTCGTTAACGGTGAACGAAATCAAGGGTGGTTGCTTATCGATTCTTCTCATCCCGCATACGCTCGCAGTGACGACCTGGGACGAGCGGCAGGCGGGAGACGAGGTTAATCTCGAAGTCGATCTGATGGCCCGCTATGCGGCGCGGCTTCTGGAGCTCGATTAGCGCGCGGCTTGCGGCGGCGGATCGGGCTTGTCAAGCCGGCCGCGATCCCCCTAGAACCTGACCCATGGCCGAGCCGCACCGCTCCAGAACATCCGAAGAAAGCGTCAAAGGCGCGCGTTTTCTCATCGTCGAAGCGCGCTTCTACGACGAGGTCGCCGCGCTGCTTCTCGAAGGCGCGATCGCGGCGCTGCAACAAGCCGAAGCACGCCATCTGTGCTGGCAAGTGCCGGGCGCCTTGGAAATTCCGATTGCGCTCGCCGTCGCGCTCGACATGGCCGAGACTTCCGGCGCACCCTTTCAAGGAGCGCTGGCGCTCGGCTGCGTCATTCGCGGCGAGACCCCACATTTCGAGATTGTCGCGCGCGAGAGCGCCCGCGCTTTGATGGATCTCGCGGTCGCGCGCCGCCTGCCGTTCGGCAACGGCATCCTGACGGTAGACAATGTCGCGCATGCGTTGCAACGCGCCGACCCGCGCCGCAGCGACAAAGGAGGCGATGCCGCGCGCGCCGCGCTCGCTCTCTATCGCCTCAAAGCGGGGCAGGGAGCGATCTGATGCATAAGGCTCCGCAGCGCTCAGCCGCGCGGCTTGCCGTGGTTCAGGCGCTCTACCAGATGGAGGTCTCGGGCAAAGGTCTCGACGAGACGCGCAGCGAATTCGAACGTTTCTGGATCGGCGGCGAAATCGAAGGCGTACAATATAAAGAGGCCGAGATTGCCTTTTTCCGTGACCTGCTCGGCGGCGTTCTCGCCGATCAGGTACCGATCGACCGGGCGATCGATAAGACGCTTGCCAAAGGCTGGCCCTTGGTGCGGGTCGATTCCGTCATGCGCGCCATCCTGCGGGCGGGCGCCTATGAGCTGAAGAAGCGCAAGGATATTCCGGCGCGTGTCGCGATCAAGGAGTACGTCGACGTGGCGGGCGCCTTTTTCGGGCGCGAGGAGGCCGGTATGATCAACGCCGTGCTCGATTCCTTGGCGCGCCAATTCCGCCCCGGGGAATTCGAATCGCGGGAGTAGAGCCAATGGCGTAAAGTCTTCGGAAAATGCCGAGTCGCACCTCGTGAACAGCAAGCCGCGTCCTTCCGAAGACGAGATCATAGCGAATTTCTTCGCGCCGCTTGCCGGTCCTGCGGGACTCGGGCTGCGCGACGACGCCGCTTTGCTCAGCGTGCCTAGCGATTGCGAGCTCGTCGTTTCCACCGACGTGTTCATTTCGGGCGTGCATTTCTTCGCCGATGATACGCCGGGGCTCATTGCCCGCAAGGCGCTGCGTGCCAATCTTTCGGATCTCGCAGCCAAAGCGGCGGAGCCGGTGGGCTTTCTGCTCGGCCTCGCCTTGCCCGGCGATTGGACGGAAGATTGGCTTGCGGCCTTCGCCAAAGGGCTCGGAGAGGATGTCGCCTGTTTCGACTGTCCGCTCATCGGCGGCGACACGGTGCGAAGCCTCGGCGCGTTGTCGCTGTCGATCACGGCCTTCGGCACCGTGCCGAACGGCAAAATGGTGCCGCGCCCTGGCGTCAAAGACGGTGATTTTCTCTATGTGACGGGTACAGTCGGCGACGCGGCCTTGGGTTTGCGCTTGCGCCGCGCACTCGGGGCCGACAGCGCCTGGGGCGAAGCCTTAAGCCAGCCGGCGCGCGACTATCTGCTGATGCGCCATTTTCTCCCGCTGCCGCGGCTCGCCTTGCGCGACGCGCTGCGTGGCTTTGCCCATGCCGCGATGGACGTTTCCGACGGGCTCGTCGGCGATCTCGCCAAAATGCTGGCGCCGACCGGGGTGAGCGCGGAGATCGCGCTCGCTGACGTGCCGCTCTCCAAGGCGGCGCGCCAGGCACTGGCACGCGAAGCTTCGCTGATCGAGCCGATTCTGACGGGCGGCGACGATTATGAAATCATCTGCGCCGTCGCGCCGGGTGACGCGGCGGCCTTTGAACGCGAAGCGGCGGGCCTTCCCGTTACCCGAATCGGGGTCGCCGAAACCGGCACGGAAAAGCCCCGCATCCGCGACGCCGACGGCCGGCCGCTGGCTTTTTCGGTCGGCTCCTATCGGCATTTTTGACGCTCGCGCGTCTCACAACCGCTTGAACTGTTGAGACTTGCGGCCCTGAGGCGAGGATGCGATTGCGAAATTTGCCGCTTTCGGCCATGGTCCGCCGCCAAGGGCGGAGCCTTCCGCCCAAGCATTTGGGGGCGAAGGTAGCTCGCGGCTGCCGAAATGCTGCCAGTTCGGTGGGTTCCCAACAGACCGGCTCCCGGCGGGGACGTGTCTGTCGGACGCGCTATCTGTAACGAAGGGCGGAAATCGATGCATTTCATTTGGGTTATCGTTCTCGCAGGGCTTCTGGCCATCGCCTACGGCGTTGTCACCGTAACGGAGCTTCTCAAAGCCGACCCGGGCTCCGCCCGCATGCAGGAGATCGCCGCCGCGATTGCCGAGGGCGCGCAAGCCTATCTGCGCCGGCAATATTTGACGATTGCCGGCGTAGGCGCGGTGATCTTCGTAATCCTCGGCCTGCTTCTCTCCTGGACTGTGGCCATCGGCTTTCTTATCGGCGCGGTTCTCTCTGGCGCCACCGGCTTCATCGGCATGAACGTCTCGGTGCGCGCCAACGTGCGCACCGCCCAGGCGGCATCGCGCTCGCTCGCCGCCGGGCTGAGCATGTCGTTCCGGGCCGGGGCCGTGACCGGCCTCTTGGTCGCCGGTCTCGCGCTGCTTGGCGTGACCGTTTATTTCGCCATCCTTACCGGCCCCTTGGGCTATGCGGTGAACAGCCGCGAGGTCGTCGATGCCCTGGTGGCGCTCGGCTTCGGCGCTTCGTTGATTTCGATCTTCGCCCGTCTTGGCGGTGGCATTTTCACCAAAGGGGCGGATGTCGGCGCCGATCTCGTCGGCAAAGTAGAGGCGGGAATTCCGGAGGACGATCCGCGCAACCCGGCAACGATCGCCGACAATGTCGGCGACAATGTCGGCGACTGCGCCGGAATGGCGGCCGATCTCTTCGAGACCTACGTGGTGACGGTCGTCGCCACCATGGTGCTCGCCGCGATCTTTTTCGCCGGCCAGCCGATCCTTTCCTCGGTGATGATCTATCCGTTGTTGATTTGCGCCGCCTGCATCGTCACCTCCATCGCCGGCACGTTTTTCGTCAGGCTCGGCCCAACCAATTCGATCATGGGCGCACTCTACAAAGGCCTCATTGCGACCGGCGCGCTGTCGATCGTCGGCCTGGCCATCGCCACCCAACTGGCAATCGGCTGGGGAACGATCGGCACCGTCGATGGCGTGCCGATCAGCGGCGCGCATCTTTTCGTCTGCGGTCTCGTCGGGCTGGCCGTCACCGGGCTTATCGTCATCATCACCGAATATTTTACCGGCAGCGGCAAACGGCCGGTGGTCTCGATCGCCCAAGCCTCGATCACCGGACACGCGACCAACGTCATCCAAGGCCTGGCTGTCTCGCTGGAGTCGACGGCGCTGCCGGCACTGGTCATCGTCGCCGGAATCATTGTCGCCTCGCAGCTCGCTGGCCTGTTCGGCATCGCCATCGCGGTCACGACCATGCTGAGCCTCGCCGGAATCATCGTCGCGCTCGACGCCTTCGGGCCGGTCACCGACAATGCCGGGGGCATTTCCGAAATGGCCGGCCTGCCGAAGGACGTGCGCCATTCAACCGACGCGCTCGACGCGGTGGGCAATACCACCAAGGCCGTGACGAAAGGCTACGCGATCGGCTCGGCGGGCCTCGGCGCGTTGGTCTTGTTCGCCGCCTATACGAACGACATCAAGCATTTCGTGGATACCGGCGTTCCCTATTTCAAGGGCGTTGGGACGGTCAACTTCGAGCTCTCGAATCCTTACGTCGTCGCCGGGCTGATCTTCGGCGGCATCATCCCATATTTGTTCGGCGGCATCGTCATGACCGCGGTCGGCCGTTCGGCGGGCTCGATCGTCGAAGAGGTCCGCCGGCAATTCCGCGACAAACCGGGCATCATGGCCGGCACCGAGCGGCCCGATTACGGCCGCGCCGTCGACATGCTCACCAAAGCGGCGATCAAGGAGATGATCGTTCCTTCGCTGCTGCCGGTTTGCGCGCCGCTCGTCGTCTATTTCGGCGTGCTCGCCATCTCCGGCTCCAAGGCTTCGGCTTTCGCGGCGCTCGGCGCTTCGCTCCTCGGCGTGATCGTCAACGGGCTCTTCGTGGCGATATCGATGACCTCGGGCGGCGGCGCCTGGGACAACGCCAAGAAGAGCTTTGAAGACGGGTTCATCGACAAACACGGTGTCAAGCATTTCAAGGGCGGCGACGCGCACAAGGCGTCGGTGACCGGCGATACCGTCGGCGATCCTTACAAGGATACCGCTGGGCCCGCCGTCAATCCGGCGATCAAGATTACCAATATTGTGGCGCTTCTGCTTCTCGCGATTCTGGCGCATTAAACGCACCGCGCGAAATGGCCGGATCGCGCCGGCCATTTTCACGCAACGGTTGCGGCGTGGCGGCGATCAGCCAAACCGCAGGAGGCTCTTGAATATGCCGTTCAGGAAATTCGCCTCGTTGCCGCCGGTTGGCGTTGTTTGCGAAACGAAATCGAACACCTTGCCGTCCTTCAGCCCGTAATTGGCGATGCGCTCGACTCTTTTCTGCTTGTCGAAATAGATCGCGAGGACGCGCTGGTGGGTGATCTTCGGGTCCATGAACAGGGCCGGGCGGTCGGTCGTTTGGCTGATGTAGTACCAGGCGTCGCCGCCGACGGTCGAGGTGGTCGAGGGAGAGCCCATAACGACAAGCGTCTGCTCGGCGGAAGAACCAACCTTCACTTGGTCGAGCAGCTTCGGATCGACCTGATAGCCGTGGGCGATTTCGCCATCGTAGCCGAGACAGCCGGCGAGGCCGAGTGCGAGTAGGCTCGCCAACCCAAACTTCACAGCGATGCCCGTCTTGCCCGGATTCACGCTCCTTGACCCTCTCCGTTCGATCCTGCCGCCGGTCGGCCGGCGCCAAGTTTTGCTTGCATCGCAGCCGGCCGATGCCTAACCCCCGCGGGTAGCAAAGGCAAGCGCAGCGCCCGCGATCACGGGCTCGGAATTTAGAGTCATGTTTTTTGGACTTTTCCGGGGCGCCGCCAATCGACGTCTGATCGAGCGGCTGCATGGCGAGATTGTCGCGGCAGCGCGCGACCCGGTTTTGTTCCTCGCCTATGAGATCAGCGACGATGTGGACGGGCGGTTCGAATCTTTGGCGTTGCACGCCGCCCTCGTGCTGCGCAGGCTCAATCTCTTGCCGGCACCCGGCCCGGAGATCGCGCAGGATCTCGCCGATGCTTTGTTCCGGCACTTCGATGTGGCGCTGCGCGAGATGGGCGTGGCCGACGTCGGCATAGCAAAACGAATGAAGACGATTGCCGAAGCCTTCCTCGGCCGCGCCAACGCCTATGATCGGGCTTTGCATGAGGGTCATGCGGCGCTTTGCGCCGCCTTGTCACGAAATGTCTACGCTGGGCGGCGCGGCGCCGATCGTCTCGCCCTCTACACCGAGGCTATCGACACAGCGCTCGCCGGCGCGACCCTCGCAGAGTTCGTCGGCGGGCCTATATTTTCGGGACGGTCAGAGGAGGGCCACGATGCCAGCTAGCAGGACGCATCCGCAGCCGCCCGGCAAGATCTTCTCGCATCTCGTCAATGTCGAAGAGGTGCCGGAGCAGGGGCTCGATCTTACGATCAGCGCCGATGCGGCAACCCGCCGGGCGTTGGCGGCCGCCGACGGACTTGCAGGGATCGACAGCCTCGAAGCAGATTTTCATGTCGCCCGCCGTGGCCCTACCGAGTTCAACGTCAGCGGCACGCTGCGCGCCAGGGTTACGCGGGTCTGCGTCGTAAGTCTCGAACCGTTCGACACCGATGTGGTCGAGGAGATCGATGTCGATTTCGCCCCGCCGGCGACGGTGGCACGCGCCGCGGCGCGCAGCGCAACGCTGCTCGGCGCCGCGGGCGCACCCGAGCGCGATCCGCCCGATGCGATCGTCGACGGCATGATCGACGTCGGCGCGGTCGCCGCCGAATTTCTGGCGCTTGGGCTCGATCCCTATCCGAAAAAACCGGGCGTGGAATTCACACCCTTGACGGTCGTTGAGGAGGACGACGCAAGACCTTTCGACGTCTTGAAAAAACTCACCGATCGCTCTTGAACGGCGCTCTGCGCGGCGCCAGGCGGAAGGCGCAATCCGCCGGTGCTTGCGGTCAGGCGCGCTTTGCCGTACCGCATCTCTCCGGGGGCGCCCCTTGGCTTATTCGCTGGCCGCGGGGAGACGAGGCGCCGTAGGAGCGCGATGAGAAGGCCAGTACGGATCGCGATCGATGCCATGGGGGGAGATCACGGTCCCGAGGTGATCGTACCCGGCGCCGCCTTGGCGCACGCCCAATACGCCGAGCTGTCTTTTCTTTTCTTTGGCGACCAAAAAAAATTGGCCGCGCTTATCGCCGCTCACCCGGCGCTTGTCGGGGTCTCGAGCGTGCGCCACGCGCCGGTCGCGGTTCGCATGGACGATAAACCGAGCCAGGCGTTGCGGACGGGGCGCCGGGCTTCGTCCATGTGGCTGGCGCTCGAAGCGGTGAAAAAGGGCGAAGCTGACGCCGCGTTCTCGGCCGGAAACACCGGCGCGCTAATGGCCATGGCGAAGGTGTGTCTGCACACGATCCCGCATATCGACCGCCCCGCCATCGCGGTACTTTGGCCGACACTGCGCGGCGAATCGATCGTGCTCGACGTCGGCGCGACGATCGGTGCCGATGCCCGCCACCTCGTCGATCTTGCCGTTATGGGATCGGCGATGGCGCGGATCATCTTCGCCCTCGACCGGCCGACCGTCGGTCTGCTCAACGTCGGCACCGAAGAGATCAAAGGGATTGAGGAGGTGAAGGCGGCTTCGCGGATTCTGCGCGATCTGGCTTTGCCCAATCTCGATTATCGCGGCTTCGTCGAAGGCGACGACATCGGCAGGGGCGCCGTCGACGTCGTCGTCACGGAAGGGTTCGCCGGCAACATCGCGCTCAAAACGGCGGAAGGAACGGCCAAGCAAATCAGCGGCTATCTGCAGGAAGCGCTGCGCAGCAGCTTGGCTTCGAAGCTCGGCTATCTCCTGGCGCGGCACGCCTTCGAGGCGTTGGCCGCCAAAATGGATCCGCGCCGCGTGAACGGCGGCATCTTTTTGGGGCTTGGCGGTGTGGTGATCAAGAGCCACGGCGGATCGGATACGCTCGGCACGGCGCGCGCGCTGGAGATCGGCTACGAGATGGTACGCGACGAACTTTTGCGCAAGATCGGAGAGTCGCTCCCGGAACGAATCGAGGCGCTGGCCGCCGCGCCGGCCTCGGCGCGTTCGTGAATTGCCGCGGCGGCCGCCGGCAAGGCCGAGCTTCTCCGCCGCTAAACGCTGCGCTCGTGGCGACGCGGTCAGTGGTTTTGCTAGGTAAGCGCTTCCGAACAACGGCTTGGAGCACGGTTGCTCGAACCGGGTGATTGTGCAACAAGCCCACCTTTATTTGCGCCGGAAATCCGCGTGACTCAAACCATGCTTCGCTCCGTCATTGTCGGATTGGGCTCTTCGCTTCCGAAGCGCATCGTCAGCAACGCGGATCTTGAGAAATTCCTCGAGACCACCGACGCGTGGATCGTACAGCGCACGGGCATCCGGCAGCGCCATATCGCCGCCGAGGACGAGTACACCTCAAGCCTTGCGACGCAAGCAGCGCGTGCGGCGCTCGCGAACGCCGGGCTTTCGGGCGCCGATATCGATCTCGTAATCGTTGCCACCACAACGCCTGATTACACCTTTCCTGCGGTTGCGACGCAGGTCCAGGCGGAACTCGGCATGACTTCAGGCGCCGGGTTCGATCTGCAGGCGGTCTGTACGGGTTTCATCTTCGCGCTCGCCACGGCGGACAAATTTCTGACCTCTGGGTCGCACCGGCGGGCACTCGTTATCGGCGCCGATACGTTGTCGCGCATTCTCGATTGGCAGGATCGCAGTACCTGCGTGCTCTTCGGCGACGGCGCCGGCGCCGTCGTCCTGGAAGCGCGGCGGGAGCGGGGCACGAGCGCCGACCGCGGCATTCTCACGACCCATTTGCGTTCCGACGGGCGCTACCGCGACAAGCTTTATGCCGACGGCGGCCCATCGTCGACCGGCACGAGCGGACGGGTGCGGATGCAGGGGCGGGAAGTGTTCCGCTTGGCCGTCAATATGATCAGCGATGTCGTCGAAGCTGCCTTTGCGGCAACCGGAACGACGCCGGAAGACCTCGACTGGTTCGTCCCGCACCAGGCCAACAGCCGAATCATCGACGCTTCGGCCGAGAAGCTCAAAATTGCTCCGCAAAAGGTGGTCAAGACCGTCGATCTTCACGGCAACACGACCGCCGCCTCGATTCCGTTGGCTTTAAGCGTCGCCCGCGACGACGGAAGGATCAAAACCGGCGACCTCGTGATGGTCGAAGCGATGGGCGGTGGATTTACCTGGGGAGCCGCCTTGATTCGCTGGTAGCTGCGGCGCGCCTGCAACAGGGCGCCGCAAATATTCGAAATATCGCGGTTTTCGCTCCCGACTCTGCGACGTAAGAGATAAGGTCTATTGCGTTAGGCATTGTTTTGGACCAATCTTCGGAACAATAAAGCTTCTCCTCGCGACAATAAGATCTGGGAGGATCGCGAGGCCCGCCAATGGATCGTGCGGCGCAACAGAACGCATCGCCGTTCGCGCGCCCCCCGACCGGGGACATCGTCGCGTTCAAAAGAAAAACGCTGAGTTGCAAAATGGCGAAGAGCGAGTTGTCGGCGAGGAGTGATACGCCGGGGCCGGTGCCCAGCGGTTCGATGGATTCTGGACCGCAAGGAACGCACACGGTCACCCGGGTCAATCTCGCCGAAGCGGTCTACCAACAGGTCGGCCTGTCGAGGAAGGAATCGGCGGCCCTCGTCGAAATGGTCTTGGACGAGATGACCAAACGGTTGATCGCCGGAGAGTCGGTGCGGCTTTCCTCGTTTGGATCGTTCAATGTCCGCCACAAAGGACGGCGCGTCGGCCGCAACCCCAAGACCGGGGTGGAAGTGCCGATCAAGGAACGCCGGGTTTTGGTGTTCAAGTCCTCGAATCTGCTGAAGGCACGGATCAACGGCCAGGTTACGGGCCGTAACGGCGGCTGATTCGCGGCCCGGCAGGCGAGCGCAATTCGCCCTAGCTGCGAAACGCCCGCGCGTATGGCTCGCGCGATCCTGTCGCGAATGCATCGCCCGGGCAAACTGAAATCCTAAAGTTTGATGCGATACGGTGGGAAATCTCGGTTTCCATCGATTCCCTTTGCCGCCAGCCTGCTCTAAGATTCGATTCAAATCAGTGGGCCGCAGGACTGAGGCGCGCAGAACCCATGCAAAAGACCGTCGACGCATTCCGGACCATCAGCGAGGTCGCACAGGATCTCGATCTGCCCCAGCATGTGCTGCGTTTTTGGGAGACGCGCTTTACGCAAATCAAACCGCTGAAGCGGGGCGGCGGCCGCCGCTATTACCGGCGTGAGGATATCGAGCTGCTGCGCGCCATCCGCCAGCTCCTGTACGGCGAGGGCTACACGATTAAGGGCGTACAGAAGATTTTGAAGGAACAGGGCGCGCGTGGCGTCGCCGCCGCCGGGCGGCCCATCGCCGAGGCTCCCGCACACTACAACGGCATTGCCAACGCCGCCGCCGGACCTTACGCCGGCGCGCAAGGAGAACCCCGCAATCGCGAGGCGGAACCGTTGGCGCTCGGCACCGCCGGATATGAAGTGCTCGAGCAGATTCTCACTGAACTTGGGGAATGCGAGAGGCTGCTCGGTGCAGCGCGGGCCGGTTGAGGCGATCGCATTGCGGTGCGAAGTCGCTTTCTCTATAAAGCCGCGGACGGAGTGTAGCGCAGCCCGGTTAGCGCACTAGTCTGGGGGACTAGGGGTCGCGGGTTCGAATCCCGCCACTCCGACCAGCGTAAGGATCGGACGATGAAGATTTCCGGCCGCAATTTCATTCGAGGCAAGGTCCTGGACGTCAAAAAGGGCGCGACAACGGCGCATGTCCAAGTCGAAATCGCCGGCGGGGCGGTGCTGACCGCCTCGATTACCAACGAAGCGGTCGAGGATCTGAAACTCGAAAAGGGCATGAGCGTTCACGCGCTCATCAAAGCCTCGGACGTGATGATCGCCGTCGATTGAGCCCGCGCGGTCGTCAGCAGGTGATTGACAGCAGCCGGAGAATTTCTTCCATAGCCGCGCGGACCGAGGAGTTGAGGGTTCTCAGGCGGCAAATTCTCGCGCTTACGCCGATTGGTATCGGCGAGTGAGCCAAAGGAGACGATATGATCTCGGTGACATTTCCGGACGGCGCGACGCGCCAATATCCGGCCGGCATCCGCGGCAGCGAAATCGCCAAGAGTATTTCCCCCTCGCTCGCCAAGCGTACGGTCGCGATGGCGGTCGATGGCAAACTCGCCGACCTTTCCGAACCGATCGAGCGCGACGCCAACATCGAGTTCATCGACCGCGAGAACCCGCGCGCCCTCGAACTCATCCGTCATGACGCCGCCCATGTGCTCGCCGAAGCGGTGCAGACGCTCTATCCCGGCACGCAGGTAACGATCGGGCCGGTGATCGAGAACGGCTTCTACTACGATTTCTATCGCGCCGCGCCATTCACGCCGGAGGATTTCGCCGCCATCGAAAAGAAGATGGCCGAGATTATCGCCAAGGATAAGCCGTTCACCAAAGAAGTCTGGACGCGCGAGGAGGCGAAAGCCTGGTTCGAAAAACATGGCGAAGCCTTCAAGGTCGAGCTCGTCGATACGATCCCGCCCGACCAGGAGATCAAGATCTACAAACAGGGCGAATGGCTCGATCTCTGCCGCGGCCCGCATATGACCTCGACCGGCAAGGTCGGTTCGGCCTTCAAGCTCATGAAGGTCGCCGGCGCCTATTGGCGGGGCGATTCGACGAAGCCGATGCTGCAGCGCATCTATGCGACCGCCTTTGCCAACCAGGCCGAACTCGACGCTTACTTGCATCAGCTCGCCGAAGCCGAGCGCCGCGACCACCGCCGTCTCGGACGCGAGATGGATCTGTTCCACTTTCAGGAGGAGGGACCGGGCACCGTCTTCTGGCATCCGAAAGGCTGGACTCTCTTTCAGACGCTCATCGCCTATATGCGGCGGCGCCAGCAGGCCGACCATTACCTCGAAGTGAACACGCCGCAGGTGCTCGATCGCGCGCTATGGGAAATGTCCGGCCACTGGCAGACCTATCGCGAGAACATGTTCACGACCATGACCGAGGACGAACGCGTCTTCGCGCTGAAGCCGATGAACTGCCCCGGCCACATCCAGATCTTCAAGAACGGCTTGAAGTCCTATCGCGATCTACCGCTAAAGATTGCCGAATTCGGCATCGTACATCGCTATGAGCCGTCCGGGGCGCTGCACGGCGTCATGCGGGTACGCGCGTTCACGCAAGACGACGCGCATATTTTCTGCACCGAAGATCAGATCATGGAGGAGTCGTTGCGCATCAACGATCTCATCCTCTCGATCTACAAAGACTTCGGCTTCGAAGACATCATCATCAAAATGTCGACGCGGCCGGAGAAGCGGGTCGGCTCGAACGAAGCGTGGGACAAAGCGGAGGCGGCGCTTGCCCGCGTGCTCGATGAAATCAGGGCGCGCGGCTTCGACGCCACGGTCAATCCGGGCGAAGGCGCCTTCTACGGCCCGAAGCTCGAATATACGCTGCGCGACGCCATCGGCCGCGAATGGCAATGCGGCACCACGCAGGTCGATTTCAACATGCCGGGCCGACTCGGCGCCTTTTACATCGGGCCCGACAGCGAGAAGAAGACGCCGGTGATGATCCACCGCGCCATGTTCGGTTCGCTCGAGCGGTTCATCGGTATCCTGATCGAGCATTTCGCGGGTCATCTGCCGCTCTGGCTGTCGCCGTCGCAGATCGTGATCGCCACGATCACCCAGGACGCGGACAAGTATGCGCTCGAAGTTCTGGCGGCGGCGCGCGAAGCGGGGCTCAAGGCGGAAGCCGACCTCGGCAACGCCAAGATCACCTATAAGGTGCGCGAGCACTCGCTGGCGAAGATCCCCGTGCTCATGGTCGTCGGCAAGCGCGAGGCGGCCGAGCGCACCGTCTCGCTGCGCCGGCTCGGCAGCAACGAGCAGACGACCATGCGCCTCGATGCGGCGCTCGCCGCGCTCGCCGAGGAGGCGACCCCGCCGGATCTGAAACGGCTCGCCGGGATTCGACGCGAACATTCGGAAATGCTTGCGCCTGCGGCAGGAGATTAGTCCGCGAATGGCGGCGCGCGGCACCACGACCCCCGCTTGGGCGATTATGTATTTGACAAACAACGGCGGGTGAAATGGCTTAAGACTCAAGGAGCTAAGCTATGTCCATCCTATCCAAGCCTATTTTCACGATGAGGCGAAAGCCTTCGAGCACCTTGAAGGCATCCTATGGCCACAGGGCCGGTCTGCCCTCATTGCGGCTCGATAAGTGGCAAGCATTATGACTTGGGGAAAACGCGCCTCGACCTCCGCAAATCTCCGATCGCCAGAAGCAATTCACCGTGAATAATAGAAGGTGATCGGAAATTTTTGGGACGCTAGGGAATGCCGGCAAAGGATAGCAAGAAAGATAAAACGCAAAATCGGCGCTTCATAGATGCCGCCCGCGAAGAGCGCTTCGATGAGAGGTTAAAGAAAATCACCTCCCTTAAAACTCAATCCGGCAAGAAGTCCGTCTCGCAACCGAAACGCCCGCGGAAATGACATTTTTAGACAATGCCATTCTTGTAGTTATCACGTCGCTCCTTACCGCGGGACTGGTTAGCCCCATAACGGCGTGGCTTTCCTATCGGCGTTACAGAGCAGAAAAGTGGTGGGAAAAGAAGTTCATCATTTACACTGGGATGCTAAGTGCGTCGCATAAAATGGGCGCGCAATTCGACGAGATGTGGGAGGCGTCTGCCTCTGGCAAAGAACTTACAGAAGATTAGCGCGAGCAATTATTGTCTTTGCACAAGGAAGGAAAACAATTCATAGACGAACAAATTTACATAGGCTCGTTTGTTCTTGCCGATTCCGTGAAACCACGATTGCAAAAGCTTCTCCGAGATTTAGACGCAGCGTCTGCTTCGACCGACTACGTTGATTACCACTCTAAATCAAGCGAAGCGGTTTGGAGTTGCGTTAAAGAAATTACGATCATCGGCCGCAAAGACTTGAGCACCTAGCCCTCTGTTCGGCTCGCGGCAATCGCCCAATTTCGCTTGGTTTGCAAACTACCATAATCCCCTCATTGGCGAGGACGCGTCGCGAACGCCGATAACCACCGCTTTCCCGCAAACCCGCCGCCGTCCGCCGTCCCGACTATGGACAGCGGCCGTGGAGCTTGTTAACGGCTCGTTACCTGGCATCGGATAAATTAAGTTATGATCCGACGTCGTTGTATTCCCCTGCCGATTTGCCGGAGTCCCGGATCGGA
>JBOHJJ010000084.1:0-7622 GCA_050728495.1 Methylovirgula sp.
CACACGCGGCTGAATCAGAATTTCGTCCACCCCCTCGAATCCTTCGCAGGATCGTAGTTCCCGCAAACATATCTCCCGCAATTCGGCATGTGATCGGACCTCACGGTGCATGTTAACCTCGTCATCAAGATTCACTGCTTGGTCAACGCTCGACTCGAAAATATGTTCCACGTAGCGTGGCAGCGCGGTCTTTGCCGGACGAGCTCGGGCGCCGCAAGCATTTGCCTGCCGCTTCATTCTCATTCTAAATAATACGTTCTAAACAATACGTTATGCGCGTCCCCAATAGCAGCCATGCGCTGCGCTGTGGTGGTGCACGGTTGGTGAGGGGTCTGTGAGCCCGGAAGAACTGCGAGCGCGACTTCTCTATCGCGACGGTTTGCTGCTTGTCATCGACAAGCCGACGGGGATCGCCGTGCATCGCGGTCCGAAGGGCGGGGACAGTCTCGAAGCGCATTTCTCCGCCCTGCGCTTCGGCTTGTCGCGCGACCCGGCGCTGGCCCACCGGCTCGACCGCGAAACCTCGGGTTGCCTGGCGCTCGGCCGTCACCACAAAGCGCTGGAACGGCTCGGCGTGCTTTTCAAGCAAGGCCGAGTCGGAAAATGCTATTGGGCGGTTGTCGAAGGTGCGCCGCCGCAGGAGGAAGGATTGATCGATCTGCCGCTCGGCAGGCTCGACTCATCGCGCGGCTGGTGGATGAAGGTCGATCCTATGGGCGCACAAGCGCGGACGCGTTGGCGCGTACTCGGCAAAAGCGACGCGCTCGCTTTGCTCGGGCTGACGCCGCAGACGGGACGCACGCATCAGCTGCGCGTGCATTGCGCCGCGATGGGATTTCCCATCCTCGGCGACCGCATCTACGGCGCACCCGGCGACGCGAGCTCGATGCTGCATCTTCATGCTCGCAGCATCGAGATCCCACTCTACAAGAATAAAGATCCGGTGCGCGTCGAAGCGCCGCTGCCGCCGCACATGCGGGAGATGGTCGGCAAGCTCATCGGAAGCGTGACAGCGGAATTGCCGGAGAAAGCCGGATCTCTTACGTGAGGCCCCGCAAGCGCCGCGCCCGCGCCCGCAATAGCGCGAGCCTGCGGCCTAACCCGCCGTTTGCCGTGGCGGCGGCGAAGAGAGCGCGCAGCCGGCCTACGAACGGCGCGAGAGCTTCGCGAATGCGCCGTTTATACGGTTCGACGAGGTCATGCGCGAGTTGCCGGATTTTCATCACCCAGGCATAAAACCGCGCGAACCAATCCATGGAGAGCAGCTTGCTGCGTGTCGCATCGAACAGAAAGGCGGCGACGCCGACCCCAAAGACCTTGGCGGCGACGAAAGCGCCGATCCCGTAGACGAGATGATGATGCGCGATGAGCCACAGGCCGACGATTTTGAACGGCTCGATCACCGCGACGGGGATCACGAAGACAAGCAGCACGAGCGGCGCCGGCAACGCATTGAGTGCGCGGACCAGCGCCTGTTTGAGCGATTCGAACGCTATGGCCGCCGCGAGCCGCTTCAGGAGACCGCCGACGGCGTCCCAAAGCCACGCCTCGAACAGAAAGAGCGCGGCCAGGACGAACCACAGCGGCCGACCGAGTGTTTTTACCAAACCTTGCTGCATCGTCGATCTTCTCCGCCGCAAAGGCGCCCGTCCTAAGGCGTCATCTCGAAGGCGGCGATCTCCTTGTTCCGCCGCGACGTCGCCGCGGCGCGGTGATCTTTGGCCAAGGCCACGTAGACGGAAGGCAAAACGAACAATGTGAATAAGGTGCCGATCGACATGCCGGAGACGACGACGAGGCCGATCGAGAAGCGGCTCGCCGCGCCGGCGCCGGTGGCGATGAGCAGCGGAAAGAGCCCCGTGACCATCGCCGCGGTGGTCATGAGGATGGGCCGCAACCGCACGCGTGCCGCCTGCTCTATCGCGGCGCGCCGGTCGAGGCCTTCCTTAATCTGCAAATCTCTGGCGAAGGAGACCATCAAAATGCCGTGCTTGCTGATGAGCCCGATCAAGGTCACGAGCCCGACCTGCGTATAAATATTGATGGTCGCAACCCCGAAGAAGAGCGGCAGCAGCGCCCCGCTGATCGCCATCGGCACGCTAACCATGATGACGAGCGGATCGCGCAAGCTCTCGAACTGCGCGGCGAGCACAAGGTAGATGATAATCAGCGCAAAGAAGAAGGTAATCGCGAGCTGATTGCCTTCCTGCCGGAACTGACGCGAATCGGCGAGATAATCGTGGCTGAAGCCGGTCGGCAGCAGCTTGGCCTGGCTTTCCAGGAAATCGACCGCCTGTCCCATGCTAACGCCCGGCATTGGTACGGCCTGGAAGGTCGCGGAGTTCAGCTGATTATAATGAGTGAGCGCGTTCGGGTCTGTGGCGGTCGAAATCGACACCACCGTCGAGAGCGGGATCTGCTCGCCGGTGAGCGAGGGCACGTAGTAGTGCGCGAGAAGCTTGGGCGTGAGCCGGAATGTGCGCGGCACCTGCGGAATTACTTCGTAGGAGCGTCCTTCGAGGTTGAACCAGTTGACGTAGTTGCCGCCGAGCATCAACGCTAGCGTGTTGCCGATCGTTTGCATGTTGAGGCCGAGATCGTTTGCCTTGCTGCGATCGATATGGACGCGCACGACCGGCTGGTCGAAATCCAAGTCGCTGTCGACGACGATGAAGAGCCCGCTCTTGCGCGCCGCCTTCTTGATCTTTGCCATCTCCTGATAGATCGCCGGAAAGCCGTTGATCGAGCTGATGACCATCTGTACCGGCAGGCCGCCCGGACCGCCCGGCAGCGGCGGCAAGTTGAAGGCGAAGGCGTTCACGCCTGTGATTTTCGAGAGCTGCGCCTGGACAAGCGGCTTTAGCGTCATCGCGGAACGCTTGCGCTCGTTCCAAGGCTTCAACAGCATGCCGGAGATGCCCTGGTTCGATGACGGAGTGCCATTGAGCACGAAACGCAGATCTGTCTCGGGAAATTGTCGGAAGACCTTGTCGAGCTTCGCGCCGTAATAGTTCGCGTAATCGATATTGGCGTATTGCGGCGTCTTGGTCAGAGCGAAAATGATACCTTGATCTTCTTCCGGCGCGAGTTCATGGCGGCTGTGATCGTAGAGGAAAACGACTAGCCCCAGGATAGTGACGGCGAAGAGCGCCGTGGCGGGGCGATAGTCGAGCGAACGATCGAGCCTGCGTCCATACCAGCGAGTGACCGCGCCGAATGCTTTGTCGACGAAACCGGCGAAACCGCCGTGCATCGTGCCGCGCTTCAACAACACGGAACACATCATCGGCGACAGCGTGAGGGCGATCACACCGGAGACGATCACCGATCCGGCGAGCGTAAAGGCGAATTCGCGGAACAGCGAGCCGGTTAAGCCGCCAAGCAGCCCAATCGGAGCGTAGACCGCGGCGAGCGTGATCGTCATGGCGATCACCGGACCGACGATTTCGCGCGCTCCCTGCAGCGCCGCCTGGACGGGCGTCTTGCCCTCCTCGAGATGGCGATGGATGTTCTCGACCACAACGATCGCGTCGTCGACGACGAGGCCGATCGCCAGCACCATGGCGAGCAGCGTCAGAAGATTGAGACTGAAGCCCATGGCGAGCATCAGCGCGCAGGAGCCGATCAGCGAAAGTGGAATCGTCACCACCGGGATGAGGACGGATCGGAACGAGCCGAGGAACAGGAAGATTACAACGATGACGATGACGATCGCATCGATCAGCGTCTTCTCCACCTCATGAATCGAGGATTGGATGAACTTCGTCGAATCGTAGGCCACCTTCATCTTGAGCGTGGGCGGCAGATTGCGTTGGATCGCTGGGAAAAGCGCGCGCACGCCCCTAACGATCGCCAGGGGATTGCCTTGCGGCGTCGCCTGCACGCCGATGAAGACCGCGTGCTGCCCGTTGAACGCGACGCTAGAGTCCTCGCTCTGCGCGCCGAGTTCGACGGTCGCGATGTCCTGGATGCGCACAAAACCGCCGTCCTTGGCTTTCACGATCATGCGCTTGAACTGATCGATGTCGGTCAGGTCGGCGTTGGTCGTCACGTTGGAGATCGTGAAATAGCCCTTCGTCTGGCCCGCGGCGGCCTGAAAATTGTTGGCCTGAATGGCGTTCATCACGTCGGCGGCTGAGACGCCGCGCCCCGCCATGCGGATCGGATCGAGCCAAATCCGCATGGCGAAGGTCTGGCCACCGAGAATGTCGGCGGAGGCGACGCCGTCTACCGTCGATAACAGCGGTTGGACTACGCGCGTAAGATAGTCGGAGATCGCCGAAGCGGTGAGCTTCGGACTCGAGAACCCGATGTACATCACCGCCGTCGTCTGGCCGGTAGATTTCAGAATGATCGGGTCGTTGGCCGCTTTCGGGATCTTGTACTTGACCTGGTTGACCTTCGCCATGACGTCGGTCAGCGCCTCGTTGGGATCGAAGTTGAGCTTCATATAGACGGAGATCGTGCTCGCTCCCTGCACCGAGGACGAGGTCATGTAGTCGATGCCTTCGGCCGAGGCGACGGCCTGCTCGATCGGCGTCGTGATGAAGCCTTGCATCAGCTCGGGCGAGGCGCCGGGATAGGTGGTCGTCACGGTGATGACCGTGTTCGACAGTTTCGGATATTGGCGGATCGGCAGGCTGGTGCCGGCCTTAAACCCAATCAGCAGGATCAACAGGCTGACGACGAGCGACGCCACCGGCCGTTTGATGAAAATATCGGTGAACGCCATCCTGGGCTCCGCGGCTCAGTAGGGGCCGGGTTCGGCAGAGAGCGGCGGCGGCGGCTCGGACGAGATCGCAACCTCGGCGCCGTCCTGCAACTTGAGCTGGCCGACGGCAACGACCTGGTCGCCCGGCTTCACCGCGCCGTTGATGACAACGCGCCCGTTGATGCGCTCGCCGGTTTTCACGAACGTACGCTGCGCGATGAGCTTGGTCTTGCCGTTCTCGCCTTTCTCTTTCTTGATGAGGAAGACGGAATCGCCGTAGAGCGTGTAGTCCGCCGCGGTCTCGGGGACCGTGAGTACCGGCGGCAGCGGCGGCAGCACCACGGTGGTTGTCGCAAACATGCCGGGTTTGAGCGCGTGGTCGTGATTGTCGATCGTGGCCTGAACTTGTATGTTGCGGGTATCGGTACTGATCTGTGGCTCGACCGTGGTGATCTTTCCCACGAAGGTGCGGCCCGGATAGGCGTCGACGGCGACGCGTACCGTCTGCCCGACCGCAAAGAGAGAGCTGTCCTTTTCGGTCGCCGTGAAGTTGACGTAAACCTGCGAGAGGTCGGTAAGCGTCACGATCTGCCCGCCAGTGCTCAGGAATTGGCCAAGATTGACGTGACGTATGCCGAGCTCGCCGTCGAACGGCGCCCGGATCAGCTTTTGCGAGATGATCGCTTTCGTTTTGGCGATACCGGCAAGCGCCTGGTCGTAAACCGACTGGTTCTGATCGACGGTCGCCTGCGGGCCATATTCGCGCGTGGCCAGCGCCTTGGCGCGGTCAAGCGCCAGTTTGGCGGCGGTTGCCTGCGCCTCGAAGCTTGCGAGGTCGCCGAGATCTGGATCGTCGTACAATTGCACGAGCGGATCGCCGGCTTTGACGTGCGTGCCGGGCTTGAACATGATTTTGACCACCCGGCCGCTCACGTCCGTGGTCACATTGACCTGATGCACGGCCTCAACGTCGCCGATCCCGGTCAGCAGATGCGGTAGCACTTCCAATTTGACCTCGGCGGCCGAGACGGCGATCGGCTGCGGGCGCACGTTGGCGAAGAACTGCGCGATCATGTGATCGCGGAAAGTGTTGAACCCCCAAAGGCCGCCAACCAGCAGCGCCATCAGCACCGCCATGATCGTAAACCAGAGCTTGCCGCGTACCGGCCGCGCCGGGGTCTGCGCCTCATAGGCCGCGCCGGATCTAAGCTCGGTCTCACTCGAAATCGTCATCTCGCGCACTTTCCAAAGAGAAATCCGTAAGCTCGCGCGGCATTACGCAGTTGGCATGCGCGGCAATCGCGCTATTGGTGAGGCCGATGCCGCGCAGAAGGAATTCCCGAATCTCCCGCTCGAGTTGGGCGGCCGCCGGATAGGCCAAAGGAGGAGCCTGTGGCAAAAACACGGCGGCCAGCGTGCAAAGCGTGTGATGCAGGAACCAGAAGAGATCGCGCGGCGAGGTCTTGCTTGAGGCGGCGTCTCCCGTCTTGATCGCCTGCACCAGAGAATCGATGAAAATCGGCGCGACGAGCTGTTCGATTTTGTCGAACAGAATTTGCGCGAACTCCCCATCTTCGAGCAGGCTGGAGAGCATAAGCCGCAACTTCTCATTGCGCTCCGCCGGCCCGGGCTCAGCCAGGAACCAGTTGATCATGCCTTGCACGAAAACGACGAGCGTTCCCGTCGAGGGTGGTAGAGCACGCAGCCGGACGAGGCCGGGATCGGCCTCGCAGACGTCGGTCAGAATTGCCGCATAAATCGCGGATTTGGTCGGGAAGTGCTTGAAAAGCAAGGCCTCTGAGATACCGGCCGTGTCGGCGATGCGACGCGTCGTCGTTCCCGCGAACCCATGCCGCGCAAACAGCGGCATGGCCTTGTCGAGGATCTGTTGGCGGCGCGAGTCATGCGAAAGGCGGGGGGTGTTCATCGGCGTAAGTGACCACTTACTTACCAGGATGTCAAGCTGCATTCCGAGGCCGGGAATGCCAATCCTTCGCCTCATCCGTCATGACCCAGGCGCGGCCGGGTCACGCCCCATATATTTCTCGGGCGGCGGCATGGAATGTCCGCTCTGCTTTCCTTCCACCCCCCTGCCTGCTATCCCGCCGCGCATGGCAAGACTCGAAAATATCCGCAATTTCTCGATCATCGCCCATATCAACCATGGCAAATCGACGCTCGCCGACCGGCTGATCCAAATGACCGGGGGATTGCCGGATCGCGAAATGATCGCGCAAGTGCTGGACTCGATGGAGATCGAGCGCGAGCGCGGCATCACCATCAAGGCGCAGACGGTGCGTCTCGAATATCGGGCCAGAGACGGCAAGACATATATCTTGAACCTGATCGATACGCCCGGCCACGTCGATTTCGCCTACGAAGTCTCGCGCTCGCTTGCCGCCTGCGAAGGCTCGCTGCTCATCGTCGACGCGAGCCAAGGCGTCGAGGCGCAGACGCTGGCCAATGTCTATCACGCGCTCGACGCCGGGCATGAGATCGTTCCGGTCTTGAACAAGATCGATCTGCCGGCGTCGGAACCCGACCGGATCAAGCAGCAAATCGAGGATGTGATCGGGCTCGACGCCTCCGACGCGCTGCTGATCTCCGCCAAGAACGGACTCGGAATCGATGAAGTGCTGGAGGCGATCGTGCATCGCCTGCCACCGCCCAAGGGCAGCGCCAGCGAGCCGACCAAGGCGCTGCTCGTTGATTCCTGGTACGACCCCTATCTCGGCGTGGTGGTCCTCGTCCGCGTCATCGATGGCGCGCTGAGAAAGCATCAGAAGATCCTGATGATGGGCACCAACGCCCATTACGAGATCGACAAGATCGGCGTCTTCCGCCCGAAAATGGCCGACGTGGACGAGCTCGGCCCCGGCGAGATCGGCTTCATCACGGCGCAGATCAAGGA
>JBOHJJ010000085.1:0-8937 GCA_050728495.1 Methylovirgula sp.
GGGCAACAAAATTGGTGGCACCCATCGTTGTCGGCGCGCTCGCTCTGACGACGATCTCGCTGCGGGAAGCGTCGGCCGGTGTTCCCTATACCGACGCGCCTCTCTATTCCCAAAGTGCGCAGTCGCATGGCCTGGTGCAGCATGTGTGGTGGCGCGGCGGTTGGGGATGGGGTCCTGGCATTGCGGCGGGCGTGCTCGCCGGCGCTGCCATAGGCGCCGCGACCGCACCTTATTATTATCCGCCGGGATATTACTATCCGCCTGGGTATTACTATCCGCCGAATCCTTGCCGGCCCGGCTACCACCTAGGCCGTGACGGACGCTATTGCTACGCGAATTGATGCGCGATTAGCGACTGCGAGGGGAGACTCTCAGTCTCTTTGGCAGCCGAAGATTTAGCGGATCGTGACACTTCCGGTCGGAAAGAGTTAGGCGACGCCGAGTTTCTTCTGCAGGCTCGTCGACGAAGTCGTGTATTGGAAGGTCAGTTTCTTGTCGGGATAGACGTAGTGGTAGACCTTCTGCGCGGCGAGCGCGCCTTCGTGGAATCCGCACAGGATGAGTTTGAGCTTGCCCGGATAATGGTTGATGTCGCCGATCGCGAAAATGCCCGGAACGTTGGTCTCGAATTTCGCGGTGTCGACCGGAACGAGGTTTTCGTGAAGGTTTAGTCCCCATCGCGCGACCGGGCCGAGCTTCATGGTGAGCCCGAAGAAGGGAATGAGGCGTTCGACGGCAAGCTGGCTCACTTCGCCTTTGGCGCTCTTGATCTGCGCGGAGGCGAGTCTGCCGTTGTCGCCGGCGAGCGAGACGATCTGACCGATCCGCAGCTCCATCTTGCCGCCCGAGACGAGGTCGCGCATGGCTTTGACCGAATGCGGCGCGGCGCGGAATTCGTCGCGCCGATGGACGAGCGTCAGGCGTTTGGCGACCGGCTGCAAATTCAAGGTCCAGTCGAGCGCCGAATCGCCGCCGCCGACGATGACGACGTTTTTATCGCGAAAGTCCTCCATTTTGCGGACCGCATAGAAAACAGACTTCTGCTCGTAGGCTTCGATGCCGTCGATCGGTGGCTTCTTCGGCTGGAACGAGCCGCCGCCCGCCGCAACGATGACCGATGTGCACTCGAAGGCGCGGCCGGCATCCGTCTTGATCCGAAACGCCGGAGCTTGCCGCGTGCCGAGCACTTCGAGTTCCGTGACCATTTGCTCGAAATGAAACGTCGGATGAAACGGCTCGATCTGCGCCAAAAGCTTTTCGACAATGCCGTCGCCGGTGATCATCGAATGGCCGGGAATGTCGTAGATCGGCTTTTCCGGATAAAGTTCGGCGCACTGGCCGCCGGCGCGCGGCAGAACGTCGATGAGATGCGCCTTGATGTCGAGGAGACCGAGTTCGAAGACCGCGAACAAAGCGGTCGGCCCGGCCCCCACGATCACGACGTCGGTCTTTACGCTTGCTTCCATAAACTGCTCCTGCAAAGGGTCGAGCGCGTTCGGTGGCGTGAAAGATAGGGCGCCGCAACCTGATTTTTTGTCGCGCCTCAGCCCGGCCGCCGGCTCAGCCCTGGCGCGGCGGGGTCGTGACGACGAGCCCGTCAAGCTCCGGCGTCACCTTGATTTGGCAGGAGAGCCGTGAGTTGGGCTGCGTAGCATAGGCGAAATCGAGCATATCCTCTTCCTGCGGGCTGGGCCCGCCCGTCAACGCCAAAAATTCTTTGTCGACATAGACATGGCAGGTCGCGCAAGCGCAAGCACCGCCGCATTCGGCGGTGATCTCGGGGACGGAATTGCGGATCGCCGTTTCCATCACCGTCGAGCCCTCTTCCGCCTCGACCGTCCGCTTTTCGCCAAACGAGTCGATGAAGGTGATTTTGATCATAGTTGGTCGCTCGAAGATCGCCGGGAAAGGAGTCGGGCTCTCTCATACGGAAGAGCTTTCCCGTTGAACAGCCTTGTCTTTGCCGGAGACGGATATTTCGCTTTCGCTTCTAGGCGGATGCGTTCCATCTCTCACGCCAACGGCTTGGCGTGAGGCTCAGGTCCCGGGCCGCGGCGAAAGCTTCTGCAGATGGGTTTCGATGGCGCCGAGCGCTCTGTCGAAAGCGGCCGCCAGAGATTCGAGCGCGGCTTGCCGTGCTTTGGGAGAAAGCGATCCATCCAGCTTTTCTGCGGCGGCGGCAAGCTCGAAGGCCCCGATCGCCCGCGCCGATCCGCTGAGCCTATGGGCGAGGTCGCCGGCCGCGATAGGATCGGCGACGCGCAAGCTTGCCATTAATTTGGCGGACTGTACGACGAAAAGGTTCAAAAGATCGCGTTGCAACGGAAGATCGCCGCGGGTCTGCGCGGCAAGATGGAGGGGGTCGAGCGGCGCGCGCGCGGCAAGATCATCGACGTCATCGGCCGGGTGCATCGCTACCTCATGTGGTTACGATTATTGCCGGCGGGAGCGCGGCAAACCGCAGATTGGCAGGTCGGTTTTTTCACGCGCAAGCCGCCGCGCTTCACCTTCGACGTAAGTCTTTGCTTGCCATCGCACGGTTTTTGCTTGAAAATTTAAGCAGCGAATGCCATGCGGCCCGGCCCGTGAATCTTTTCGGTTATGGTGAAGGCCGCGTTAACGACGAATCGAACCTTCTCGGTACGACGGTTCCAATCAACGAAGCTGGGATGTAGAGTAGATTGGTTAATGGATGGACAATCCACGCCGTTTGACAAACCATGGCGGGGGCCGATGCGTTTACATTGGCCGTCCGTGAGAGGCGATTATGGCCACGTCCAATAAGGCGCAAGACCCCGCGGCTGCGGCTCTGTCGGCGATAGAGGAGGCCTTAAACCTCGGGGAAGGATCGGCCGAAGAGTCAAAAGATGCCGAGGCTTCCGCCTCGTTCTTTCCCAAGCCACCTGAACTCGACAAAAAAACATCCAAACGCCCGTTGGATTTCCCAGCCGGCGAAGGCGCGCCGGAAGGCGAGCGTCTGGGGCTTCGCCTGCCGGAGGTCGACGAGCATCCGCTTTTCGCTCCAAAACGGACCGGCAAGAGCGGCGAACCGGGTGCTGGCGCAGAGCGCTCGACGACGCCATCCCTGCCGCCCGCCAACGACGATCGCGATTCCGTGGGCGCTATGCTGCGCGCCTTGAACCGCAAGCCGAGTGGGGCGCCGTTCGCGCTGGCGGCGCTTTTTTCGGGAATATGGATTGTACTCGCGGCGGTCTATTTCGTCGCGCGCCGCGCCGAGTTCTTAGGGAATGGCTCTCTATGGGGGCGTCCCGATTTTCCGCTTTATGCCTTGGCCGTGGTCGGACCGGTAATCTTCTTTGTCATCACGGCTCTGTTGGCGCGTCGCGCGCAAGAAATGCGCCTGACTGCGCGCTCGATGGTCGAGATCGCGATGCGGCTTGCGGAGCCGGAGTCAATTGCGGCCGAACAGATGGTCACGCTTTCCCAGGCGATCCGCAGGGAAGTCGTTTCGATGGGCGATGGAATCGAGCGAGCGCTGGCGCGTGCGGGTGAACTCGAGACGTTGGTGCGCTCGGAAGTATCGAACCTTGAACGGTCCTATTCGGACAACGAGCGGCGCATTCGCGCCCTGGTCGACGAACTGGTGAGCGAGCGTGAAGCCATTCAGGTCAACAGCGAGCGCATGCGTAGCTCGATCGGCGGCGCGCATGACTCGTTCTCGCACGAGCTGGAGACGGCTTCGACCGGCTTGAATGAAAATCTCAACGCAACCGGCAACCGCATCACGATGTCGCTCGGCGCAAAAGCCGAAGAGATTCGCTTCGCGTTGAACCAGGCCGGCGACCAACTGGTCGAAAGCCTGGCGGTGCAGGCCGAGGACCTCATCGCTCGGCTGGAGCATGCAAAAGATAGCGTCGAAGTTGCGGTCGGGCAGACGGGCGAGCAGCTGGCCGACAGCCTGACGGCGCAGGCCGAAGAGATGATCGCTCGTCTGGAACGCGCCAAGGAGGGCGTCGAGACTACGGTCAGTCGGACAAGCGATCAGTTGATCGAAAGCCTAACGATGCAGGCCGAGGACATCGTCGGCCGTCTGGAGCGAGCCAAGGAGAGTATCGAACTCACCGTAGGCCACGCGAGCGAGGACATTTCCGAAGCGCTGATGCAGCGCTTCGGGGAAGTAGCGGCGCAATCCGAGAAGATCAATGAGCGATTGACGGTGACCGCGCAGGATTCTCTCGATGCGTTTACCTATCATTCCGTTACGCTCGGCGATCGCTTTACCGAAACGGTCAATGACGCAATCAATGCGATCGCCACCCATAGCGAACGAGTCGGCGGAACACTGGCCGATCGCCTGCGTGAGTTCCAGCAGGCAATGATCGGTGGCGCCGACGCGATCGCGGCTCGGCTCGGCGATGACGCCCAACAATTGTCGGGGCTGATCGCCAAGCAGCTCGACTCGCTCGATTCGGTAATTTCCGTGCAAGGCAGCGAGCTCGACGAGAAGCTCGAAATGCGCGCCCGCGAGATGGCGGACGTGTTCGTCGCGCAGACCCGGGCTTTTGAGGATCGCGCTTCGGCCAAACTGCAGGAACTGGCGGAAGCACTCGACACGCTGATCCTGCGGGTCGATTCCGGACTCGAGGGGCGTGCCAAATCGCTCAGTGAGAGTTTGGCGGTGCGCACGCTCGACATCGCCAAAGTGCTCGGCGAAGGCGGCCGCGAAGTCGCCCACGCCCTGGAGACGAGGGCCAACGAAATCGACGAGATCCTCGTTAACCGCGCCACGTCGATCACCGAAGCGCTTTCCGCCAAGGCGGACGAAGTCAACGCGGCGCTCGGCGGAAGGGCGGCGGAAATCGCCGAGACGCTCGACGAACGCATCGCCAGTTTCGAAGAGCGGGTGGTCAACCGCCTCGACTCGGTCTCGGCGGATCTCGATGCGCGCGGCCGCGACCTCAGCACCAACCTTACAACGCGCGCTCGCGAAATCGACGAGAGCCTCGCACGCCATACAAGCAACATCGGCATCGCGTTGGATCAGGAATCCGGCGAGCTCGCCCGGTTGCTCACCGGGCGCACCGATGTGCTGAAAACGTTGCTCGCGCAGGCCTCGAGCGATATCGATTCGACGCTCGCCGGACGCATCGGCGAAATCGGCGGCGTGCTCGCCGCCCGGGTGTCGGAGATCGGCACGACCCTCGCAAGCCGCTTGTCCGAGCTGCAGATCACGCTCGATGAGCGCAGCCGTGGTCTGGATGAAAGCCTACGCGCGCGATCGGATGAGATCCATACGGTGCTTGAGACCAAAGGCTCCGACCTTGTCACGCACCTCGGGCAAAAGCAGGCCGAACTTACGGCCGCCCTCGAGCAGTCCTCCGTCAATTTCAATGATGCGCTGGTCTCCAATGCGGCGGCTTCCGTGCAGGCGTTGCTTGCGACCAACGAAAGGCTGAAAGAGGAGATGGGCGCAACCATCGGCGCGCTGGGCGACCGAAATGCGGCTCTGCAAGACATGATCAACAACGCCGATACGAGCTTCAAGTCGATCGAAACGGGCTTGGCCGCGCGCATCCAGCAATTCGAACAGGCGGTCACGGGGATCACCCAAGAAATCGAAGATCTCGGCGCCAATGCGGGCGCGACGATCGGCAGCGCCCAGGCGCTCTACGAGACGATCGCCCACCAGCAGCAGGCGCTGGCAGCGGCGGCGGCCGATCTCTCCCGCTCGCAGGTCGAGCTCGACCGCACGTTGGACGAACGCCGCGACGCGCTCGGAACGCTCCTCAACTCGGTACAAGCGCAGCGCGACGAATTCGGTCAGGTGATGGCGTCCTTCTCGGCGGCCATCGATGAATCCTTCCACCGCGTCGAGAACCGCGCACAAGAGATCGGCATCTTTCTGGCGGAAACGTCGCAGACCACCGCCGGTATGGTCGAGCGGCAGTTCGGCGACATACGTTCTTCGCTCGGCACCGAACGCGAGCGCACGGCGGCGCTCCTGCGGGCCGCTTACGAACAGGCAAATACCGAGATCGAAGGGATTTTGGGCCAATCGACGGCGCGTTTCGAGGTGGCGGCGAACGAGATGCGCGGCATTTCGCGTGAGATCCAGCGCGAACTCGAAACCACCCGCGAGGAGTTGCGCCGCAATGCCGTGGTTCTGCCGCAGGAAACGGCCGAGCAAACCGCAGCTATGCGACGCGTGGTCGCCGATCAGATCAAGGCGCTCAATGAATTGACGGACATCGTCGCGCGCTCCGGTCATTCCTACGATCTGTCGGATCCTTTGACATTCGGTGCTGGACGGTCCGATGGCGCCTTGGTGCGGCGCCTTGAAGCGGCTCGGCCCGAGCGCGAAGCGGCGCTCGCCGAAGCACCGCGTTCGGAACCGCCGCGGCCCCCGCGTCCGCTGACGAACGGACCGCGTCCGGCAAACGCCGGCGATCGCGGGCCGAGCTGGCTTTCCGATCTTCTCGCCCGCGCTTCGCGCGAGGAAACACAGCCGCCGAAACCGTTGCCGCGCGTGCCTCAGCAGAGCGAACCTTTGGAGGCGATCTCGCACGACATCGCCCGCATGGTCGATCATGCCGCAATCGGTGAGGCGTGGGACAATTATCGGCGCGGGGAACTCACCGCCTTCTCGCGGCAGCTCTACATCGGCCGCGGTCCGCAGACGTTCGAGGAAATCCGCCGCCGCTACCGCAGCGACATCGAGTTCCGCGACACGGTTGACCGCTACGTGCAGGAGTTCGAGCGGTTGCTCGCCGACGTAAGCCGCGATGACCGCGACGACAGCTTGACCCGCACGTATCTAACTTCGGAGACGGGTAAGGTCTATACGATGCTGGCGCACGCCGCCGGCCGGCTCGGCGGCTAGTCGTCCGCCGTCATCGCCGGCCGAGCAATCGAGGCTCGTCTTCCCGATGCTTCATCGCCGCTACGCTTCGCGCAAGGATGCGCTGTGGAAAGATATGCCAGCCGGCCTGTAAGCCGGGTTCGGTATGGCGCGCGGGGTGCCCCCCGCGCGCGCGACGGCCATTCTTCTGGGACGGCCGTTGCCGGCCGCCTCAAGCAACCAACCCGAGCGACGGTCCGGAGACGGACCTGCGGCCCTCATCGAGCCGCATGCGCCCCTATTCGGTCTTGCTCCCGGTGGGGCTTGCCATGCCACGCATGTTGCCATGCGCGCGGTGCGCTCTTACCGCACCGTTTCACCCTTGCCTGCCCCAAGGACAGGCGGTCTGCTTTCTGTGGCGCTTTCCCTGGGGTCGCCCCCGCCGGACATTATCCGGCACCGTGTCTCCATGGAGCCCGGACTTTCCTCCGCATATGCGGCGGCCGTCCGGCCGACTGGCGAAGCCGACATAGGCGCTGGGCGGGGCGGCGTCAACAAGAGGCCCGCCGTCGCCCTCGGGCAGTTCCAGATCGGCTACACTCTTCCACGGCACTAGCCGCGTCCCCAACCTTTCTGCATCGCTCATGACGGCGTTCCCTCCCGACAGCCCGCTCGTCCGCCGCGTGCATCCTTCGCCGAACTATGCGCCGCGCCGCGGCAAGCTGGATTTGATCCTCCTCCACTATACGGGCATGGCAAGGGGCTTGGCTGCGCTGGCACGGCTTTGCGACCCCGCGGCCGAAGTCTCGGCGCACTATTTTGTCGAGGAAGACGGCGACATCCTGCAACTCGTCCCGGAAGCGCATCGCGCTTGGCATGCCGGAGAATCCTTCTGGGCCGGCGAGACGGACATCAACTCCGCTTCGATTGGAATCGAAATCCAAAATGCGGGGCATGCGTTGGGGGCGCCGGCCTATCCCAAGGTGCAGATCGAAGTGGTAATCGCGCTCTGCCGCGACATTGCGCGCCGACACGCTATTGCGCCGGTGCGCATCCTCGGCCATTCCGACGTCGCGCCGGGGCGTAAGATCGATCCCGGCGAATATTTCCCGTGGGGCGAGCTCGCGGCGGCCGGCGTCGGCCGTTATGTCGAGCCGCATCCACTCGACCGCGACATGCCGCTTGCGCGCGGCGCTGCCGGCGAGACAGTCGAGGTGTTGCAGCAAATGCTCGCTGCCTATGGCTACGACACGAGCGTCAGTGGCGCCTACGATGCGAAAACGGTGAATGCGGTTGCCGCCTTCCAGCGCCATTTCCGTCCGGCGCGCGTCGACGGTAAGGCGGATCTCTCGACGATCGAGACACTGCGGGATCTGCTGGCAGAGAGGCCGAAGAAGAGAACGGCCAAAAGCTAGGCGACGCGGGGCGCGACCGGTAAAGCAATCGTCTCGAGAGTGGAAAGATCGAGGCGCCGCGAGGCGTGGTCTATGTCAAAACCGACGATGTCTCCGTTTGCGTCAAGATCGATGTTAAGACCCTCCGCGACTTCGCGCGTCTCAGTGCCCGGCTTTGGCTTGAGCCCGATGTAAAGACTATCGGTTTCCGGATAATAATGAAGCTTTATATATTTAATCCTCCCGGAAATTCCGGTCGAAGAAGGCGTTGTGGATCGTTTCTCCATCATCGAGGGTGACGACCCGTAATATGCGCTGCTTCCGCCCCGTCTATCGGTCACTGCGCCCCAATAGCGTATCCGCCCATCTTCTTGGGTGTCTCGCCGCGGCGGCGCGCCGATGACCGCGATACACATTTCTGGCTCAATATAAGGTCGTCTGTATAAGGTCGTCTGTGCCGCACCTGCTCTTCAAAATAGCGGGTCGCTTTCATACGGCTTATTCCGCCGCGACCGGCGCACCAACGCGATCGTAATTTAGGATCGGTGCGAGCCAGCGCTCCATCTCTTCGTTTGTCATGCTTTTGCGCTTGGCATAATCCGCAACCTGGTCGCGCTCGATCTTGCCGACCCCGAAATAATGTGCGTCCGGATGCGCGAAATAGAGGCCGCTGACCGAGGAACCCGGCCACATCGCAAACGACTCGGTGAGCACAACGCCGATCCGCCGCTCCGCTTCGAGCAG
>JBOHJJ010000086.1:0-15491 GCA_050728495.1 Methylovirgula sp.
GTCTCTTTCGCATCGATCGCCACGACGATGCACTGGCTGCCGAATTTCTCCGCCGCGAGGCGCACGAGATCGCGGTCGTTCACGGCCGCGGTCATGATCGAGACCTTGTCGGCGCCGGCGAGCAAAAGATTGCGGATGTCGTCGATGGTGCGCACGCCGCCGCCCACGGTAAGCGGCATGAAACAGGCTTCCGCCGTGCGTCGGACGACATCGAGGAGAATGCCGCGGTTCTCATGGCTCGCGGTGATGTCGAGGAAGCAAAGCTCGTCGGCACCCGCCGCATCATAGGCGATCGCGCAGGCGACCGGATCGCCGGCATCGCGCAGATCGACGAAATTGACGCCCTTGACGACGCGGCCGTCCTTCACGTCGAGACAGGGGATCAGACGCGCCTTAAGCAAGGTTCTTCTCCGCGGCCGCATGGATCAATGCCAGCGCCGCCTTGGCGTCGAGCCGCCCGTCGTAGAGCGCGCGGCCGGTGATGGCGCCTTCAAGCTTCGCACAATCGGGCATCAGCAGTCTCACTACGTCCTTGAGCGAGGCGAGCCCGCCCGAGGCAATCACGGGAATTGAGATCGCATCGGCCAAAGCGAGCGTCGCCTCCACATTTAGACCTTTCAGCGCGCCGTCCCGGCCAATGTCGGTATAGACGATCGCCGCGACGCCGGCATCCTCGAACCTGCGGGCAAGCTCAACGGCGCTCATCTCGGCGCTCTTCGCCCAACCTTCGACCGCCACTTTCCCGGCGCGCGCGTCGATCCCGACCGCGATCCGCCCGGGGTAGCGCCGCGCCGCGCCGCGTACAAGTTCGGGATCGCGCACCGCCGCCGTGCCGATGATCACCCGATCGACGCCCTTGCCGAGCCAAGCTTCGATCGTTGCAAGATCGCGAATGCCTCCGCCGAGCTGCATGGGCAGCCTTGCGCGCGCAAGAATCGCTTCGACCGCAGAGGCGTTGATCGGCCTGCCCGCGAACGCCCCGTCGAGGTCGACGACGTGCAGATATTCGAAGCCTTGCGCCGCGAAGATCTCCGCCTGCGCCACCGGATCGGCGTGGAACACCGTCGCCTTTTCCATGTCGCCTTGCACTAGGCGCACGCATTGGCCGTCCTTTAGGTCGATGGCCGGAATGAGGATCACGGCCGCCACCGCAGAAAATTGCCGATGAGCGCCAGACCGAGCCTCTGGCTCTTTTCGGGATGGAATTGCGTACCGACCATGTTGTCGTGCCCGACGATGGCGACGATCGGACCGCCGTATTCGGTCGCGGCGACGACTTCACCCGGCGCGACGCTGGTGAACGCATAGGAATGCACGAAATAGGCGTGCAATCCGCCAGGGCCCGTCGGAATTCCGGCGAGCAACGCATGGTCCTGCAGCGCGTCGAGCGTGTTCCAGCCCATATGCGGAACCTTCAGCCGCTGATCCGCGGGCACGATCGCGGCGACGTCGCCGCCGATCCAGCCGAGGCCGGCTGTCGTTTCGTATTCGAGGCCCCGCGCGGCCATCAGCTGCATGCCGACGCAGATGCCGAGAAACGGCCGGCCTTTCTCCACGACGGCTTCGTTCAGCGCATCGACCATGCCGGCAACGGCATCGAGGCCGCGGCGGCAGTCGGCAAAGGCACCGACGCCGGGCAAAACCACACGGTCCGCCTTGGCGACCTCCTCGGGATCGCCCGTCACTTTGATCTCGCTTGCCACGCCCGCTTCGCGCGCGGCGCGCTCGAATGCCTTGCGGGCGGAGTGGAGATTGCCGGAGCCGCAATCGATGATGGCAATCACCGCGGGTCCTCCGGCAGCGGAAATACGCCGAGAACTTCAGCTTGTGGTGTTGGCGGCGGTGGCGGCAGCGGCGTTTCCTGAGGTTGCGAAGCGCTGCTTTCCAGATAGCGGTGGAAAAAGCCGAGCTCCGCGTCGTTACGCGTCGCCCCGGCAGCGACATCGACGAGGCGATAGCCGCTCCGCGTCAGCCCGCCGCGGCGCAGATTATTGGCCTCGAGGCCGAGAAGAACTTCGAGGAGAACGCCAATCAAGAAGCTCGTCCCCATTCCGAGGATGGGCTGGACCGCCAGCAACGAGAACGCGACCAGCCACAAGAAAAGCTCGAGCCAGAGTCCGTGCCAGGCAAGCCAGATCGGCCCCAGGAAAAACGCGGCGCGCGAAAAGCGTTCCGGCACGAATTCGGCGCCAACGAGCCCGGCCTGCGTCGCCGGCCGGAACTCGTCCGCAAAGCCCGGTGTGTCGCGCCGGCTGCGCGTCGGGAGATGAACCGTATAGACGGGCATGTCACGTTCCGTCAGCCAGCCAGCGACCCTTTGGTCGAGGGGATTTCGCCGCTCTGCCGCGTATCGATCGCAATCGCGGCGCGCAGCGCTCGGGCAAGACCCTTGAACGCCGACTCGGCGATATGATGGCTGTTTTCGCCATATAAGGTCTCGACGTGCAAATTCACGCCCATATGCGTCGCCAGAGCCTGGAAGAATTCGCGCACCAGCTCGGTATCGAAACCGCCGATCTTGGCGCGCGTGAACTTGGTGCGGAAGACCAGAAACGGCCGCCCGGAAAGATCGACTGCGACGCGGGTCAAGGCTTCGTCCATCGGCACGTGCACGTCGGCGAAGCGGCTAATGCCCCGCCCCTCGCCGAGCGCCTGGCGCAAAGCCTGGCCGAGCGCGATGCCGGTATCCTCGACGGTGTGATGCGGATCGATATGCAGATCGCCTTTGGCGGCGATCTCGATGTCGATCAAGGAGTGGCGCGCAACCTGCTCCAACATATGGTCGAAAAAGCCGACGCCGGTCGCAATCTTGGCGAGCCCGGTACCGTCGAGATCGACGCGGACTTCGATCGCCGTTTCCTTTGTCTTGCGGGAAATGAAGGCTTTGCGCATGGCTGCTTAGGTTCTTGGCGAAGGCGGGCGGATAGTAGAGCATTTTTCGGTAAAGGGAAAACCAAGCCGGCGAAAGCCTTTGGCATAGCTAATGAAATCGCTTTTCTGCATTGCCGACCGAACGTGCGGCGAAGCGCCTGTCCCGCCGCCCTTAACCCTTGCAAGGCTCGGGGCTACCCCATAGATGGAGTGACCAGTCCTTCCGCGTAACGCGAGTTCCCCACGAGATGACCGATCCCTCGCCGAGCCGCGACAGCTGGCATGCGACCACGATCGTCATGGTTCGCAAGGGCGGCCGCACCGTGATCGGCGGCGACGGACAGGTCAGCATCGGGCAGACGATCATCAAGGGCAACGCCAAGAAAGTGCGCCGCCTCGCCAAAGGCGACGTGATCGGCGGTTTCGCAGGTGCGACCGCCGACGCGTTTACGCTTTTCGAGCGGCTCGAAGCCAAGCTTGAACAATATCCCGGCCAACTCGTGCGCGCCTGCGTGGAACTTGCCAAAGATTGGCGCACCGACCGCTATCTGCGCCGGCTCGAAGCCATGATGCTCGTCGCCGACAAAGACGCGGGCCTGGTGCTAACCGGCACCGGCGACGTGCTTGAGCCGGAAATGACGGGGAACGGCAGCGTCATGGCGATCGGCTCGGGCGGCAATTATGCGCTGGCCGCCGGCCGGGCGCTGCTTTCGACCGATCTCGACGCCGAGGCGATTGCCCGCCGCGCCCTCGAAATTGCCGCCGACATCTGCGTCTATACCAACCGCAATCTCGTCATCGAGAGCATTCCATGATGCTCTCCCCACTCTGTTGGCGTCGCCCGCAAGCATGACCGATTTTTCTCCCCGCGAGATCGTCTCCGAACTCGATCGTTTCATCGTCGGCCAGAAACAGGCCAAGCGCGCCGTCGCCATCGCGCTACGCAACCGCTGGCGGCGATTGCGTCTCGAAGGGCCGATGCGCGATGAAGTCAGGCCGAAGAACATTTTGTTGATCGGCCCAACCGGCTGCGGCAAGACGGAGATCTCGCGGCGCCTCGCGAGACTAGCCAATGCGCCGTTCCTCAAGGTCGAGGCGACCAAGTTCACGGAAGTGGGATATGTCGGACGCGACGTCGAACAGATCGTCCGCGATCTAGTCGAGATCGCAATTTCCATGGTCAAACAGGAGAAGCGCAAGGCGCTGAACGCCCGCGCCCAGCTCGCGGCGGAGGAACGGCTGCTTGACGCGCTCGTCGGTCCCGGCGCCTCGCCAGTAACGCGCGACACCTTCCGCAGGAGACTGCGCGACGGAGAATTGGCCGACAAGGAGATCGAGATCGAACTGTCGCAGCCTTCATCGGGCCTGCCGATGTTCGAGCTTCCCAACATGCCCGGCGCCACGATCGGCGCCGTTTCACTCGGCGATATCTTCGGCAAGGGCTTCGGCAAACAGGCAAAGCTGCGCCGCACCCTGGTAAAGGACGCCTATGAGCCGTTGATCGCCGAGGAAAGCGACAAGCTGATGGACCAGGATCAGATCGTCCAGGAGGCGATCCGCGAGGTCGAGAACAACGGCATCGTATTCCTCGACGAAATCGACAAGATCTGCGGACGCGAGGGCCGCATCGGCGCCGACGTTTCGCGCGAAGGCGTGCAGCGCGATCTCCTGCCGCTGATCGAAGGGACCACGGTTTCCACCAAACACGGCGCGGTGAAGACCGACCACGTATTGTTCATCGCGTCGGGCGCCTTCCATGCCGCCAAGCCGTCCGATTTGCTGCCCGAGCTGCAAGGCCGGTTGCCGATCCGCGTCGAGCTTTCGCCGCTGAACGAGGACGATTTCCGCCGCATCCTGGTCGAGACGGAAGCGAGCCTCATCAAACAATATGAAGCGCTGATGCAGACCGAAGGCGTCACGGTCGCCTTCACGCCCGACGGCGTCAACGCCGTCGCCAAGATCGCGGTGCAGGTCAATTCGAGCGTCGAGAACATCGGGGCGCGGCGCCTGCAGACGGTGATGGAGCGGGTGCTCGACGAAGTGAGCTTCACCGCGCCTGACCGGTTCGGCGAGACGATCACCATCGACGCCGACTACGTCGAGAAGAACATTGGCGATCTCGCCCGCAACGCCGATCTGAGCCGCTTCATTCTTTGATCCGGCCGGCCTTTTGGCGGCTGTGCGCGGGCTTGCCAGAGTTCACCGCCAGCGCCATAAGCATCGCAATTGGCGGAGTCTCCATGCCCGAATTCAAACCGCGCGCTTTTTCTGGCGTGCAGCCGACCGGCAATCTGCACCTCGGAAATTATCTCGGCGCCATCACCAGGTTCGTGGCGCTGCAGGAAACCCACGGCTGCATCTATTGCGTCGTCGATCTCCACGCCATCACGGTGGCGCAGAAGCCGGCGGAACTGAAAGCCAGCATCCGCGAAGTCACTGCCGCCTTCCTCGCCGCTGGGATCGATGCCGAAAAACACATCGTCTTCAACCAGAGCCAAGTGGCCGAACATGCCGAACTCGCTTGGGTTTTGAATTGCGTGGCACGGCTTGGCTGGCTCAACCGCATGACGCAGTTCAAGGAGAAAGCGGGCAAGGATCGCGAGAACGTCTCGGTCGGGCTCTACGCCTACCCGATCCTGATGGCCGCCGACATTCTCGTCTATCGCGCCACGCACGTGCCGGTCGGCGAGGACCAGAAACAACATCTGGAGCTTTCCCGCGACATTGCGCAGAAATTCAACCAGGACTTCGCCGAGGAGATCGCGGCGCTTGGACACGGCGACGCATTCTTTCCGCTGCCGGAGCCGCTGATCCAAGGCCCGGCGACGCGCGTCATGAGCCTGCGTGATGGCACCAAGAAAATGTCGAAATCCGATCCATCGGATTATTCGCGCATCAATCTGTCGGACGACGCCGACACGATCGCCCAGAAGATTCGCAAAGCCAAGACCGACCCCGAGCCGCTGCCGAGCGAAATCGAAGGCCTCGCCAAACGGCCCGAGGCGGATAATCTCGTCGGGATTTTCGCGGCCCTCGAAGGGCGCTCGAAAGCCGAGGTGTTGAAAACCTACGGCGGCGGCAATTTCTCGGCCTTCAAATCTGCATTGATCGATTTGGCCGTCGCCAAGCTTACGCCGATCGGCAAAGCGATGGGAAAGCTTGCGCAGGACGCGGCCCATATCGATGCGGTGTTGGAGCATGGGGCCGAGCGCGCGCGGGTGCTGGCCCAAACGACGATGCACGCGGTCAAAGACATCGTCGGCTTTGTGCGCTAAAATTCCGGCTTCCGCAGGCGCGAGTTGCGACGATTGATCCAGGATGGTAGCCCGCCGGCATTCGATGTCGATCGTTTCGGCACCGAGCGCGCCGACATTCTCGGCGCCATCGGTGCGGTGATGCCTGCGGCGGAGAGCCGACCGCTGTTTGCGGTCGTGCTTGCCGGTAGTCTCACCCTGCATCTGTTGGGGCTGTTTCTCCTCAACCGGTTGGAGCAAGCCCCGCAAACCAGCCAAAACGCGACGGTTGAAATCCCGGTCGATCTCATCAGCGATCCCGGCAAAACCAACAAAGGTACGGCTCAAAATGCCGCCAAGCCCGCGAGCCCCGCCGGACAACAGAGGGCGCAAGCCAAATCCGCGTCGCCGTCCGCACCAGCCAAAAAACCGGCAGCGCAAGCCAAACCGGCGCCAGCGCAAGCCCAGCCGCCAAAGCCTGCGGCAGCACACCCAACACCAAAGCCCCCACAGCAAGCTCGACCCGCAGCACGGGCCGAGGCGCAGAAGCAGCTCGCGCAGCCGCCAAATCCGCCCGCTTTGCGGCCGCCGCTGCAACCGACTGCCGCTCCCAGCCTGCCGACCCTGGCGGGACTGCAGATTCAGGCGCATCCGATCCCGACGCCGGCATCCTCGCCCTTCGGGATCATGGATGATGATCCGCTGCGGCGCGCCGTCGCCGTCCCCAGGCCTACGGCGGAAGGCGACGAGGCGTTGAGCTATAAGACGATCGTGTTCGGCATGTTGGAACTCGCCAAACAATTCCCCGCCGATGCCCGCGCCCGGGGCGCGCAAGGAACTGCGACGATCTATTTCGAGATCAACGACGACGGCAGCGCGAAAAACATCCGGCTCCTGAAGTCGAGCGGCGATACGGAACTCGATGCGGAAAGCCTAGCGGTCGTCATGCGCGCCTCGCCGTTTCCAAAACCTCCACCGGGCGCCCGGCGGGTCTTTGCCGCAGATATTGAGTTCGATCCCGCCGAGCCCTGAAGCTTACCGCCGTTCGACGATCGTCTCGATCGCTTGCGCGATTAGCGCCAGGTCACAGGGGCGCGATAGGCGATGATCGCCGTCTTTGACGAGGCTCAGCGCGATGGGATCGCCGGCGAGACGTTCGACCAGCGTCATCGCATAATGCCAAGGCACATCTTCATCCTTCATGCCGTGAATGATATGAGCCGGACAATAGGTCCTGATCGTCGCATCGAGCAGCAGATGCCGGCGTCCTTCTTCGATGAGGCCGCGCGTGATCCGATACGGCGAATCCGAATAGGCGGAAGGGAGCAGACAGACGCCTTCGGTTTCGAGCTGTGCGCGCGAGCTAGGCGGCAGTTTCTCGAAAATCAGCCGCTGGGTCATGTCGACAGCCGGCGCGAGCAGCAACAATCCGGCGAGACGGTTCAGTTCGCCGCTTTGCGCGAAGGCGCGCGCTGCGAGCAACGCCAGCCATCCGCCCATCGACGAACCGACGAGAATCTGCGGGCCTGAGGTTTGGGCGCGGATGATTGCCAGCGCCTCTTCGAGCCAGGCGCCGATCGTCCCCGCCTCGAATGCTCCCTCCGACTCGCCGTGGCCCGAATAGTCGAAGCGCAGATAGGCGCGCTTTTCGCGGGCGGCGTATTCGTCAAGGAACGTCGCCTTGGTGGCGCGCATGTGCGACATGAACCCGCCGAGCCAGACGAGGCCAGGGCGAGCATCCGTTTCGGCGATGCGGCACAGATAAGCAATGCGCCTGCCGTCCCCCAAAGCGAGGAACTGTGGACGAAGCTCTGCTTCGGCAATCCCCGTTTGCGGTTGCATCCGCTTCGCCTCTATCTTTGCGCTATGAGTGTGAGCGGCCATAAAGGTTGACTTGCCCGAGGCACGAGCCTTGTTACAGGCGACGCGACAACAATCGAGCGACGGATTGGTCGGACGGGGCGCACATCCGCTCGCCGGGCTCGCGATCCTGCAGATCATACCGGAATTGAATGCCGGCGGCGCCGAGGTTGCGACAATCGACATTGCCGCGGCGCTCGCCGAGGTCGGCGCCAGGGCGCTGGTGGCGAGCAAGGGCGGCCGGATGGTGAGCGAGTTGCAGGCAAACGGCGGTATCTGGCTGCCATTCCCGGCACGCAGCAAGAACCCTATCCAGATGGTGCTCAATCAGCACCGCTTGATCCGGCTGATCGATCAGGAAGACATCGCGCTCCTGCATGCCCGCTCCCGCGCTCCCGCATGGGTTGCCTATGGGGCGACCCGGCGCAGGAAGATTCCGTTCGTAACCACCTATCACGGCGCCTATTCCGGCAGCAACGCGCTCAAATTGCGCTACAATTCGATCATGGCGAAGGGCGATGCCGTCATCGTCAACTCGGTCTATACCGCGCGCCGCATCGCCGAACTCTATCCTTTTGCAGCCGGCAATGTCCGGCTCATCGAACGGGGCATTGATCTGCGCGTCTTCAACCCGCAGCAGGTTGACGTGGCGCGCGTGAAATACCTGCGCGAGATTTGGGGCGCCGCGAGTGAAGAGAGGATCGTTCTGCTGGCGGCGCGGCTCACCGCCTGGAAGGGCCACAAGACGTTCGTCGAGGCCGCGCGCCTTCTCGTCGGGGCCGGGCTCACCGGCACGAAGTTCATCCTGGCCGGCGACGACCAAGGGCGCAGCGCCTATGTTCGCGAGATCGATGCCGCGATCGCGGAAGCCGGATTGAGCGGTACGGTGCGGCGCGTCGGTCATTGCGGCGATATGCCCGCAGCTTTGCTCGCCGCCGCCGTTGCGGTCGCGCCGTCGTCACGGCCTGAGGGCTTCGGCCACGTTGCGGTCGAAGCCCAGGCTATGGGGACGCCGGTCGTCGTTTCCGACCTTGGCGGGCTCAGCGAAGTCGTTCTTGCGCCACCCGAGGTCGATCTTGCGTTTCGAACCGGCTGGCGTGTGCCAGGCGGTCACGGGCAGGCGCTCGCCAAAGCGATCTTTGAGGCTCTGACGCTCGGGGCGGCGGGACGTGACGCGTTTTTTCTGCGCGCCCGAGCCCATGTCGTGAACCGGTTTTCCATCGAGCGTATGAAAGCCGAAACTCTCGCCGCCTACGCCGCGTTAGTCCCCTCGCCAAGGTGAACGGGCTGGAATTGGCAATGCGTCAGAACGAGATTAGGTAAAATGTCACGCGCGATGCCGCCGCCCCGCGTTCGCTCCATTGACTTCGCCGCCCAATGCAACGATTCTAAATGGCGAGTATGACGAGATCCAGGGTGCTGGTAGGCATTCCGTGGGAAACGCCGGATTCGATCATTCATTAGAGGAGACCAACCCATTCGCCGACCCATGAAGAGTGTTCAGGCCCCGCAAAAGGACGGGCCGCGTATCAACCGTGAAATCCGCGCTCACGAAGTTCAACTCATCGATGCCGAAGGGCACAACCGTGGCGTCGTTGAAGCCGCCGAAGCCCAGCAATCAGCCGATGATGCAGGCCTCGACCTCGTCGAGATCGTCCCCACCGCCAATCCTCCCGTCTGCAAGATCTTGGATTACGGCAAGTTCCGCTTTCTCGAACAGAAGAAGGCGGCGGAAGCGCGCAAAAAGCAGAAGGTCGTCGAGATCAAGGAGATCAAGCTTAGGCCTGGTATCGACGAACACGACTACGGCGTGAAAATGAAGTCGGTACGCCGCTTCTTCGAGGAAGGCGACAAGGTGAAAGTCACCCTGCGCTTCCGCGGCCGCGAAATGGCCCACCAAGAACTCGGATATAAGCTCCTCGACCGGGTGCGCGCCGAGACCTTGTCCTTCGCCAAAGTCGAAACCGAACCTTTAATGGAAGGTCGCCAGATGGTAATGATCCTGGCGCCAAAATAAACCGCTCTGCCCGGCTTGATCCTCGCGGCGCACGGTTGCCGTCCAGTTCCTATATACTTGGCGGAAAGCTGAGAACCATGAGCACTTGCTGCGATCACTGCCGCGATGCGCCGCCGGGGCGCGATCAACCCTATCGGGCCCTCTTATGGGCGGCGTTGGCCATCAATGCCGCCATGTTCGGCGTCGAGATCGGCGCCGGCCTGGCTGCAGGATCGGCGGCGCTTCAGGCAGACGCGCTCGATTTTCTCGGCGATACCGCAAATTACGCCATCAGCCTTTTCGTCTTGGGCATGGCGCTACGCTATCGGGCAAGCGCCGCTCTCGCCAAGGGCGCGACGATGGGCATATTTGGCATGTGGGTACTCGCAGTAACCGCATGGCATGTGGTGCACGGAACCGTCCCACACGCCTTGACGATGGGAATCATTGGTTTGGCGGCCCTGGGCGCCAATGCTGCGTCCTTCGCCCTGCTCTGGCGGCATCGCCGCGCTGAGGCAAACATCCGCTCGGCCTGGATCTGCACGCGCAACGACGTTCTCGGCAATCTGGCGGTGCTGCTCGCCGCGCTGGGCGTGTTCGGCACACGAACGGGCTGGCCGGACTTCATCGTCGCGGCAATCATGGCAAGCCTCGCCCTGCAGGGAAGCGTTGCCGTCATCCGCCAATCCCTGGCCGAACTCTCCGCGTCCGCCACACAACCGGCGCAATAAAGGCCGGTTCGAATCTAGCCTCGAGGTTGCCTTGGCTACGGCTTTACGCCTATAACGCCCGCTCCTTGGAACCGCCCGGCTGATAAGGGCTGCCGTGGCGGTTCTTGTGCTCGTTCGGCAACGAACGGAGCGGGAATTTCCCCGCTCGAACCAATAAGCGGCGCCGCGTTGCGGCAGCCCGATGGAGACGAGCAAATGCCCAAGTTGAAGACCAAAGCGGGCGCCAAGAAGCGGTTCAAGCTGACGGCGACCGGCAAAGTGATCTATGCGCAACGCGGCAAGCGCCACGGCATGATCAAGCGCACCAACAAGCAGATCCGCAATCTGCGCGGCACCAAGGTCCTGTTCAAGACCGACGGCGAGAACGTGAAGAAGTTCTTTCTGCCCAACGCCTGATTGTCATTCCATCTTGGGAGATCTGCCATGGCTCGCGTCAAGCGCGGCGTCACCTCGCATGCCAAACACAAAAAGACACTGAAGGCCGCCAAAGGCTTTTATGGTCGGCGCAAGAATACGATCCGTGCCGCCAAAGCCGCCGTCGATCGTTCCATGCAATATGCGACGCGCGACCGTAAGAACCGCAAGCGCGAGTTCCGCGCCCTTTGGATCCAGCGCCTCAACGCCGCGGCGCGCGAATTCGGGCTCACCTATTCGCGCTTTATCAACGGTCTATCCCGCGCCGGGATCGAGATCGACCGCAAAGTGCTTGCCGATCTCGCGATCCGCGAGCCGGCGGCGTTCAAGGCGATCATCGAACAGGCCAAGGCCGCCCTGCCCGCCAAGGCGTGAGGCTTACTTCAAAAGCATGCGCTTGCGGCGCCCATGCCGCACGATGGCCGACGTGTGTCTGGGCCGATGCCGATAGGCGTAGCTATAGCGGTACGCGCCCGCCGGTACCGGCGCGAGTTTATGTATGTGCGCGACAGGGCCGAACGATGCAAGGCAGCGGTTATAAGCGTCGGCTGCTTGGATCTTCTCGCAATCCTTGATGGTCCTCGGCGCCGCGCAGAGCGGCGTCGCAACCAGACCGAGCGCCGCGAAGAGCAGGATCATAGCTCGCAAATTTCATCCCCTTAGAATTGCGCCCGTCCTGGCGCGGACTTCCGTAACAATCCGGCCGGCAACCGCGCCGATCTCCGCTTCGGTCAGTGTGTGATCGTGCGGCTGCAAGCTGACGGCCACCGCAACCGACTTCTTGCCGGCGGGAATCCCCTCGCCTTCGTAGATGTCGAACACGGCGACATCGGCGACGAGAATGCGCTCCGCCGCCTTCACGGCGTCGACGATCTCAGCGGCGTTCACATCGCGGTCGACCACAAAAGCGAAATCGCGCTCAACCGGCATGAATTCGGAAAGTTCCAACCTCGGCTTGGTCTTCGTCGCCTTCGATTTGGGCGTTGGTATGTCGTCGAGCCGCAATTCAAACGCGACGAGCGGCGTGGTGATGCCGAGCGCGTCGAGAACGCGCGGATGGAGTTCGCCGAAATAGCCGACCGTGTTCTTCGGCTTAAATTGCAACGCGCCCGAGCGGCCGGGGTGAAACCAAGGCGGCCCGCCCGGTACAACCGCCAAACCGCCAAGCGGCGCCCCGAGCGCGCCGAGCAGCGCCAATGCATCGGCTTTGGCGTCGAAGAGATCGGCGTTCGCTTCGCTCGCCGCCCAGTGGCGTCCGATGGCCGCAAGCCGCGCTCGACCGCAGCGTACGCCGGCCGCGGCGATCTTCTGGTCGGCCGGTTCCGTGCCTTCGAAGATCTGTCCGACTTCGAACAAAGCGACGTCGGGAAAGCCGCGGTCGGCATTGCGTTTGGCCGCGGCAACGAGACCCGGCAGCAAGCTTGGCCTGAGATCCGAAAGATCGGCGGCAATCGGGTTGGCAAGAACCAGAGCCGCGTCGCCACCGCCGAAGAGAACCGCCTGCTCGTGCGAGATAAACGACCAACAGACCGCTTCGAGGAGGCCGTTGGCGGCAAGCGCCCGTTTGGCGGTTCCGACCCGTCGCTGCAGCGGATCGAGCACCGGCGTCGCGACTTTGATTTCGTCCGGCGGAAGCGGCTGCGCAGGTACCCGCTCGAGTCCGGCGATACGCAGGATTTCCTCGACGAGATCGGCCTTGCCTTCAATGTCGGGCCGCCAGCTCGGCGCTTCGACCACGACGAGATTGCTGTTACCGACCACGTTGGCGAGCTTGAAACCCAGATGCTCGAGGATCGCCGTCATTTCCGAGATCGGCAGCTCGACGCCGGTCAGCCGACGTACCTCACTCCAGGGAAAGGTAAGACGCGTTTTCATCTCCGGCACGTGGCCGGCAAAGACGACTTCGGAAGCAACACCGCCGCAGAATTCAAGCGCAAGTTTGGTCGCGTATTCGATACCGGGCCGACAAAAGGCCGGATCGACGCCGCGCTCGAAACGATAGCGCGCGTCTGACGCGATGCCGAGGCGGCGGCCGCTGCGCGCGATGTTGCGCGGATCCCACAGCGCCGATTCGATGAGCACCTCGGTCGTCGCTTCAGTGCAGCCCGACGCCGCGCCGCCGACGATGCCGGCGATCGATTGCACGCCGGCTTTATCGGCGATGACCACCGTTTCCTCGTCGAGCGCATAGGTCTTGCCGTCGAGGGCCGGCAAGCTTTCGCCGGAATGCGCGCGGCGCACGCAAAGGTCGCCGCGGATTTTCTGCGCGTCGAAGACGTGCAGCGGCCGCGCCCGGTCGAAGGTCAGGAAATTGGTGATGTCCACGAGCGCGTTGATGGGACGCAGGCCGATCGCCCTAAGCAGTCTTTGCATCCACGCCGGGCTCGGCCCATTCTTCACGCCGCGCACCAGACGCAGCGCGAAGGCCGGCGCGAGAGGCCGGTCGCCAGGCGCGAGATCGAGCTTCACACCGACTGGACAGGGGAAATTGCCGGGAACCGGAGCGACGCGCGGCGTGATCAGATCGCCAAGCCCGGCGGCAGCAAGGTCGCGGGCGATGCCGGCTACCCCCATCGCGTCGGGGCGGTTCGGCGTCAGATTGATCTCGATGACCGGATCGTCGAGCCCGGCCCATTGCGCGAACGCCGCGCCGACCGGCGCATCGTCGGGAAGTTCGAGAATGCCGTCGTGATCCTGGGAAAGCTCGAGTTCGGCGCCCGAAACCAACATGCCGTTCGACTCGACGCCGCGGATAACGCCTTTGCCAAGTGTCACCTGCCTGCCAGGAATATGCGCGCCCGGCGCGGCGAACACCGACTTCAGGCCCACGCGTGCATTGGGCGCGCCGCAGACCACCTGGACCGGCGTACCGCCGCTATCGACGAGACAGACGCGCAAACGATCCGCATTGGGATGCGGCTTCGCCTCGAGGATCGCGGCCACCACGAAGTCTTTGAGCGAAGCCGCCGGATCGTAGACGCGCTCGACCTCAAGGCCGACTTTGGTCAAGGTCGCGACGATCGCGTCGAGCTTGGCGTCGGTTTTGAGATGACGCTTGAGCCAGGAAAGCGTGAACTTCATTGCTGATGCGTCCTGCAGCCGCGGTTCGGCGAATGGGACTTACCAGGCTTTCTCGTGAAAGGCGGAAGCTGAGACCGAGACATATCAAACGCCGCGCTGCTCGGTGAATCGGCCGAACTTGCGGTAGCGCACGAGATAGGTCGGCACCAAAATCTCAAAAGATTCCGGCATGATGTCGAGCGCGGCTAACGTGCGGCCTTCAGCCGAGGCTTGCGCCGAAACCACATTGTCGCGGCGCAGAAGCTCGACCTGATCGGGGGTGAGCACGAAGGTCTCCGGCAGCAGGCCGAGCGACAGTTTCGCCGCGGTCTCGGTCATAAAGCCGAGCAACTTCGCCAGACCGAAGGGGATCGGCAGCAACAGGCGCTTGCGTTCCGTCACTTCAAGAATGAACGCCATGATCTCGCGCAGGCTGCGTACTTCCGGGCCGCCGAGTTCGTAGATCGCACCGCGCTTGACGTCGCCGTCGAGCGCCCGCGCCACGATTTTCGCGACGTCGCCGGCATAGACTGGCTGCAGCTTGGTGAGGCCGCCGCCGATCAACGGCAGCGCCGGCATGAGCCGCGCCATCGCCGCGAAGCGGTTGAAGAACTGATCTTCCGGCCCAAATACCACGGAGGGACGCAGGATCACTGCGCCCGGCATCGCCTCGCGCACCGCGGCTTCGCCCTGCGCCTTGCTCTTGGCGTAAAGCGAGGGCGAGGAAAGATCGGCGCCGAGCGCCGAAACATGGACCAGCGTTTCGATGCCTGCGTCGCGCACCGCCGCGGCGACATTCCCAGCGCCGATGCGATGCACGGCATCGAAGGTTTGGCCGCCGCTCTGGCGCAGAATTCCAACCAGATTGACCGCGGCATCGGCTTTGCGGAGCACCGCGGCAATCGATTCCGGATAGCGCAGGTTCGCCTGGACGGCATAGATCTGGCCGACCCCGCCGAGCGGTTGGAGGTAGAGCGCGAGATCGGGCCGCCGCGTCGCCACGAGCACGCGCCAGCCGCGCTTTGCCAGAGCGCGCACCACATGCCGGCCCAAAAAGCCGGAGCCGCCAAAAACCGCGATGAGGCGGCTGGACCGCTTCGCGTAATCGTCATTCATGGCCGGGGTATCCGCGGTGCTGCCGCCGTTCTAGTTAAGGCGCGCGGCTCTGTATAGGCCCCGCCTGCGGCGGGCCGGCCGCCGATTGACAAGCGCCGGAAGCCGCCCCTATGGAGGATGCCCTTGCCCTGGTGGCGGAATTGGTAGACGCGCTGGTTTCAGGTACCAGTGGTGAAAGCCGTGGAGGTTCGAGTCCTCTCCAGGGCACCA